>NZ_JBSHIM010000002.1:0-9305 GCF_053618975.1 Microbacterium sp. NPDC055599 | reverse complement strand
ACCACCAAAAGGGCGGCACCCCCCCACACCCCCCTCCCCCTAGGAAAAACAGGGAGGCACCCCCCCCCCCCCCCCCCCCCCCCCCACTTCTCTGCGGGGTCGGGTGCGTGGGGTCGGGAGGCTCAGTGGGACTCGAGGTCGAGGAGGAATCGTTTGCGGTCGGGGTGCGCGCCGTACTGGCCCGGTGATCCGTCGGACCGCACCACACGATGGACCGGGACGATGATGGAGAAGGGCGTGACGCGGCAGGCGGTGCCGACCGCTCTGGCCGCTCCGGGGTGGCCGGCGAGGATTGCGACCTCCCCATAGCTCATGGTCTGCCCCCACTCGATCTCGCAGATGGTCTGCAGCGCTCGCCGCGCGAAGCCGTCCGTGAGTCGCCAGTCGATGCGCAGGTGCGTGTCGAACCGCACCGGATCGCCGTCGAAGTAGTCGAGGAGCAGCTGCGCCAGTTCGTCGGCGGCGCCGGGGGCAGGGGCGGGAACGGCGCCCAGCTGCCGGGACACCCCCTCCAGCAGCCAGGGGACGCTCGGGTCTTCCGACTCGGAGAGGTCGAAGCGCACGATGCCCTCGTCGGAGAACACGGCGAGGGCATCGCCGAACGGCGTCGGGGCGAAGTCGTAGCGGAAGGTCATGGCACCATCCTGGTGGGCGCGGCCGATGAGGACGATGCTGCGCTCGTCGCGTTTCACGGACCGTGGAGAACCTGAGCCGAGGCCTTGGCGGGGGAGGGAGGGTGAACGCCGGACGGACGCGCGGATTTTCGGCGGAAACCCGCCAGGGATACCGGCCTCCGGCGGTCGCGCGCCTAGGGTGTGAGTGTGTGGCGACGTGAAGGGAAGTCTGCGGACGGCACGGCGGCGGAGACCGCTGTGCCTCTCGGCGACCTCCACGAGACCTCGACCGGCGTGGACATCGCGCATGCCGCCGAGGCCGAGCGGACGAGGCTGAAGGCGGAGGCGGCTGATCTCGGAGGTCCCTCCCCGCTCACCAGTTTCCGTGACGGGCCGGAGTCCGGCATCGACATCTCCAAGGCCCACCCCGGCAGCCTCCCGCAGTTCATCACCGGCAAGTCCACGCTGCTGTCCAATCTCTTCCGCGACGAGGTGGGACTGCGCACCGCCCGACTCGCGGCCGAGCGCATCACCGCGAAGAACACCGAGCTGCGCACGGTCCGTGGCATCGAGGCCGTGCACCTGGCGGTCGGTGTCGCGCGATGGCGGATCGGTGGCGCGTGGTTCGCCGCGCCCGTGCTGCTGCGGCCGCTCGCGATCCGCCGTCACCATACCGACTTCGAGCTCAAGCTCCAGGGCGCCTTCGAGGTGAACCCCGAGCTCGTGCGCATCGCGAGGGAGCACTTCGGTCTCACGATCGATGCCGATGCCCTCGCTGCTCTCGCGTACGACGGCGGCATCTTCAAGCCGCAGCCGGTGATCGACAGTCTCCGCGCGCTCACGCGATCGATCGACACCTTCTCCGTCGAGCCGCGCCTCGTCGTATCGACCTTCGCCGACGTCGGTTCCGCCATGTCCCGCGATGGCGCAACCCTCGACCACACCGTGCTCAACGCGCTCGGCGGCCACGTCGGGGATCGCGAACAGCTCGCTGCGCCCCGGGCGGTGCCGCATCACACGGGCCCGGACGATCGTGCCCCCGCGTCGGACAACCTTCTTCTGGATGCCGACGCCGAACAGGAGGCGGTGCTCGCACGCATCGCGGCCGGGCACTCGTTGACCGTGGCGACGCTTCCGGGGACCGGGGGCACGCAGACCGTCATCAACGCTATGGGCGAGCTGGTCCGGGCGGGCAAGCGCGTGCTCGTGGTGTCAGCGCGACGGTCCACTCTCGACGGCGTGCGCCACCGTCTCGCCGGCATCGGGCTGGACAGCCTCGCGGTGTCGCCCGCCAGCGTGCGACGCGACCTCGTGAAGGCGATCGGCCGCAACGAGAAGGCGACGGCGCCGAAGGTGAGCGAGGTCGACGACGCACTCGTCCGGCTCCGCACTGTGCTGCGCGACTACCGTGAGGCACTGACGTCACCCGTGCCGGGGCTCGACGCCTCGGTCCTCGACGCCACGCGCCATCTCACCCGCCTCGCCTCCCTTCCGGTTCCGCCCTCGACCACAGCGAGGCTGGGGATCGACGCGCTCCGGCGACTCGCCGCCGATCGGACGGACGCAGCCGAGGCCCTCGCGCACGCGGCTCGTCTCGGCGAGTTCCGCGTCGGGCCCAACGACTCTCCCTGGTACGGCGTCACGTTCGCCAGCACCGAGGCCGCCCGTGCCGCACACGAGCTCGCCGGACGACTGCACGCGACGAGCGTCCCGGCCCTCCTGGAGCGCGGCTACGAGCTGATCGCACAGACGCATATGCGCCCCTTCGCCACGATCGACGAGCTCGGCGAGTACCTCCGCCTGCTGCAGGGCATCCGCGACACGCTCGATCGCTTCAGCCCGACCGTGTTCGAGCGTCCGCTCGGCGAGCTCATCCAGGCGCACGGCTCACGACGCGATGCGCCGGGGATGTCCGGCGCGAACCGTCGTCGGCTGCGACGGCTGGCGAAGGAGTACGTGCGTCCGGGTGTGCACGTGACCGAGATGCACGAGGCGCTGCTGCGCATCCAGACGCAGCGCACGCAGTGGCAGCGCTATGTCGATGCGGGCGTCGCTCCGGAGATCCCGCTCGGGCTCGCCGACGTCTACGTGGCCTGGCAGCGGGTCGAGGCGGAGCTGGCGGAACTGGATGCGGCCCTGGGGCGCCGTGAGCCTCTGTCCTCCCTCCCGGTCGCGCGGCTGGTGCGGATGCTGGCGGGTCTCGCGGCGAAGTCCGAGGTGTTCGAGAACCTCGTGGAGCGCGCGCAGCTGCGCGACAAGCTGGCTCTCCTCGGGCTGGAGCCGCTGCTCACTGAGCTCTCGGTGCGACATGTGTCCGAGGCCCAGGTGGGGGAGGAGCTCGAGTTCGCGTGGTGGCAGTCGCTGCTGGAGCGGGCGCTGCAGGACAACCGGTCCCTGCTGGGTGCGAACACGGCCGTCGTCGACCGGCTCGAGCGCGACTTCCGGCTTGTGGACGAGGCGCATGCGGCGATGGCGGGACCGTTGCTGGCGTGGCAGCTGGCCAACCAGTGGCGTATCGCGATCGTCGACGAGCCGCAGCAGTCGCAGCATCTGCGCCGTGCGCTGACCCAGCCGTCGACCACGACCGCGGAGGTCGTGAGCGCGGCGCCGACCCTGGTCGACGTGCTCGCCCCGGTGTGGATCTCGTCGCCGTACCTCGTGCCGGAGATCCCTGACTCGGTGGAGTTCGACACCGTGCTGCTGGTCGACGCCGCTGCCATCAATCTCGCGGAGGCCGCCCCGGCGATCCGTCGCGCGCGCCAGGTGGTTGCGTTCGGTGATCCGGTGACACAGCGGCCCACGCCGTTCCACATCGCCGTCGATCCGTCCGAGGAGTGGGAGGCCGAGGTCCCGTTCGACGAGGTGTCGGTCTTCGAGCGCCTGTCCGAGCTGCTGCCCGTGATGACCCTCACCCGGAGCTATCGCGCGGGTGGTGAGGACCTCGCGGAGCTCATCAACGACGCGTTCTACGGCGGGGAGATCGTCTCCCTCCCGTGGGCCGGGTCCTATCTCGGCCGAGGCAGCCTCACGGTCGACTACGTGGAGGGGGGAACGGGCACTCCCGACCCCGTCTCCGGAGCGGTCGAGAGCCCGGACGCCGAGGTCGCGCGGGTGGTCACGCTCGTGGTGGAGCATGCCGTCCACCGTCCCGCCGAGTCGCTCATGGTCGTCACGGCGAGCACGCGCCACGCCGAGCGGGTGCGCGCGGCGGTGACCTCCGCGTTCGCCGGCCGCTCGGATGTCGCTGACTTCGTGGGCCGTGACACCGCCGAACCGTTCGCGGTCCTGACGCTCGAGGAGTCGGTGGCGGAGAGCCGCGACCGCGTGATCTTCTCGCTCGGATTCGGTCTGACCAAGCACGGACGGGTGCTCAGCGACTTCGGCGACCTGTCGACCCCGGACGGCGAGCGTCTGCTCACCGTGGGCATGACCAGGGCGCGCCGGTCGATGGTCCTGGTGTCGTCGATTCGGCCGTCGGCGTTCGACGACGGTCGGCTGGAGCACGGCGCCGCCACCCTCATGTCGATCCTGGGCGGTCTGGCCGCGCGCGCGCGTGACGCACGTCTGGAGGATCTCGCCGATCCGCTGACGCTGGCACTTGCGCGGGAACTGCGACGACTCGGAGCCTCGGTCGACGTGGACTACCGGGGACTGCTTCCGCTCGTAGCGCAGCATCGGGGCAAGGCGGTCGTGATCGAGTCCGACCCGGAGTCGCGCGGCGAATCGTTGCGCGAGACGCTGCGCCTGCGCCCGCACGTGCTCCGCCGCCTCGGGTGGCACTATGTGCGCGTGCACGCGTTCGACCTGTACAGCGACCCGCGCACCGTGGCGACGCGCATCGCGTCCGTGCTCGGCATCGCGGAGTCGACGGCTCGGGCCGAGAACGACACGCAGCCCATCGACCTCGGCGACCGCGGGCGTGAGTGACAGCGGCGACGCGGAGCCTCGGCAGCGCGTGGTTCGGGTGCCCGGGGCTCGCCGGGCCCGGTTGACACCGGTTCCCGGGAGCGACACGGCCCCTGAGGCGGCGACCACCGCGACCGGCGACGAACGCCGGACCGCTCCCGCGGGCGCCAAGGGCCCGAACGACGAGCAACTCCTGCGCGACGTGCCGCCGCACTACTGACACGGCAGTGCCCTGCACAAGAAAGACGCACGGCCCTCGGGAGGACCGTGCGTCGTGAGTTCTGTGCCGCGTGGGGGCGCGGCCCGGTGTCAGGCGCCGCGCTGCTGCTTCTGCAGCAGGTCGCGGATCTCCGCGAGGAGTTCGGTCTCGCTGGCCTGGGCGGCCTCCTCGACGACCGGGTTCTTCTTCGCGCGACGCTCCTTGTAGATGTTCATCGGCATCACGAAGGCGAAGTACACCACGATGGCGACCGCGAGGAAGCTGATGACCGCGGTGATCAGGTCACCGATCGGGAAGGTGACCTCCTGCCCGTACAGGCCGGTGATCTTCGGGCCGAACTTCCCCGCTGCGTCCGCGACGAAGAACAGCGACACCAGCGGATTGATGATGCTGGCGACGATCGCGTTGACGACGGCGGTGAACGCACCGCCGATCACGACGGCGACCGCGAGGTCGATGACGTTGCCGCGCAGAATGAACTCTTTGAATCCCTTGATCACGGGAAACCCCCAAATATCGTGCGACCTCAGTTCGAGGCCGGGGTCGATGCGGCGGTCGTTTTGGCCCCCGTCGTCGAACCCGCCTTCGATGATGCCGAACCCGTCGCGGATGTGCCACTTCCGGCACGCGAGTCCGTGCGGTAGAAGCCGGAGCCGTTGAAGGTCACACCGATGGAGCCGTACTGCTTGCGCAGCGGGCCGCCGCACTCGGGGCAGACCGTGAGCGCGTCGTCGGAGAAGCTCTGGACAGCGTCGAACTGGTGACCGCACGTCGTGCAGGCATAGGCGTAGGTGGGCATGGGGTCCTTGCGGTTCAGCGTCGCCGGGGCGACAGGTTCAGGGTCTGCGTCGGGGTGACGATGCCGTCCACCGGCTGATCGTGCACCTCCCGCGGCAGTGCGTCGAGTATCTCGGAATCATAGATGACGGCATACACGGGCGGGCACTTCTCCATGGAGCCGATCGTCTTGTCGAAGTAGCCGCGTCCCCAGCCCATGCGCATGCCGGAGCGGTCGACGGCGGCGGCGGGGACGATCATGAGGTCGACGTCGTTCACCGCGATCGGGCCGAGCACCTCGCCGGTCGGCTCCGGCAGTCCGTGCAGACCCTCGGCGACCTCGTCGGTGTCGTCGGCGACCGCCCAGTCGAGCAGCCCGTCGGCGCGCGTGACGGGCAGCAGCACGCGGATTCCCCGCCGCACAGCGCGGGTCACGAAGTCGCGCGTCCCGGGCTCGGTGGTGGTCGAGAGGAAGCAGGAGATCGACCGTGCGCCGAGCTCATCCACCAGCGCGTCGAGGCGTTCGCCGATCGCGTTCGCCGCCGCCTCACGCTGCGGGTCGGAGAGGAGTTGACGCCGTTCACGCAGGTCTGCCCGAAGGGCTCGCTTGGCGTGCTCGACGTCTTTCCACATGCTCCGAGTCTAGGGCGGGGCCCGGCGGTAGGCTGTGGGGATGGGTAACGAGAAGATCAAGGCCGTCATTCCCGCCGCAGGACTGGGGACCCGCTTCCTGCCAGCGACGAAGGCGATGCCGAAGGAGATGCTCCCCGTCGTGGACAAGCCGGCGATCCAGTACGTGGTCGAGGAGGCTGCCGATGCCGGCATCGAGGACATCCTGGTGATCATCGGGCGGAACAAGAACGCGATCTCCAACCACTTCGACTCGGTACCCGAACTCGAGGTCAAGCTCATGGAGAAGGGCGACACCGGTCGGCTCGAGCGCGTGATGAAGTCGAGCGATCTGGCCGACATCCACTTCGTGCGTCAAGGCGAGCCCAAGGGGCTCGGGCACGCGGTGCTGCGTGCCCGCACGCACGTCGGTGACAGTTCGTTCGCCGTGCTGCTGGGTGATGACCTGATCGACGAGCGCGACCCGCTGCTCACGGAGATGATCGCCCAGCACGAACGCACGGGCGCGGCCGTCATCGCGCTCATGGAGGTCGACCCGGACAGCATCCACATGTACGGCGCCGCTGCCGTCGAGCCGATCGAGGGATCCGACGCGGTGCGGGTCACCGGTCTCGTCGAGAAGCCCGCCAAGGAGGATGCGCCGTCGAACCTCGCGATCATCGGCCGCTACGTGCTCCCCGCGTCCGTCTTCGAGATCCTCGAGCGGACCGAGCCTGGCAAGGGCGGCGAGATCCAGCTGACCGACGCGCTGCAGGAGCTCGCGACGGCCGAGGGCGGTCCCGGCGTCGTCGGCGTGGTGTTCGGCGGGCGCCGCTACGACACGGGTGACCGTGTGGACTACATCAAGGCGATCGTGCAGCTGGCGACCGACCGCGATGATCTCGGAGCCGAGCTCCGCCCCTGGTTGAAGGACTTCGCGGAGCGCCTCTAGGCGATCGCGCGGGCGGTCGGGGTGCGGCATGGAGATGATGGCGGGGATGCGGCACGGGCCGGTTGAGCTGCGCCTGATCAGGACCAAGGACGCCAGGCCGCTTCAGCACGAGCTGCTGACGAACCGGTCGTGGCTGCAGCCGTGGGAGGCGACAGTGCCGCATGGCGCCGTGTCGTTCGACATGCGCCTCAGCATCCGGCGACTGCTTCAGCAGTACCGCGACGGCGGTGGCTATCCGTTCGTCATGGAGTGCGACGGTGAGATCGCGGGGCAGCTGAACGTGTGGGGAGTGGCGCGGGGATCCCTGTGCTCCGCGACCATCGGCTACTGGGTCAGCGAGCGGTTCGCCGGGCGGGGGATCACTCCGACCGCTGTCGCCCTCGCGACCGACGCCTGCTTTACGGAGTACGGTCTGCATCGGATGGAGATCTGCATCCGACCCGAGAACGCTGCGAGTCTCCGCGTCGTGCAGAAGCTCGGCTTCCGGTACGAGGGCCTTCGTCGCCGGTACATCCACATCGATGGCGACTGGCGCGATCATTACGCTTTCGCACTCACCCGGGAAGACGTGCCCCAGGGTGTGCTCGCCCGCTGGCTGAGCGGTCAGGTCCCGCCTGAGGCCGCGGCCGTCCCTCCTTCGGACCGCATCTCGCTCTGATCGAGTCCCATTCCGCCCGGACACACCGCGACACGCGCCCGGCTGCACGGCGGCGCCACCCCGCTGCCCTTACCGTTGTCGTTATGGACGGGCCGGTGCTGAGCGGGGGAGTGATCGTGCTCGTCGCCGTGCTCCTGTGGATGCTCTATCTCCTGCCGTCCTGGCGCGGACGCTTCCAGTACAACGCCGCGGAGCGCAACGCAGTGCGGCTGAACCAGGCCCTCCGCGTGCTGGCAGAGACCAGTGAGACGCCGAGCGAGGTGCACGTCGAGCTCAATGCACGGACGGTGCTCGCTCAGCAGAAGCTCGCGAAGCGCGTGCAGTCGCAGCGCGAGGCGGCCGAGCTCGAGGCGTTGCGCGAGCAGCTCGCTGCCACCAAGGCGGACCCGGCGGTCCGGCGTGCACGCGCGCGTCGGCGCACGCGGATGCTTGCGACGTCCACGCTTCTGCTCGGCCTCGTTGCGGCCGGGCTCGGCGTATGGCAGCTCCTTGCCGCCGGATCCTCCGTGCTCCTGTGGGTGGGCGGCGCGCTCACCCTCATCGCCGCACTGATCCTGCAGCGCATGGCGTCGGTGGCGGTACGCGCGGCTCGCCGACCCCGGGTCGCGGAGCCGGCGGAAGCGCGGCGCGTCGCTCCGGAGCTTCACGACCAGGGGCGGGCGACCTGGACGCCGCGCCCGCTTCCCGAACCGATGGTCTCGGTCACCGGCTCGCGAGCGCACCTCGCGCGTGCCGAGATGGATGCGCAGCAGGCGCGACGTGACGCCGCGCGAGGCGCCGAGCTGCGGGAGCGCGCTGAGCGCCTCGCTCCCGCTCCCCCCGTCGCGATCCCCGCACCCGCGGCGGATTCTCCGTACGCGCGGATGGGTTTCGTGGACGACGCCGAGATCGAGGCGCACGTTCGCGAGCTTCTCGCACGGCGAGCGGCCGGTTGACCGCGGCGACACGAGCACCCCGCGCATCGTGATAACGTAGAACTCGTTCACGGGCCTATGGCGCAGTTGGTAGCGCGCCTCGTTCGCATCGAGGAGGTCAGGGGTTCGAATCCCCTTAGGTCCACAACAACACATGGAGAAAGCCGCCGGGTCACCGGCGGCTTTCTTCGTCTCCGCCCGGAGCTTCCGTTCCGTCTGCAGCATCATCTCGGCGCGAATGGTTCGATGCCGCAGCAGAACGTGAGCGCGCGTCGCGGACCCGTCGGCCGGCGTCCGCTCCGCAGGATCCGAGCCGGAATCCACCGGGTGGGGTGCGACACGCCCGGGCGGATGGGGCGATTTGCCCGACCCTCGGAATCCACGTAAGTTATTACCTGTTCGCCCCAAACGGTTGAGCGGAGGTCCTCGGACCGGCTCCCGTCAAGCATCGAACACCTCCCGATTCCAGAAGAGCTCGATAGAGCAATCCGGATGAAGGTGCTGACTCGTTCCCTCGAGCAGGTCGCCGAACGGCGATTTGACAACGGAAACGAGATCGGTAAGATAGAGAAGTTGCCCTGCGGGCCTGGTTGTGATGGCTGGGTCGTGGGAGCATCCGATCCTTGAGAACTCAACAGCGTGCACTTGTCAAATG
>NZ_JBSHIM010000001.1:303126-304180 GCF_053618975.1 Microbacterium sp. NPDC055599 | reverse complement strand
TCCGGACGCCCCCGGGGGTGCGTTTTCGATCCCGCCACCGACCGAACGCGGGGGGGCGGGCGGAGGGGGGATCAGAAACGCGCCCCCGAACCGGCCCGGGGGTGCGTTTTCGATCCCGCCACGGGACGAACGGACAGGGCGGGCCGAGGAGCGGGGTCAGGCGTCGCGCGAGCGCCAGAGCAGCCAGACGAAGTACGGGGCGCCGATCAGCGCGACCACCAGGCCGGCCGGCAGCTGCGCGGGCGCGATGACCGTGCGACCGATCGTGTCGGCCACCGCGACCAGCAGCCCGCCCAGCAGCACGGCGACCGGGATCACCCGCGCATGCCGCGCCCCCACCAGCGCCCGGGCGGCGTGCGGCGCCACGAGCCCCACGAAGCCGATCACCCCGATCGCCGTGACGCTCAGCGCGGCGAGCACGGCCGCCACCGCGAGCAGCAGCAGGCGCACCGGCTCCAGCCGGATGCCCACCAGCCGCGGCGTGTCCTCGTCGAGCGACAGGACGTCGAGCTCGCGGCGGCTCGACACCACGAACGGCAGTGCGATGACCAGCACGATCACCAGCGGGAGGATCTGCTCCCACGCGCGACCGTACGTCGTGCCGGACAGCCACGTGTAGATCCGCGGGGTGTCCCACGGGTTCGACCGCAGCAGGAAGAACGTCGTGAGCGAGACCGTGAAGTACGACACCCCGATACCCACGAGCAGGAACCGGTCCGCGCTCAGACCTCCTCGCCACGACAGGAGGTAGACCAGGGCGAACGCGAGCAGCGAGCCCGTCACGGCACCCGCGATCATGCCGCCCGTCGACGACGCCGCGCTCGTGATCACCAGCACGGCCCCCAGCCCGCCGCCACCGGTGACCCCGAGGATGCTGGGGTCGGCGAGCGGGTTGCGGCTCACCCCCTGGATCAGCGTGCCGGAGAGGGCGAGCGCGCCTCCCGCCACGACCGCGGCCACGACCCGCGGGGCCCGCTCGTCCAGCGCGAACGCGATCGGCGGGGCCGCCTGCCCCTGCAGCCACAGGGCGATGTCGCCCGTCAGCAGCCACGTG
>NZ_JBSHIM010000001.1:154321-303116 GCF_053618975.1 Microbacterium sp. NPDC055599 | reverse complement strand
CCACGTGTGACCGGCGAGCAGCCCGAGCAGCAGCACCCCGGCCACCCCGAGCGCCACGACCACCAGGGTCACGCGGAAGCGCACGCGGCTGCGCACACCGAAGCGCACGCGCGGCGGCTCGCGGGTGGGGCCGGCGTCGCGCAGCCGTCGGGCCATGAGCACCAGCACGATCGCGCCCAGCAGCGTCGTCGCGACCCCCGTCGGGATGAGGATCGCGGCCTCGGCGCCGATCAGCGCCCGCAGCAGGGCGTCGGCCAGGATCACCACGATCGCGCCGAGCAGCCCCGCGGCTGGGATCAGCAGCAGGTGCCGGTTCAGGCTGGGCACCACGCGGGACAGCAGCCGCGCGAGCACCGGCGCGCACAGTCCGACGAAGCCCATCGGTCCCGCGAGCGTGACCGACACGGCCGTCAGCGTGACCGCGAGGAGGATGCCGATCGCCCGCGTGGAACGGATCGGCACCCCGAGCGACGAGGCCGTGTCGTCGCCGAGCGCCAGGATGTCGAGGCGTCGGGCGAGCACCAGGGCCAGCACGGTGACGACCCCCACGACCGGGGCCGCCTGGAGGAACGCGCTCAGCCCGAGCTGCGACAGGCTCCCGCTCCCCCACGCGAGCAGCCCGGTGGTCTCCTCGTCGAACAGGATCAGCAGGGTCGAGGTGCCCGCCTGGAAGGCCAGCGCCAGGGCCGTGCCGGCGAGGATGAGGCGCGTGGTGGACGAGCCGGCACCGCCCGCGAGCCCGAGCACGATCCCGGCCGCCACGAGCCCGCCCGCGAACGCCACCGCTCCGGACGCCCACACGGGCACGGCGATCCCGAACGCGGCGAGCGCCGTGACCGCCAGGTACGCTCCCGCGGTCACCCCCAGCGTGTCGGGCGAGGCAAGCGCGTTGCGGGCGAGCGACTGCAGCAGGATCCCCGCCACGCCCAGGGCGACCCCGACCGCGACGCCCGCGGCCAGGCGCGGGATCCGCGAGCCCCACAGCACGTCGGCCGGGGGCAGCACGGCCCCGCTCGTGCCCTGCGTGAGATGCCAGCCGGCGACCGCGACCAGCAGCACCGCGAGCAGGACGAGCACCCCGACCCCCGTCAGGAGGGCCTTCGGCCCGCGGCCCTCCGCCTCGACGGAGACGGCGGTCGCGCGACGCTCCGGCGCCGCGGGATCCGTCGCGTCGTCGAGGCGGAGGGTCTCGGTCACTTCGAGAGCACCTCGACGAAGCCGTCGACGATCTGCGCGGTCGAGCGGGGGCCGCCGAACGTCCAGATGCCCGCGGGGAACGCGGTCAGGCGGCCGTCGGCCACGGCGGGCAGCGACGTCCAGGCCGGGTTGTCGGCGAGGGCGTCCATGATGTTCTCCGAGTCGGGGTCTTCCGTACCGGTGTAGAACAGGTTGGCGTCGCCGACCGTGGTCATGCCCTCCACGTCGGTCTGCCCCAGGCCGTACACCGGGTCGACCGTCCCGGTCCAGGCGTTCACGAGTCCGAGCTGCTCGCCGACCTCGCCGACGAGCGAGCCCTGGCCGAACGGCCGCAGGGCGACGTTGCCGCCATCGACCCAGCCGTCGAAGAACACGAAGTCGCGTGTCGCGAGCTCGCGGTCCGCCAGCTCGGCCTTCGCGTCGTCGAGGTGCTGCTGGAACTCCGCGGTCACGTCGTCGGCGCGCTCCTCACGACCCGTGACCTGCGCGATCAGGTCGAGCGTGTTCAGCATCTTCGCGATGGGGTCCTTCGCGTCGGCGCCCACCGTCGCGAGCACCGGCACGTCGTACTCCTCGAGCTGGGCCACGATCGGGTCGTCCGTCCCGCGCACCTCGACGATCACCAGGTCGGGGTCGGTGCCGAACAGGGTCTCCAGGTTCGGCTCCTGCCGCGTGCCCACATCCACCACGTCGTCCGGCAGCTCCTCCGCCGACACCCACGTGGAGTAGCCCTCGGCGTCGGCGACGGCGACCGGGGCCACACACAGCGTCAGCGCGTCCTCGATCTGCTGCCACTCCAGCACCGCGATGCGCTCGGCCGGCCGGTCGAGCTCGACCGTGCGGCCCAGGTCGTCCGTCACCGAGACGGCACCGGTCGAGGTCGCGGTCGCGTCGTCCGCGCAGCCCTCGCTGGTCGAGACGGGCGCTGCGGCGTCCGAGGCGGACGGCGTCTGCGTGGTGCCGCACCCGGCGAGCGCGAGGGTCAGCGCACCACCGAGGGCGAGCACGGCCAGGGGGGTCTTCTTCATCGGGTGTTCCTCCAGGGGTGGGGGTGGATCAGAGTGCGGTGCCGGCGCGATGCCGGGCGTGATGGCGGCCGCGCGGTCGCACGCGCACCAGCCCGGTCTCGTCGTCGACGACGGTGTCGATGCGCAGCCCGTAGACCTCCGACAGGTTCTCGCCCGTGAGCACCTCGACGGGGGTCCCGGCGGCGTGCACGCGCCCGCGGTGCAGCAGCACCACGTCGTCGGCCACCGAGGCCGCGTGGTCGAGGTCGTGCAGCACCACGCCGAGGGCGGTGCCGTGGTCGTCGGCGAGCTCGCGCACCAGGTCGAGCGTCTCCACCTGGTAGCGCAGGTCGAGGTGGTTGGTCGGCTCGTCGAGCAGCAGCACCCCGGTGTCCTGGGCCAGCGCGGTCGCCAGCCACACGCGCTGCAGCTCTCCGCCCGACAACTGGTCGACCGGGCGGGCGGCCATGTCGGACAGCCCGGTGAGCGCGAGCGCGCGGGCCACGGCTGCCCGGTCGGCCTCGGTGATGCCGGCGAAGCGACCGCGGTGGGGGTGCCGCCCGTACGCGACCACGTCGGACACCTCGATGCCGGACGGGTGGGGACGCGACTGCGACAGCATCGCCACGGTCTTCGCGAACTCCTTCGCCGACAGGGCGGCCGCATCCCGCGGCTCGTCCCCGCCGACGCGCACCGTGCCGCCGTCGATGCGGTGCAGGCGGGCGAGGGCGCGCAGCACGGTCGACTTGCCGCTGCCGTTCGGGCCGATCAGCGCCGTCACCCGCCCGGGGGCGAGGCGCAGCGACACGTCGTGCACCACGCGGGAACGGCCGTAGCCGAGCACCAGGGAGTCGCCCTGCAGGGCGGGCCGCCCGTCGGTCGCGGTCACGTCAGCCCCGCATCGCCACGCCGCGGCGCCAGTAGCCCATGAACGCGACCTGGCGGCGGTCGATGCCGAGGTCCTTCACCAGGTGCCGGCGCAGGGTCGTGACCACGCCGCTCTCCCCCGCGATCCAGAAGTAGCGCTCCACCGGGGTCGCGGTCGCGGGGTCGATGTCCTCGCCGAGACCCGAGTACTCCGGCGTCTCCCACAGCAGGTCTTCCGTCTCGACGTCCTTCACCCGGATCTCGTCGGTCGCGTCGGCGTCTCCGAGGTAGCCGAGCACCGCGGGGATGAGCCGGAGGCCGTGCGGCTCGCCCACGTCGCGGGGCAGCCAGTGCACCTCCACCCCGGCGGGCGGGTCGATGCGCAGCACGTCGGCCGGTGACGGCACCTCGATGAACGCGACGCCGCGGAGGTCGCGCGGCGCGTCCTCCAGGATGCGGGCGATCGCGGGGGCGGCCGTCTCGTCGCCCGCCAGCACCACGGAGTCGGCGCGACCGGGGCGGTACTCGGCACCGCCGTGCGGAACGACCCCGCGCCGCGGACCGACGAGCCACAGCTCCTGCCCCACGGCGGCCGCGCTCGCCCACCGCGATGCGGGCCCGGTGAGCCCCGGCTCCAGGTGCAGCACGAAGTCCACGTCCACCTCGGTCGTGTCGTCGGCGGCCACCCGCAGCTCGCGCACCGAGTACGTGCGCATCGCGCCGCGCTCGGCCTCGGGCACCGCGAGGTAGGAGCCCCACCAGTCGTCCGTTGAGCGGTCGATCTCGGGCAGCACCCCGGACGCGGGCGGGAACACGAGCTTGATGCGACTGTCGAACACCGCGCCGGGGGTGCCCAGTTCACGCAGGTCGTCCCCGCCGAGGGTCACCCGCACGAACGAGGGCGACACGCGTTCCACGGCGCGCACCTCGGCGCGGGTGAGGAGGTAGGTCGGGCGTTCGGTCGTGGTCGTCTCAGCGGACATGATGCCTTCCGATGGGGGTGACCATCGGCTTCCCGGAGACCGGGTCGACGGTGATCTGGTTGGGCAGCCCGAAGACCTCTTCCACGAGCTCGGCGGTCACCACGTCCTGCGGCGACCCCGTGGCGTGCACGCGGCCGTCCTTCATGGCGACGAGCTCGTCGGCGTAGCGGGCGGCGAGGTTGAGGTCGTGCAGCACCATCACGATCGTGGTGCCGCGGGCGACGCTCAGGTCGGTGAGCAGGTCGAGAACCTCGACCTGGTGGGCGACGTCGAGGAACGTGGTCGGCTCGTCGAGCAGCAGGATGTCGGTCTCCTGCGCGAGGGCCATCGCGATCCACACGCGCTGACGCTGTCCGCCGGAGAGCTCGTCGACGCTGCGGTCGGCGAGGTCGCTGATGCCCGTGGCGTCGAGCGCATCGGCGACGACCTCGTAGTCGTGCGCGCTCCAGCGCGACAGCGCCCGCTGGTGCGGGTGGCGTCCGCGCCCGACGAGGTCGGCCACCGCGATGCCCTCTGGGGCCACGGGCGACTGCGGGAGCAGCCCGAGGATGCGCGCGACCTCCCTGGTGGGGCGGGTGTGCACGGACGTGCCGTCGAGCACCACCTGGCCGGCCACGGGCGACAGCAGCCGGGCGAGGGCGCGCAGCAGGGTGGACTTGCCGCAGCCGTTCGCGCCGACGATGGTCGTGATCTTGCCCGGGGCGATCTGCAGGTCGAGCCCCTCGACCACGGTGCGGTCGCCGTAGGAGAGCGTCACGCCCTCGGCGGACAGGGTGTGGGCGGCGGTCACAGGGAGCCTCCGGTGCGGTTGGTGCGGATGAGGAGGTAGATCAGGTACGGCGCGCCCACGACCCCGGTGACGACGCCGACGGGGTAGCGCGTGCCGAGCGCGAACTGGCCGATGAGGTCGCCCGCCAGCACCAGCACCGCGCCGACGAGACCGCTGGGCAGCAGCAGGGTCGCGCCCGGTCCGGTGAGCCGGGCGGCGATCGGTCCCGCCATGAAGGCGACGAACGCGATAGGGCCGGTGGCGGCGGTCGCGACGGCGAGCAGCGCGACGGCACCGAGGATGAACACCACGCGGGTGACGCCGACGCGCACGCCGAGGCCGGCCGCGGAGTCGTCGCCCAGCTGGAGCGCGCCCAGGGCCCGCCCCTGCGTCAGCAGCAGCGGCACCAGCACGACCGCGGCGATCGCCATCGGCAGCACCCGCTCCCACGAGGCGTTGTTGAGGCTGCCGGTGATCCACTGCATGGCGGTCTGGATGTCCCAGTTCGCGGCGCGGGAGAGCAGGTAGGCGATGACGCTCTGCAGCATCGCCGCGACCCCGATCCCGATCAGGATCAGTCGGGCGCCGGCGAAGCCGCCCTTGATCGCGAGCAGGTAGATCGCGAGCGCGGTGACGAGGGCGCCGGCGAGTGCGAGCAGCGACACCATCGGGCCGTTGAGCGAGAGCACGACGATCCCGAAGACCGCGGCCGCCCCGGCGCCGTGCGAGATCCCGATGATGTCGGGGGAGGCGAGCGGGTTGCGCAGCATGGTCTGGAAGGTGACGCCGGCCATGCCGAACGCGAGCCCCGCGAGGATGGCGAGGATCGCCCGCGGCAACCGCAGGTCGCCCACGGTGAACGACGCCCCCGGCACGGTCTCGCCCAGGATCACGCGGATCACCTCGTCGAGCGGATAGAACGTGTTGCCCACCATGAGCGCGACCGTGAACAGGGCGAGCACGACCACGGCCAGCGCGACCGTGACGAGCGCGTGCCGGCGGTGACGGGCCCGCCGTCCGGCGATCACCCTGGCCGTGCGGGCGGCCGCGGACTCCTCCGCGCGGACGAGCGTGTGCTCCGTGGCGCTCACAGCTCCCTCACCCTCTGTCGGCGGACGATCCAGATGAAGAACGGCGCCCCGATGATCGCGGTGATGATGCCGACCTGGATCTCGTCCGACGACGGCGAGATCACCCGGCCGACGATGTCGCTCGCGGTCAGCAGGACCGCTCCCGCGAGGGCCGAGAAGGGCAGCAGCCAGCGGTGGTCGGTGCCAACGAGCAGGCGGCACAGGTGCGGCACGATGAGCCCGACGAAGCCGATGGGCCCGGCGATCGCGGTCGCGGCTCCGGCCAGGATCACCGAGCCGAGCGCCGAGACCGCGCGCGTGCGCGCCACGTGCTCGCCGAGCCCCGTGGCCATGTCGTCGCCGAGTGCGAGGGAGTTCATGCCGCGGGCGGTCACGAAGCACAGCAGCGCGCCGACCGCGAGCACGGGGGCGGTGATCGCGATGCGCGGCCACTCGGCTCCCCCGACCCCGCCGATCTGCCACGACTGGAAGGTCTGCAGCAGGTCGACCCGCGGCAGCATGACCGCGCTGATGAGCGAGGCGAACGCGGCCGAGGTCGCCGCGCCCGCCAGGGCGAGCTTGAGCGGGGTGGCGCCGCCGCGGCCGAGCGACCCGACGGCGTAGACGAACACCGCGGCCGCCGCGGCGCCGGCGATCGCGAACGCCATCTGGCCGTACGGGTTGCTCAGCCCGAAGAACGCGATGCCGAGCACGACCGCGAACGACGCCCCGTTCGAGATGCCGAGGATGCCGGGCTCGGCGATGGGGTTGCGGGTCACGGCCTGCATGGTCGCCCCGGCAAGCGCGAGCGCGGCGCCCACGAGCAGCGCGAGCACCGTGCGCGGGAGGCGCTTGATCACCGCGGCCTGCCCGATCGTGTCAGACTGTCCGCCCAGGGCGGCGAGGATGTCGTCGAGGGAGACCGCGCGTGCCCCGAACGACACCGAGAGCACCGCCAGCACCAGCAGCACCACGACCCCGGCGCACAGCCAGAGGGTGCGCGCCAGCACCGGGCGCCGCAGGGCGGCGGCGTCCGGTGCGAGCACGGGTGCGGAGATCACGATGACTCTCGGCGGCGGTGCGACGCGGTTACGGCGCGAGCGGTGCGGCCAGGATCGCCAGGTAGTCGTCGAGGCCCCACGGGATGGACAGCGGCGACGGGTTCGCCGAGGCGGCGATGGGCGTGGCGTTGGGCAGGATCGCGACGCGGCCCTCGGCGATCGCGGGGATCTTCGACAGCAGCGGGTCGGCCTGCAGCGTGGCGAGGGTCGTGTCGTCGCCGTAGGTGACCAGCACGTCGACGTCGTCGAACTTCTGCGCCTCCTCGGCGCTCACCTCGAGGTTGAACTTGTCGCTGCCCACGCTCTCCTCCACGATCGCGGGGAACGGCAGGCCGAGAGAGTGGAGGTACCCGGGGCGCGTGTCCGCGGCCGTGTAGTAGCCGATGGTGCTGAGGTCGCTCGGGTCGAAGTACGCGAACAGTACCTTCTTGTCCTTCAGCACGCTGTGGGCCTCGAGCGCGGTGTCGGCGTCGGCGTGCAGCTCATCGATCAGTGCCTCGCCCTCGTCCTTCAGCCCGAGCGCGGTGGCGTTCATCTCGATCATGTCGTCGACCGACGTGCCCCACTGGACCTCGGGGTAGGCCACGACCGGCGCGATCTTGGAGAGCGTGTCGTACTCCTCCTGCGTCAGCCCGGAGTAGGCCGCGAGGATCACGTCGGGCTCGGTGTCGGCCACGGCCTCGTAGTCGATGCCGTCGGTCTCGTCGAACAGAGCCGGGGTGTCGCCGCCGAGCTCGTCGAGCTTCTCCTCGACCCAGGGGAGGATGCCGTTGTCGTCGTCGTCTCCCCAGGTGGCCTTGCTCATGCCGACCGGGACGATGCCGAGCGCGAGCGGGACCTCGTGGTTGGCCCAGGCGACCGTGGCCACGCGCTCGGGCTTCTCGGTGATCGTGGTCTCGCCGAAGGCGTGCTCGATCGTGACGGGGAACGCGTCGTCGGAGGCGGGGTTGCCGCCCGAGGAGGAGGTCGACTCGGGGGCCGAGGACGAGCAGGCGGCGAGCGACACGGCGAGCGCGGCGGCCGCGCCGATGGCGAGCAGGCGAGAGATGCGCACAGGCGTTCCCTTCGGGATGGGAGGAGGGGTGGCGGCACGAGAACGCGCCCGGCCTTTGGTAAGCCTCGCCTAATCTAACCCGAAGTTAGGTCATCCTCAATTCGATGACACCGCACGGAGGTCCGGAGGGATGCGAAAAGCCGGTCGGATCCGATGGATCCGACCGGCTTCAGGAAGTCAGCGCACGCTCAGAGAGCGCGGATGTTCGCCGCCTGCATGCCCTTGGGGCCACGCTCAGCGTCGAATTCGACCTTCTGGTTCTCGCGGAGCTCCTTGAAACCGGAGCCGGCGATAGCCGAGTAGTGGGCGAAGAGGTCTTCCGTGCCGTCATCAGGAGCGATGAAGCCGAAGCCCTTCTCCGCGTTGAACCATTTCACAGTGCCAGTGGCCATGTGTTTTCTACTTTCTGTTAAGCCGGCCGCTGACGCGGCCTGCACCGCACCGGAAGATCCGACACGCGTGCTCGGTCACGCTACCACGGCGGACCTGCCCGACGTCGGGTCGAGGGCCTGCCGTGTGAGCGCCGCCTCCGTGCGCGTGCTGACCCCGAGCTTGCGCAGCACCGCCGACACGTGCACGCTCACCGTCTTCACGCTGATGAACAGGCGCTCCCCGATCTGACGGTTGCTGAGCCCCTCCGCGATGAGGTCGAGCACCTGCTGCTCCCTGGCGGTCAGCAGTTCCGCGTCGGCGGGCGCTGCTCCGGCACGCAGGCCCGCGGCGTCGGCGAATCGTGCGATGGCGGCCCGCAGCGGGGCATGGTCCCACTCCTCCGCGAGCGCGGCGGCCTCGGCGACCACGGCGGAGGCGGCCGCGCGCTCGCCCTCTCGCACGTGCACCTGCGCGCGCTCCAGGCGGAGCACCGCGCGGAAGGTCACCGGCACGTCGTCGCCGTCAGCGCGGCGCAGCGCCTCCTCCACCTTCTCCGGTCGCGGGTCGAGCAGGGCATCGAGAATCAGCCCCCAGGCGTCGTGCTGCAGCTGGTCGGGCTGCGCCAGCCAGGCGTCGCGGATCGTGGCCGAGGCCGCCTCGACGTCGACCCCACGGGACCGCAGCTCCGCGATGATCGCCCCGCCCTCCAGCAGCAGCCGACGCTGATGCAGCAGCGCCGGCTTCTCGTCGTGCACCATCGCGAGGATCGCGTCGAGCGCACCGGTGAGGTCGCCCTCGCTCTGCGCCACCGCGACCGTCATCGTCACGAGGTCGTACCAGATCTGGCGCTCAGAGCCGCCGGTCTCCTCGAACGCCGGCCGCCACTCGCGCAGCATCTCCGCCGCCTCGGTCGACCGGCCGCGCCACGCCAGCACCCGCACGCGCGTCATGCTCATGTACATGCGGAACACCCGCAACGTGCCCTGCACGAAGTCGCGCGACAGCATCTCCTCGACGCGGTCGATCTCGCCGAGCTCGAGCAGCGGGACGATCATGTTCTGCGCCATGATCGTGCCCGACGTGCGCTCGACACGCAGCTCCCGCGCGCGGCGCAGCCCCGCTTCGGCCACCGCGACCGCCTCCCGGTACCGGCCGAGCAGCGTCAGCAGGTCGGAGTAGTTCACGCGGTAGCGCATCTCGGCGGTCGAGCCGTCTGCCAGCGCCCTCGCCCGTTCGAACTCCCGCACGCCCGCCTCGACGGCGCCGAGGTGCGCCAGTGAGCCGCCGCGCATGTTCGCCGCGATCGACTGCTGGTCGCGCGACCCCGCGGCCGCGGCCCGGCGCTCGGCCTCGTCGGCGAGCCGGATCGCATCCTCCCGGTCGCCCGCGATCATCAGGCGACCGGCGAGCTGGTTGAGCAGCTCGGCGCGGAACGCCTCGTCGGGCACGTGCTCCTCTGCGATGGCCAGCGCCTCGCGGAGCAGCGGCACGGCCCCGAGCCGCCCCAGGTTCACCAGGAACAGCGCCTTGTTGCGCAGCAGGCGGGCGTGCAGTCGCGGGTCGACCGTCGTCGCATCGACCTCGGCGAGCGCGACGTTGGCCACCGCGAGAGCGCGCTCCCCGTCGCCCGCGTTGCGCAGCACCGACCCGAGCACGTGCAGCAGTTCCAGGCGCCCGAACCCCGTCGCGGCGGCGGCGTCGGGCACGAGCGGCCACAGCTCGAGCACGAGCTCGCCGAAGCGCGCAGCACTCGCGAAGGCATACTGCGCCTTGGCCTGCCGCATGGCCTCGGCGGCGGCCGTGATCGCGCGACGGTCGTCTTGCGCGAGCTGCCAGTGATACGCGAGCGCGGCGGCATCGCCCCGGTCGGCGGCCCCCTCGCTCTGCTCCTCCAGCGCCTCGGCGTAGGCGCGGTGCAGGCGGGCGCGCTCCCCCGGGAGCAGATCGTCGTGCACGGCCTCGCGCAGCAGCGCGTGCCGGAACCGGTAGTCGTCGTCTTCCACCACGATGATGCCGCTGCGGGCGGCCTCGCGCAGGGCCTCGTCGAGACGCTCCTCGGGCAGCCCGGCCAGGCGCGTGACGAGCGGGTGGCTCAGGGGACGCTCGGCGCCGGAGATGACCCGCACCACACGCCCTGCGTCGTCGCCGAGACGGTCGAAGCGTGCCAGCAGCAGGTCGCGCAGGCTGTCCGGCAGCGGGCCCTGGGAGCACCCGGCGATCTCCTCCACGAAGAACGGCACGCCTTCGGCCCGCACCTGCAGCCGCTCGAGCGCGGACGGCGACGGAGCGCGCCCGGTGATCTGCTCGACCAGCTCGCGGACGGCCTCGTCTTCCAGGCGCGACACCGTCAGCCGCTCCAGCAGCCGCGCCCTCGTGGCCTCGCCGATGAAACGGCTCACCGCGTCGCCGCGACGCACGTCGTCGGTGCGGCAGGTGATGAGCAGCAGGATGCGACCGCGGTTCCACGCCCGCAGCAGGAACGACAGGATGGCCAGGGTCGAGTCGTCGGCCCAGTGCAGGTCTTCCACCACGAGCACCTGCGGCGACTCCTCCGCCGCGGCCTCGACCAGTGACGCCACGGCGTCGCGCAGACGCTCCGGGCTCGTGCGCTCGCGGTCGGCGGGGGCGTCGACGAGCTCGGGCAGCAGCATCCCGAGCGCCTCGATGCCCACGCCGACGACCGCTCGCACGCGCTCGACGCCCATCCGCGCCACGATCGAGCGGAGGATGCCGGTGAGAGGGCCGAACGGCATGCGCGACGCGCCCAGGTCGAGGCACCATCCGACATGCACGTCGGCGGCGTTCGCGACCTCGGCGCCGAACTCGCGCGCCAGGCGGGACTTGCCGATCCCGGCCTCGCCCTCCACCAGCACGGCCGCGGGCACGCCGTCGCGCGCTCCGTCGAACAGACGGCGCACCTCGGCGAGCTCGGCGTCTCGCCCGACCATCGCGGCACTGGGGGCTGGGGCCATGCCTCCATCGTCCCACCCACCGCCGACATCGGGGTCGCGGTGCGGGAACGGCAGCAGGACCGCGTCGGTCACCGGGCGACCGCGGGCTCGCACGGTCGGCACTCGCGCTCCGCGACAGTCGCGCGCGAGACGACCCCGCGCTGCACGAGGCGACGCAGCAGCCGCCGCACGGGCCCGTCCGCCCGCGGCACGATCTGGTCCGCGTGCTCGATCAGGCGGCGGCGCTGCTCGACGGCCGTCGCGATGCGCTCCTGCTCGTGAGCGGTCACCTGCTGGGTCAGATAGGGGTGCTCGAACATGATCTCTCCTCGGCGGTTCGGTGTATCCCTACACTCCGCTCTGAGGCCCCACCGCCACATCGGACGGATGCCCTATCTTCCGCGCGCCCCGGCGAGACACCCGCCTAGGGAGGGGCGACGACGGAGGCGGTCCGCGCGACGGGCATGCCGTCGAAGGGAGAACTCATGCGGCGGGCGGCCCGCTCATGACCGCGTGGACGGCGAGACGCAGGGTCTCCTTCTCGGCATCGACGCGCACCGTCTCGGAGGGCAGCGCGCGTTCAGTCGCGATGCCCGACGTCACGGTGGCGAGGAACCGCGCGCGCTCCTCGATCCCACCCGCAGCGATCGCACCCTCGTCGACCAGGGTCGTCAGCCACTGCTCGATGCGGTGGCGCCCCATCCGTTCGAGCGCGAGGTAGGTCGCGGCTTGGTCCTCGGAGGGAGGCGTGGCGACGTACGCCTCGTAGAGCGCTCCCCACTGCTGCCTGGCGCGTTCGCCCACGCCCACGTGGGAGAGAAGCAACTGCAGGCACGCGGTCAGGCGCTCTTCGGGCGTGAGGGAGCGATCGTCGATGGGGTCGTCGGGAATCTCCAGGTCGTACATCCCCGCGACCACCGTCTCGACGAGTTCCCGCTGGGTGGGGAAGAAGTGCCGCAGCGAGCCGGTGCTCACCTGGGCACGCGCGGCCACGCCCCGCACGCTCAGTCGCGCCGTGGGGTTCTCGCCGAGCATCGTCGCCGCCGCGATGAGGATCTTCGAGCGGGTCCCCGGCTCCTTCGATTCAGCGCCCATGCCCGCCTTCCGCAAACCATCGATCTATCACAGTGTGATAGCTTAGCCCCTCGTTCACTAGCACGCTGTACTAATCGAGACGAGGGACCGCGACGATGGGAATCGCGAACTGGCGCAACCGCCGCGTCCGCCACGGGTCAGGAGAACCACTGCGGCGGTACCGCTGGTGGCAGATGTTCAGCCGATCGCTGCGCTCGATCACCCTGGCGTCGCCGGACGGCTCGACATCGATCTACACAGTGGATGTGCGCCACGGGGGTGACATGAGCGACGGGGAGGTCCGCGCCCGCCTCTACGTCGACGGCGCACTCCGGTCGTACGCGAAGATGCCCACCCGCTTCGCGGTGCCCGGCGGCCACATCGAGGTCGCGATCACCGGCTTCGGGCTCAAGCGCTGCCACTACGTGCGCGCAGACGGCACCGAAGAACAGCTGTCACCCGATCCGCGATCGGCCGAGGGGCGCCGCGCCCGCCTGCACCACCGGCATCCCCGGGCGAGCCGTGCGATCGGCCTCATCTCCCTCACCCTCGTTGTCGTCGGACTCTGCGTCGAGGTTCCCCAGATCATCGAGGCTCTTTCGCAGATACCGCTGATCGCCGCATCGGTGGGCACCTTCACGTCCCCCATCCAGCTCCCCCTGCACATCAATCTGCTCATCGGGCTCGCGGCCGTCGCCGGCAGCACGGAGCGGGCCCTGCGGATGCGATCGAGCTGGATCGATGAACTCGCCAGTTGAGACCCCACGAAAGGAAACACCATGAGGAACCGCTCGCCGATCCGCAGCCGACGGAGGAACGATCATCGACGGCGATGGGTGGCACCGGTCGCCGCTGTCACCGCGGTCGCATCGCTGCTGCTGGCCGGCTGCACCGCCGCGACGCAGGTCGACCGGGACGCCGCGCCGGAATCGGAAGCCGTGCAGGACTCGGACCTCGAGCGGTACAGGGGGCAGGAGCTCGACTTCGGTGCCTGTGACCCCGCGCTCGTGAGGTCGCAACCCGCCGTCCCTCAGGTCATCGATGCGGCGGAGAGCGCCGAGTGCGCGATGCTCACGGTGCCCCTGGATTACGGGGACCCCGCGGGTGAGACCATCGAGTTGGCGGTGGCCCGCATCGCAGCCACCGGCGAGGACCGCATCGGCTCGGTCGTGCTGAATCCCGGCGGACCAGGCGCGGCGGCGACGACGTTCGCCCCTCTGGTGGCCGCCCTGTGGTCGGGCGGGCCCCTCACCGACCGCTTCGACATCGTGGGCTTCGACACCCGGGGGGTCGGCCTCAGCCGCCCCGCCGTCGATTGCTACACCGACGACGAGCGAGACGCCGACGCTCCCCTCGCGGCACTCGGAGAGTGGACGGACGATTCCGCCCGCGAGATCGTCGAGAAGTGCGCCGATGGCACGGGCCGAGGCGACGTGCTCGCACACCTCGGAACCCGCGATACCGCTCGCGACATGGACATCCTCCGAGCCGCGCTCGGCGACGAGAAGCTCACCTTCGCGGGTGTGAGCTACGGCACGCGCCTCGGAGCGGTCTATGCCGAGATGTTCCCGCAGAACGTCCGCGCCCTCGTCCTCGACGGCGCGGTCGACCCGCTCAAGAACACCCGGGAGCGTCGGATCCACCTCAGCGAGGGGCTGCAGGCGTCCTTCCAGCGCTTCGCCGACTTCTGTGCGGCCCAGGCCGATTGCCCTCTGGGCGCCGATCCCGCACGGGCGACGAGCGAGGCGCAGCGGCTCCTGCGGCCGCTTGTCGATGAACCGCTGATCGCCGCCGACGGCCGCGAGGTCGGCTTCCTCGCCGCCGGCGAAGGCATCGTCGCCGGGCTGTACTCCGAGGCGAGTTGGCCCGCGATCGCGGCAGGGCTGGCGGAGCTGAAGGCAGGTCGGCCGGATGCCCTGCTCGCGCTGCGCGACGGGTCATACGGCCGCTCCGAGAGCGGCGAGTACACGAACTCGTACGAGGCGCTCTTCGCGATCAACTGCCTGGACGAAGAACGCTTCACCGCCGAGGAGATGGCGAGGCTCGGCGAAGACCTCAACGATGCCGTGCCGTTCCTCGACCCGGGGACCGCTCCCCCCACCCAGGACGGCTGCGAGTACTGGCCGTCCGAACCGACACTCGGCTACCCCTACGCGACGGACATCGACGGGCTTCCCGAGGTGCTCGTGGTGTCGGCCACGGGAGATCCGGTGACCCCTCACGACGGAGGCATCAGCCTCGCCGACACCCTCGGCGCCCGACTGCTCACCGTCGACGGCAACCAACACGGCACCATCGTCTCCCGCAACGAGTGCATCGACGAGATCGTCGCCGACTACCTCGTCGACCTCGAACTCCCCGAGGACGGAGCGCGCTGCGCGCTGTGACCTCCTCCCTGGCGACGCCTGGTCCCTCGCCTGCTGCTCGCGCACGGCGAGGGACACGGGCACACCTCTCACTTGCTGTCGATGTGACCGATCGGATGGCCGCCGTCCGTGAACGCGGCGCGAGCAGCGGGCCAGCTGGTGTCGTCGACGTGCAGAGCGGTCCGCAGGTAGGCGGTGCTCATCCGCTGGATGACGGCGACCCGCTCGGGGTGCTCGTCGGTGGTCTCGGCGACGTCGTACCCCACGATGCCGCCGAGGGAGTGCTCGGCACCGTGGAGCGTGAGGAGATCCGTCGCACCGGGGCTGTGCGTATAGGCATCGGTGAACCAGTCCGGTCCACGGCTGGACATCGCGGACTGGTCGTGGTCTCCGGCGACGACGAGGGTCGGCGTGCGAAGCTCCGCGAAGGACGGACGCATGAAGGGGAAGTTCGTCCGTGCGAAAGGGTGAAGGTGGTCGCCGCCGACACCGGTCGCCGCGAACAGGATGCCTGCGGTGACGCGTCGGTCGGACATGTCGTCGCCGACCGTGCCCGAGTCGTCGAGGATCCGCGCCCCGAGCACGGACTGCGCGGTCTGTCCGCCCCAGGAATGACCGGTCGCGGCGACGCGCGTGCGATCGATGCGGCCGGAGAGACCGGAAACGGCGGCCTCGATGGTGTCGAGCTGGTCGAGGATGCGAGTGAGATCCGTGATCCGTTCGGTCCAGATCGTGGGGAACACCGGGTGATCGAACCCGAACCCGTTGCGGCGGGAGTCCAGATGCGTCGGCTGGATCACGACGAACCCGCGGGAGGCCCAGAACGCGGTGAGCGGCGCATACCCATCGAGGTTCCAGCCGTTGCCGTGGGAGAACAGCACGACGGGAAGGTTCGATCCCGTCGCGGGAGCGGACACCCGCACGTCGAGGGGAACCGCTCGGCCGGGCGCGGACACCGCCACGGGAGCGACGGAGACGACCGCGCGTCCGGCACCGATGATGCCGTCCAGCGTGTCGACGATGGATGAGGTCACGGCGAGTTCCTTTCCGAGGGGTGCAGCGCTCTGCGATAGTGGATATCGGAGCGCTGTTCCGCAACATTACGGAACAATGCTCCGTAATGCAAGTGAGCGCCGTCGAGGGAACCGGAGCAGGACATGAGCGAGGTCGAGAGCGAGCCGTCGCACGATGCGCGGCCGCAGCGAGCGGGTCGCCCGCGCCGGAGCGAGCAGGCTCTGCTCGAGGCGGCGGCAGCAGTGTTCGTGACGTCCGGGGTCGATGCTCCGGTCCGAGAGATCGCAGCGAAGGCGGGAGTCGGCGTCGGGACGATCTATCGTCACTTTCCGACGCGTTCCGAGCTGGTGGTCGCGGTGTACCGGCACCAGGTCGAAGCGTGCGCCGACGCCGGTCCCCGCCTTCTTGCGGAGAGCGCGACCCCCGAAGCTGCCTTGCGTGCGTGGGTCGCCCTGTTCGTGGAGTTCCTGGTCACCAAGCATGGCCTGCCCGGCGCACTGCAGGGCGACAGCGCCGGATCCGACGCCCTGCACACCTACTTCGTCGACCGTCTCGTCCCGGTGTGCGCCTCGCTCCTGGAGGCAGCGCGCGGGTCCGCGGAGGCGACGCCCGCGATCGATGCGTACACCGTGCTCCGAGGCATCGGGAACCTCTGCATCGGCGCGACCGGCGACGCGCGGTACCGGGCTGCCGACCTGGTGCAACTGCTCATCTCCGGCGTGCTCGCACCCGAAGCTCGCTGACCCCCTCGTCGAGCCGGCGTCAGCCCGCGCGCAGCGGCGAGCGCCGGGCCGAGGGACGCGACGCCTCCGGCACCAGGATCGCCAGCACGCGCACGAGCGTCGTCAGCCACAGCAGCCCCAGCCCGACCACGATCGCCTCGAGCGCCGTGACCGCGTACAGCCCGAACGGCAGCCACAGCACGACCGCCACCACCACGAGCACGCCCACCGCGATCGACGTCGCCACGAGCGCCGTCGGTCGCCCCGGTACCGCGACCGTGGTCAGTGCCGCGGCGGCCAGGAACAGCACGAGCGCCGCGAAGGCCGCGATGTCGTGCGGCAGGGGTGCCCGGTACAGGGGCAGCAGCCCCACGGCGGCGAGCGCCGCACCCGCGGCCGCCCACAGGCCCACGATCACGGCGATGCGCGGCAGGGCGTCGTCGCCCCGCAGGCGGTGCAGGTCACGGCCGATGTACGCGCCGACCGTGGCGACGAGCAGCCCGGCGACCACGAGCGTGCCGTTGAACGCCCACCCCACGCCGAGCTGCGAGAAGTTCTCCTCCCACCACCGCGGGTCGACCGCCGTCACCATCGCGAACAGCGTGCCGATCACCAGGAAGCCGAACAGGAGCCCGGCGAGGTCGGCCGTGCGCAGCCCGACCCCGGCCCCGAACGCGAACCGGCCACCCACGGCCGCCGCGACCCCGGCGAGCAGACCGCCGCCCACCGCCCCGAGCTCGAGCCCGCGCAGCCCGACGGCCAGCACCTCCGCTGTGAGCAGCACGCCCATCACGGTCACGGCGCCGAACGCGAGCGTGAGTGCGCCTGCCGAGAGGTGCGACACGATCACCTGCCAGCGCGGCATCCCGGTGGTCTCGCCGCGACGGTGCCGCAGTGTGCTCACCGCGAAGGCCCCCGCGGCGATCACCCCGGCGACCACGGCGACCGGCATCGCCAGCCCCGTCTCGCCGGTCAGCGGCCTCGACGCCCCGCGCAGCACGACGAGTCCCGCGCCGACGCCGAGCACGAAGCACACGGCGGTCGCCGCGACCGCTGCAGCCTCGGCGCGCAGCCTCCGGTCCCTCTCCATGCGCTCATGCAAGCACGGGGCGCCGACGTGCGCACCCCCGACTCCGCGCACGGCGGACACGCGACGAGGCCCGGAACCCCGCGTGCTGCGGTGCTCCGGGCCTCGTCGATCTCCGATCGCGCGCCCTCCGGTCGCCCGCGGATCAGGCGTCGACGTCGCCGCGCCAGGCGCCCGTCTCGACGCCGCGCCCCTCGATGAACTCCTTGAAGTTCTTGAGGTCCTTCTTCACGGCGTGCGAGCCGGCGCCGACGAGCGCGCCCACCTTCTCCAGCAGCCCCTCCGGCTCCCAGTCGAGCTGCACCGTGACGCGGGTCGACGTGTCGTCGAGCTTGTGGAAGGTCACCACCCCCGCGTGCTCGGTCTCGCCGCCGACGCTGTTCCAGGCGACGCGCTCATCCGGGTGCTGCTCGGTGATCTCGGCGTCGAACTCGCGCTCCGCTCCACCCACGTTCACCTTCCAGTGCGTGTGGGTGTCGTCGGTCTGCGTGATGGACACGACCTCGTCGAGGAACTTCGGGAAGCTCTCGAACTGCGTCCACTGGTTGTATGCCGTGCGGACGGGAACGTCGACGTCGATGGTCTCGATGATCTGCACCATGGGATGCTCCTCTGCTGTTCGTCGTTCGTGTGCTTCCATTCAGGCGTCACGAGCCGGTATCGGCCACGGGGTTGACATCGCAGCGCGGATCGACGACGGTCCTCAGCTCGACGTCATCCGGCCGAAGGTCGCCTCGATGTCGGCCATCTCCATCTCAGCGGTGGCCTGGATGAGCGCCTGCAGCTCGGCGTCTGCTCCCGGCGCGAACTCCTCGGGGCGCTCCGGCGCGATGACGGACGGCACGCCCTCCGGCGCCTGCTGGTCGGCGATCAGCTCGGTGCCGTCGCCCGACGGCGACATCCCCTGGAAGATGCGTCCGGCCTCGGAACGGTCGTCCAGGTCGAACGAGTACTGCGTGCTCTGCAGACCGAGGTCGAGCAGCCGCTTCACCTCGGGGAAGCTCTCGGCGTTCGTCTTGGGGATCGGCAGGCTGGTGCGCCAGTTCACCCCCAGGGTCTCGAGCGCCTTCGCGTAGGCGTTCTCGTGCGCCTGGTCGCGCACGATGAGGTACGAGATCGTGGAGCGCGCCGTCTTGTTCGCCGTCATCTCGTACAGGCGGCACTTCTGCAGCCTGCCGGTCGACTCGAGCATGAGGTTGTAGAGCAGGTCGAGCACGAGGTTGCCGGAGTTGTACACGTAGCTGCCCATCCACGGGTTCCCCGCCGCGTCCACCGGCAGGGCGCCCTGCGCGCCGACCAGGTAGTGGTGGATGTTGCTGTGGTCGAGCGCGATCTCGAGCGGCACCGCGCCGCCGGCTCCCGGTGCGTCCACCGGGGCGTCCTTCTTGCCCTGATACGCCGGAGAGCCGTCGAGCAGCCGGGAGATGGTCGTGCCGATCAGCTCGACGTGGCTGATCTCCTCGGTGCCGATGCCCTGGATGAGGTCGCGATACGGCTTGCCCGCTGGACCACGGAAGTTGATGCTCTGGAACAGGTACTGCATCATCGTGCGCATCTCGCCGAACTGGCCGCCCAGACCCTCCTGCAGCGCGTTGGCCGCCGCGGGGTCCGGTTCGTCGACCTCGATGTCGTTGATGAGCTGCTGCAGGTGGAAGTACATGTCGGCCTCCTCGCCGGGTTGCTTGTCGCTGGGTGGCCCACTCTCCGCCTTCCCCGCGGATCCACCACCCCGATGGACGGGCCCGTAGTCGGCGCGTATCATCCCGCGCCCGCGGGCGCACTAGCGTGGAGGCCATGCGCATCCCCGCCGCGATCCGCGCCTCCCAGCGGTCACCGCTGCTGCAGGTCGTGAAGTCGGCCGCGGCCACGATCGCGGCCTGGCTGATCGCGGGCTGGGCCTTCCCGGGGCAGCTGCCCGTGTTCGCGGCGATCGCGGCCCTGCTGGTGGTGCAGCCGAGCGTCAATCAGTCGCTGTCCAAGGCGCTGGAGCGCAGCATCGGCGTGATCGTGGGGGTGGTGATCGCCGTCGCGCTGGGGCTCCTCCTCGGCTCACCGAGCTGGATCGTGCTGCTCGCGATCGTGGTGGCGATGCTCGTCGCCTGGATCTTCCGGGCCTCGCCGGGCACCGGCAACCAGGTCGCGATCTCGGCGATGCTCGTGCTGGCCCTGGGGTCGTCGAGCCCGGAGTATGCGATCGCCCGCATCGCCGAGACGCTGATCGGCGTGGTGATCGGCATCGTGGTGAACGCCCTGATCGTGCCGCCCGTGCTGGTCGAGCCGGCACGGCGCGACGTCGGACTCCTCGGGCGCGAGCTCGCGGCGAGCCTGGACCGCCTCGCCGATGCTCTCCCCGAGCCGCAGACCCCCGCGCGGCTGCAGGAGCTCATGCTCGAGGTGCGGCTGCTCCGACCGATGAAGGATGCCGCCGAGGCCGCGATCGCCGCCGGGGAGGAGTCGCTCACCCTCAACCCGCGCCGCTCGACCCACCGGGCCGACCTGGCGGAACTGCGGCAGCTGCTCGACCGCCTGTCCCCCATCGTCACGCAGACCATCGGGATGACCCGCGCCTACTTCGACCACTACGACGACCGCCTCGGCGAGGAGCCGGCGGTGGCCGCGATCGCGGAGCAGCTGCGCCGGGCGGGGCACGACGTGCGGCTCGCGGTGCAGTCGTCCGCGCCGGCGCCCGAGCCCGAGGCGCTGACCTCGGCGATCCCGGCCCTCACGGCGCCGCTGGTGGTCCGTCCGCCGTCGTCGCAGCACTGGATCCTCGTCGGGTCGCTCATGGAGGACCTGCGGCGGATCCGCGGGGAGCTGCTCGACGAGGAGTGACCGCGCGTACCCTGTGAGCATGGCCGGTATGACCGTGGACGCCGCCGTGGCCGAGCTCGCGGCGCTCGAAGATCCGAAGCAGCGCGCGGCGAACGAGAAGCGCGGCGACGACCACGGCATCAACCTCAGCCGGATGCGCGCCCTGGCCAAGCGGATCGGGACCGACCAGGCGCTCGCGACCGCGCTGTGGGCGACCGGCGACACCGCCGCCCGGCTCTTGGCGATCCTGATCTGCCGGCCGCGGGACTTCACCGCCGACGAGCTCGACGCCCTGCTGCGCGACACGCGTCCACCGAAGGTCAACGACTGGTTCGTGAACTACGTCGTGAAGAAGTCGCCGCTCACGGAGGAGCTCCGCACCCGCTGGTTCGACGACCCGGATCCCACCGTGGCCGCGGCCGCCTGGTCGCTCACGACCGTGCGCGTCGCGAAAGAGCACGACGGGCTCGATCTCGACGCGCTGCTCGACCGCATCGAGAGCGACCTCGCCGACGCGCCGCCGCGCTTGCAGTGGGCGATGAACGAGACGCTCGCGACGATCGGCATCTTCCACCGGGAGCACCGCGCCAGGGCCATCGACATCGGCGAGCGCCTGCGGGTGCTGGCGGACTACCCCACCGCTCCCGGCTGCACCTCGCCGTTCGCTCCGCTGTGGATCGCCGAGATCGTGCGGCGCCGCGAGGGCTGACGCTCTGGCGCGGCGTGGCGGGACCCGGTTCGCATGGTGGCGGGTAACGTTATACACTTTTGTGATCGCGTGCACTCTGGGGGTGACCGCACTGGGCGGTCTCTGGTGCGCGCGGTGAAAACCACACACTGGGGAGAACCATGGCCACGCAAGATGAGCTGAACCAGCTGATCGACGACATCGCCCACGACATCAACGGCTTCATCGGCGCGTCGATCGTCGACCTGGAGTCGGGGCTGCCGATCACGTCGAGCTCGACCCGACCGGACTTCGATCTCGATGTCGCGAGCGCCTTCAACGCCGAGATCGTGAAGAACAAGAACCGCACCATCGAGGCGCTCGGGCTCGACGCCCACCTGGAGGACATGCTGCTCACGCTCGACACGCAGCTGCACCTCCTCAAGCTCATCGACGGCGGCATGTTCCTGTACATCGCGGCCGATCGGCAGGCGACCAACCTGGCGATGCTGCGCTCGTCGGTGAACCGCCACGTCACGGCGCTCGCCGCTTGACCGAGGAGGCCGTCGGGAGCGGCCTCGGAAGCTCGCGGCCACGCAGGGCACACTCCTCGGAGAAGCCGCTGAGGCGCTCTCGTTGGCGACGAGCAGACATGCCGACCCGATATCGCATGATCTTCGCGGGGCCCGTCGGCGCCGGCAAGACCACCGCGGTGCGCGCTTTGAGCGACGTGCCGCCGGTCGACACCGACGTGCCGATGAGCGCCACCGCGGCCCAGGGCGAGGACAAGACGACGACCACGGTCGGGCTCGACTTCGGCACGTGGCGGCCGACACCCGAGGTCTCGGTCGCGCTCATCGGCGTACCGGGGCAGCGCCGGTTCGCCGCAGCACGACCGAACGTGTCGCTGCCCGGCACCCGCATCCTGCTCTGGGTGCGGGGCGATCAGCCCACCATGACCTCCGACACGGCGGAGTGGTTGCGACTGTTCCCCGCCGAGCTGCATCGGCTGATCATCGTCGTCAGCCACAGCGACAACCGATCGATCGGCTCGATCCGTCGGGCTCTCGCCGACGTGCTGCAGCAGTACGCGGTGCCACCCTCGCGCGTGCTCGCGGCCGACGCCCGCGACCGCGACAGCGTGATGCGCGTCGCCAGCGCTGCGCTCGACCTTCCGGAGGAGAACTGATGAGACCACACGGTGACGCGGAGGCCGCTCCGCACGACCCGTCACGCATGCACCCCGACATCGCCGGCAACTGGGCGCTCTGGTCGGGCATCGTGAACCAGTCCGCCATCACCCGGCTGGAGCAGCTGAAGAGCCGCTTCCCCGAGCTGACCTCGGCCGTCCTCGGCACCGCCGACGGCCTGCACATCGCCTCGATCGGACTCGACCCGCAGTCGGGCGAGCACCTCGCGGCCATGAACGGTTCGCTGTTCGGCGTGGCCCGCGCCGAGGCGGAGATCATCTCGGGCGGTACCGAACCCACGCTGTCCGCGATCGTGTCGCTGTCGGTGGAAGACAGCCAGATGGCGCTGCTGAGCTTCATCCTCGCGCCGTACGGGCAGCTGCTGCTGTCGGTGTCGGCCGCGGAATCGCAGCTCGGCGCGGTCATCGTGCACGCGCGGTCCACGGCCTACGAGCTGCTGACCGCACTGGGCGTGACGGGAACGGGAGTCTGATGCAGATGCGATGATCGAGGGACCATGACTTCCCCGCCGCGGCTCGAGCCCGCCACCGTTCCCGACGCGGCCGATCCGGACGCCGTGTACCTGACGTTCGTGGAGTGGGTGGAGTCGACGGGCATCCGGCTCTACCCCGCCCAGGACGAGGCGCTCATCGAGATCGTCTCGGGGAACAACCTGATCCTCTCGACGCCCACCGGAACCGGCAAGTCGCTGGTTGCGGTGGGGGCGCACTTCGCCGCGCTCGTCGGCGACCGTCGGAGCTTCTACACGGCGCCGATCAAGGCGCTCGTGAGCGAGAAGTTCTTCGCCCTGGTCGACCTCTTCGGCGCCGAGAACGTCGGCATGATCACGGGCGACTCCTCGGTCAACGCGGACGCTCCCATCATCTGCTGCACCGCCGAGATCCTCGCCAACCTCGCCCTGCGGCACGGCAGCGACGCCGACGTGGGGCTGGTCGTGATGGATGAGTTCCACTTCTACGCCGACCCGGAGCGCGGGTGGGCGTGGCAGGTGCCGTTGCTGGAGCTGCCGCAGGCGCAGTTCGTGCTCATGTCGGCGACCCTCGGCGACGTGACCGCGCTCGCTGCCGACCTGACCCGACGCACGGGCAGGGAGACCGCGACGGTCACGGGTGTCGAGCGCCCGGTGCCGCTGCACTTCTTCTACGAGACGACGCCCATCCACGAGACGATCGACGACCTGCTCGCCACCGGGCAGGCGCCGGTCTACATCGTGCACTTCTCGCAGTCGGCGGCCATGGAGCGCGCCCAGGCGCTGTCGAGCACGAAGGTTGCGTCGCGCGAGCAGCGCGACGAGATCGCCGCCCTGATCGCCGAGTTCCGCTTCACCACGGCGTTCGGCAAGACGCTGTCGCGGTTCCTGCGCGCCGGGATCGGCGTGCATCATGCGGGCATGCTCCCGAAGTACCGCCGCCTGGTCGAGCAGCTCGCCCAGCGCGGGCTGCTGCGGGTGATCTGCGGCACCGACACGCTGGGGGTCGGCATCAACGTGCCCATCCGCACGGTGCTGCTGACGGCGCTGACGAAGTTCGACGGCACGCGGATGCGGCAGCTCAACGCGCGCGAGTTCCACCAGATCGCCGGGCGGGCGGGGCGTGCGGGCTTCGACACCGCGGGCACCGTCGTGGCCCAGGCCCCGGAGCACGAGACCGAGAACCTCGCCGCAATCCGCAAGGCCGGAGACGACCCGAAGAAGAAGCGGAAGATCATCCGCAAGAAGGCGCCCGACGGGTTCGTGTCGTGGGGCGAGCCGTCGTTCCGCAAGCTCATCGACGCGACACCCGAGACGCTGACCTCGCACATGCAGATCACCAGCGCCATGATGCTCAACGTGATCGCGCGCGGCGGCGACGTGTTCGCCCACATGCGCCGCCTGGTCTACGACAACCACGAGACCCGCGTCCGACAGCGGGAGCTGGCGCTCCGGGCGATCGGCATCTTCCGCACGCTGCGGGAGTCGGGAGTCGTGCAGCGCACCGCCGACGGCGACATCCGCCTCACGGTCGACCTGCCGCCGAACTTCGCCCTCAACCAGCCGCTGTCGCCGTTCGCCCTCGCCGCGTTCGACCTGCTCGACCCCGACCCGTCCGCGGGGACCGGCACGGGCTCGTACGCGCTCGACATGATCTCGATCGTGGAGTCGACGCTCGACGACCCGCGCGCCGTGCTCAGCCAGCAGGAGTTCCTCGCCCGCGGCGAGGCGGTCGCGGCGATGAAGGCGGAGGGGATCGAGTACGACGAGCGGATGGAGCTGCTGGAGCAGATCACCTACCCGCGCCCGCTCGACGAGCTGCTGGACGCCGCGTTCGAGACGTTCAGCGCCGCGCAGCCGTGGATCCGCGACTTCTCCCTCCGCCCCAAGTCGGTCGTGCGCGACATGTACGAGCGGGCCATGTCGTTCGGGGAATACGTCGCGTTCTACAAGATCGCCCGGTCGGAGGGCGTGGTGCTGCGCTACCTGTCCGACGCGTACCGCGCGGCATCGCAGACGATCCCCGAGGAGCGCAAGGACGAGGACCTCCGCGACCTCATCGCGTGGCTGGGCGAGCTCGTGCGCCAGATCGACTCCAGCCTGCTCGACGAGTGGACCGAGCTCGCGACGGGCACCGACAACGGCCGCTTCGACCCGCACGCGCCGGACGAGCCGATCGTGCCGCCCGCCCCGAAGCGCCTCACCGCCAACACCCGGGCGTTCCGCATCCTGGTGCGCAACGAGCTGTTCCGTCGCGTGCAGCTGGCCGCGCGGGAGGACGTGGCGGCGCTCGCCGAGCTCGACCCCGGCTTCGGCGCCGACGCCTGGTCGGACGCGCTCGACGGCTACTTCGCCGAGCACGACGAGATCCTGACCGGTGCCGACGCCCGCAGCTCCCGGCTGCTGCTGCTCACCGAGGGCCCGACGGCCTGGACCGCGCGGCAGATCCTCGACGACCCCGCGGGCGACCACGACTGGGGCATCAGCGCCACGATCGACCTCGCCGCCTCAGACGAGGCCGGCGAGGCGGTCGTCACCGTGACCGCGGTCGACCGGCTCTGAGCCGGCGCGGGCCCGACGGGCGTCAGGCCTGCATCACCGCGAGCACGTTGCCCGCCGGGTCGCGGAACCACGCGATGTCGGGCCCGCGTCCGTCGCCGCGCACGATCCCGCGGTCGTCCGAGGGGAACACGTCGTCGGGGTAGATCTTCGTGTCGACCCCCTTGGCGCGCAGCTCGTCGACCGCGGCATCCACATCAGCCACCGGGAAGTTCAGGATCGTGAAGCTCGCCGGCTCGTGGTTCGGTTTGTCGTACACGAGGATGCTGCCGCCGCTGGCGAGCCGCAGCTCGAGGAAGCCCATCGCATTCCGGGCGACCTCGAGCCTGAGGGTCTCGCCGTAGAACCGTTGCGCCGCGTCGAGGTCGTCGACACTGAAACCGCTGAACGCATCCTGCACCGTGAACGCCGTCATGTTCCCAGGATCCGCCGTCGCAGGACCCCTGTCGACCCCCTTCACGACGCAGCCCGCACCAGTCGCGTCACGAGATCGACGTGACCGAATCCCGTTCGACGATGCGGATGTGCGAGCCGAGCGTGACATCGCGCGGCGGCCCCCCGCGCAACTGCTGCACCAGCTCGTCGACCGCAGCGGTTCCGAGCTCTTGCAGTGGGAGTTCCAGGGTCGTCAGCGCCGGCGTCAGGTACGCCGCCATCGGCAGGTCGTCGTACGACAGCAGAGACACCTCGTGCGGAACCCGGCGCCCCAGGACCTGCAGGGATTTCAGGGCTCCGATCGACTGCGGCAGCGTGCCGGCGTAGATCGCGGTGATGTCGGGCCGCTCGCGCAGGATCTCCTCGACGGCGGCGTATCCGCCCGCCTCCGAGAAGTCGGCGTGGACCACGTGCGGTATCGGCGCATGCGACCGAGCGGCGGCCTCCAGGAACCCCCGTTCCCTGTCCCGTGCCGGGCTCAGCCCGCCGGGGCCCGAGATGTGCGCGACCGCGCGGTGGCCCAGGCCATGCAGGTACTCGTACGCGACCCGGCTCGCGAGTTCCAGGTCCACGGTGACATTGCGTCCGGAGTCCGGCACGGTGCGGTTGACGAACACGTGGGGGATCGCAGCGAGGCGGCCCGACTCGATGAGCGGGTGATCCTGTCGGGCACTCGCGATGAGCAGGCCATCCACGCGACCGGCGTCCACCAGGTCGGTGAAGTCGGCCCGCGCATCGGTCTCCTCATTGTCCTCGGCCAACAGCACCACGTAGCCGAGATCGTGCGCGCGCTGATAGGCGCCGCGGGCGATGCGGGCGTAGACGGGGTTCGTCAGGTCAGGGATCAGCAGCGACAGCGCACCGGTGGTCGATGCGGCGAGCGCTCGCGCCCCGGCGTGCGGAGAGTACTGCAGGCGCTCGGCAGCGTCGAGCACGCGCGCGCGGGTGCTGGGCCGCACATTCAGCGTCTCGTCACGGCTGAGGATCCGGGAGGCGACGGATTTGGTCACGCCGGCGAGTTCGGCGACGTCGATCAGACGGACTCGCCCGCGAGCTGGGGGTGAATCGGGCACGCGTCATCTTCTCATGCGGGCTGTGCCGGGCCCGGGGTCCCCGAACCCGGCACAGCGGTCTTGCGTCAGCTCGCCGGCGATCAGGCGTCGCGGCTGTAGTCGACGTACACGGTCTTGCGCTGGGTGTAGCGCTCGAAGCCGTGATGCCCGTCATCGCCGCCGAGACCCGACATCTTCCACCCCGTGTGGAAGCCCGACACCTCTTCCGGGCCCACCCGGTTGATGTACACCTCGCCGAACGCGAGTGCGTCCGTGGCGCGCAGGGCCGTGCGGATGTCGGTCGTGTATACGTAGGCGGTGAGACCGTACGGGGTGGAGTTGGCGAAGTCGAAGACCTCGTCCTCGTCGTCGAACGGCACGATCGGCAGCACCGGCCCGAACACCTCCTGCTGCACGATGTCCATCTCGTTCGTCACACCCGTCAAGACCGTCGGGGCGTACCAGAAGCCCGGATTCCCTTCGGACCCCGACGGCCGCCCGCCGCCGATCTCGAGCTTCGCACCGGCCGCCACCGCCGCCGCCACCATGTCGTCGACCTTCGCCCATTCCTCCGCCGACACCTTCGGGCCCATCTGCGAGTCCTCATCGAGCGGATCCCCCACCCGCAGGCCGCGGACCTTCTCGACGAGCCGAGCGACGAACTCGTCGAACACCGACCGGTGCACGTACGTGCGCTCGTTGCAGGTGCACACCTGACCGCAGTTCATGAACCGCGCCTCGAATGCGTCCTGCACGGCGCGTGGAAGGTCGGCGTCGCCGAACACGATGAAGGGGGCCTTGCCTCCCAGCTCGAGCGACACCGGGATGACCTTCTTCGCCGCGCGCTCGAGGATCTCGACCCCCGCCCTCGTGGACCCGGTGACCGTGATCATCGACGTGTCCGGGTGGTCGATCAGCGCCGTCCCCACGACGCTGCCGCGCCCCGTGAGCACGCTGAGGAGCCCGTCGGGAACGCCCGCGTCCTGACAGATCCGCGCGAGGGCGAGGGATGAGAGCGGAGTGACATCGCTCGGCTTGACGATGATGGCGTTGCCGGTCATCAGCGCGGGAGCCACCTTGCGAGCGAAGATCGCTGCCGGGAAGTTCCACGGGATGATCGCCACGACCACACCCAACGGCTCCTCGCGGATGATCAGCTGACGCTCCGCACTCGACGGTGTGACGACCTCGCCCTCCGTGCGGTACTTCTGGCTCATCGCAAAGTCGAAGAACGCCCGCACGCCCTGGATCTCTCCGCGCGCCTCGGTGATGGTCTTGCCCTGCTCGGCGACGACCAGCTGCGCCAGCTCTTCCGCGTTCTCCTCGACGCGTCGGATGATCTCGGCCAGGACGGCCGCGCGCGCGGTCGCCGGACGACGCGCCCAGTCGCGCTGCGCACGCACCGCGGCCGCGACCGCGGCATCGACGTGCGAGGCGTCGGCGGCGGGGACCTCGGCGAACACAGCACCGGTGGCGGGGTTGACGACCGGACGGGTGTCTTCTGCGTCGCGCCAGTCACCGCCGACCAGCATGCGCGGCGTGGTGCCGAGTAGGGTTCCTTCGCCCAGGAGCGGACGGGGAGTGATGGTGGACATGCGAGCTCCTCGAATCGAGACGATCAGTTGAAGTAGGTTCCGCCCTCGACGTTGAACGTCTGGCCGGTGATGTAGTCGGAGCCGGATCCTGCGAGGAACACCGCCATCGGCACGATGTCCGACGGCACGGAGGTGCGCCCGAGGGGGATGGTCTCACCGATGCCCTTGAACGTCTCGCCCTCGGCCTTGCCCGTGATCGCGCCGAACTGCTTGTCGACCTCCTTCCAGTAGGGAGTGTCGACGACACCGGGGGCGATCGCGTTCACATTCACGCCGTACGGCGCAAGGGCGAGCGCGACCGACTGCGTGACCGAGATCACCGTCGCCTTCGAGGCGCAGTAGGCGGTGACCAGGGCCTCACCGCGGCGACCCGCGACCGAGGCCATGTTGATGATCTTGCCGCTGCGCTGACGACGCATCGGTTCTGCCGCCGCCTGGGTGAGGAAGAACAGCCCCTTCACATTCACGGCGAAGATCCGGTCCCACTCCTCGGGCGTGGTGTCCCACACCGCCTTGATCAGGCCGATGCCGGCGTTGTTGACGAGCACGTCGAGGCGGCCGTGCTCCTCGACGACGTCGGCCACGAGCTGTGCGGACGCGGCAGGATCGGCCACGTTCAGAACTCGAGCGGAGGCACGTCCTCCGCTGGCCTCGATCTCGCGGACGACGGTCTCCGCGCCCTCCAGGTTGAGGTCGGCGATGACGACGTGGGCGCCTTCGGCGGCGTAACCGAGCGCCATGGCACGGCCCATACCCGAGGCGGCGCCGGTGATGAGTGCGATCTTGCTGTCGAGAGTCGACATGTGGGTTCCCTTTCTCGAAGGAGTGGTGGTGGTCAGTGTTCTCGTCGCCGGCTGAGGAGCGTCTGCACGATCATCGCCAGGACGAGGAACACGCCGGTGAACAGGTCCTGCACATAGGCGTTGAGCGAACCGAGCTGGTTGATGAGGTTGTCGATCATCGCGATGAGGAGCACGCCCGAGAGCGCGCCCAGCATGGTTCCGACCCCGCCGGTGAGCAGCACTCCGCCGATCACCGCCGCGGCGATGGACTTCAGCTCGTACGTCGACCCCAAGCTGGCGACGCCGGACGAGAGCCGCGAGGCCAGCAGCGCGCCAGCGAGCCCGGCCAGTGCACCGCTGATCGTGTACACCTGCACCTTCACGCGCGTCACGTTGACGCCCATCATCCGCGCAGCTTCCTCGTTGCCACCCAGGGCGAACATCCGCGACCCGAACGGGGTGCGGTTGAGAACCACGGCAGCGACCACGAACGCCAGCAGCAGGATCCAGACGAGGTTGGGCAGGCCCAGGGTGCTGCCGTTGGCGATCGACGTGAAGACGCCGGAATCGATCACGATGCTCGAATTCGCGAGGGCCACCGCGATGCCGTTCACCGCCAACAGTGCCGAGAGGGTGATGATGAAGGGCGCCATGCGGGCCTTGCCGACGAGGATGCCGTTGACGAGGCCCAGCACGGTTCCGGCGACGATGGGCGCGAGCAGAGCCGCCACCCACCCGGCCGGTGCCGCCAGCGCGGCGAGCACCGTGCCGAGGCCGATCATCGAACCCACCGAGAGGTCGATCCCGCCGGTGATGAGCACGAAGCTCTGCCCGATGGTGATCAGCCCGATGAAGCAGGCAGCGGTGACGATGTTTGCGGCGTTGTCGATCGTGCCGAACGACGGTGACACGAACGTCGCCACGATGCCGACCGCGACCAGCACGCCCACGATCCCGTAGCGCTGCATGCCGGATGCCCATCGCCCCGGGCCGTGCGACGACGCGCTCGTCCGTCGCGAGGGATCCTGCGCCAGGGCCGTCATCGTGCGTCCTTCCCAGCACGCTGCAGGAAGAGGGCGACCACGATGAGGACCGCCTTCAGTACCTGCGCGTACGCGAAATCGAGGTTGTTCATGATGAACGTGGTGTCGAGCACCTGGAGGAAGACCGCTGCGGCGACCGTGCCCCCGATGTTGATGCGACCGCCGACGAGCGGCGTGCCGCCGATCACCACGGCGGCGATCGCGGTCAGCTCCAGATGGATGCCGATGAAGCTGGGATCGGACGCCCCGATGCGCGCCGACACGAAAGCGCCGGCGAGACCGGCGAGACCGGCGCTGAGGGCGTAGATCGCGATGAGCGTGCGGTTGCGCGGCGTACCCGTGAGGTGGGCGGCCGCGCGGTTCGAGCCCGCGAAGAGCGCGTACCGTCCGAACGTCGTCTTCTTGACCAGCAGCCACATCGCCGCCGCCACGACGACCGCGATCAGTGCGACGGCAGGGATGCCGAACAGCACGGCATTGCCCAGCCACTCGAACAGGCCGTCGCCGGGCAGCGGGCTGCGCGCCCCACCCGAGAGGGCTTGAGCGAGGCCGCGGACGGCGACCAGCAGCCCGAGGCTGGTGATGAGCGGGTTGATGCGCAGGTAGGCGATCATGGTGCCGTTGAGCACACCCAGAGCCGCTGCGACCAGAACTCCCGTCAGCAGCGCCACCACCTCGCCGTACCCGAGATACAGCGCGATCATCGCGGACGACAGCGACATCACCGACCCGACCGACAGGTCGATCCCCCCGGTTCCGATAGCGAGTGTCTGGCCGACCGCGATCAGCACGATCGGAGCGACGGCGAACAGCACGTTCTGCAGGGTGGCGACGGTCGCGAAGCCGGAGGTGGCCACCAGGTTGTAGACGATGAGCACCACCAGCGCGATGTAGACGGTCGAGGTGCGCGCGAAGTGCGCGAGCTTCTCCCGGGGTGTGCGCTCGGGGATCACCACCGACGTGGTCGTGGTCGTAACGCTCACGGGTTCCCTCCCGTCGTCGTCAGAGAGCCGGCAGAGGCGGCCGAGAGCAGACCGACGACATCGGCCGGATCGACGGCGAGCGGATCGAGCTCGCCCACCACCGCTCCCTCGCTCAGCACGACGAGCCGGTCGCACAGGGCGAGCAGCTCCTCCGTCTCACTGGAGGTGACCAGCACACCGATACCCCGTTCGGCCAGGGAACGCACCACCCGGTGCACCTCGGCCTTCGCGCCGACATCGATCCCGCGGGTGGGGTCGTCGAGCAGCACGACCTTGGGCTCGGTGGCGATCCACCGCGCCAGCAGCACCTTCTGCTGGTTGCCGCCGGACAGCTCGGAGATCGGCTGCTCCACACCCGCGGCCTTGAGTCGCAGCTCGTCGGCGAACCGGGACACCAGGGCGCTCTGCTCCCGTGGTCGCACCACACCGAAAGTCGACAGTCGGCCGAGGACCGCCGCGGTCAGGTTCTCGCGCACACTCAGTCCGGGGAAGATGCCCTCGTGGCGCCGATCCTCTGAGAGGTAGGCGATCCCGGCTCGCAAGGAGCGGGCAGGAGAGGACCGCGTGAGCGCTGTCCCCTCGAGTCGGATCGTGCCCCCGTCCGGGCGGATCGCCCCGTACACGGCTTTGCAGATCTCCGTCCGCCCGGACCCCAGCAGACCGAGCAGTCCGACGATCTCGCCACGGCGCACGGCGAACGACACGTCGTGGAGGCGATTGCCCCACGTGAGCCCCTCGACGTCGAGCACGGTGTCCCCGTCGTCGAGCGCGGCCATTCGCTCCCGGTGCTGCGCCGGGTCGCGCTGGGTGTCGTTGAGGGCGATGCCCCCGAGCATGGCGGCCACGAGCTCGGCCGGAGGCAGCTGCGCCGGGGTGCTCTCGAGGACGAAGCGCCCGTCGCGGAGCACCGTGAAGCGGTCGCACAGCTCATACAACTCGGACATGCGGTGGCTGACGAGCATGATCGCCAGCCCCTCGTCCCGCAGCTGCCGGACGACGCCGAACAGGATGTCGATCTCGGTGCCGTTGAGCGCCGACGTGGGTTCGTCGAGGATCACCGCCCTCGCCTCGAAGGCCACCGCGCGTACGATCGCGACCATCTGCTGCATCCCCAACGACAGCGACGACAGCGTCGCCCTGGCCGAGATCCCCAGACCGAACCGGTCGAGGATCGCCTGAGCCTCGGCGACGGCAGCCCGCTTGCGCAGGAACCCCGCCCGCCGCGGCTCGCGACCGAGGAGGATGTTCTCCGCCACCGTGCGCTCCGGGATCAGGTTCACCTCCTGATAGACGGTGCTGATGCCCGCAGCCTGGGAGTCCTTGGGTCGTTGGAACCGTACGGGACGACCGTCGAGCAGAACCTCGCCGCCGTCCTGCTGGTAGAACCCGGTGATGATCTTGATGAGCGTGGACTTTCCGGCGCCGTTCTCGCCGTTGAGCCCGTGCACCTCGCCGGCCCGGAGCGTCAGCGACGCTCCCTTGAGCGCGCGGACGCCGTTGAAGCTCTTCGTGATGTCGCGGGCTTCGAGGATCACGTTCGTCTCGGGCGATGTCATGCGCCCGTCCTCTCGCGCAGTGTCATGGCGGGGCTCAGTACGCTCGTCCGGAGTCGAGCGCGTCTTGGGCATTCTTCTTCGTGTAGAGCTCGTCCTTCATGATGATCTTCTGCGACACCGGGTCTCCGGCGAACCAGTCCTTCAGCAGGTCCAGCGCGGCGGGTCCGAACCGGGGGTTCGTCTCGACGATCGCGGCGATGTCGCCCGAGGCGACGTGCTTCACCGCGTCCTTCGTGCCGTCGATCGACACCACGGTGACGTCGGCGCCCGGCGTGAGTCCGGCCTGCGAGATGGCCGTCAGAGCGCCCAGCGCCATGGTGTCGCTGTGCGTATAGACCGCGTTGATGTCGGGGTTGGACGACAACAGCTGCGCCAGGACCTCCTGCGCCTCACTGGTCGCCCAGTTGCCGGTCTGCTGGGCGACCACGTCGATTCCGGAGGCGTCCTTGGTCGCTGCGGCGAACCCCTTGGTGCGCAACGTCGCCACGTCGCTCCCCGGGGCGCCCTGGATCTCGGCGACCACGCCCTTGCCGCCCAGGGCGTCGATCATCGCCTCACCCGCGCGCTGCCCCTGCTTCTCGAAGTCGGAGCCCATGAATGAAATGAAGTCGGTGCAGGGCTGGCCCGCGGTTTCGCGGTCGATCGTGATGACCGGAATGCCCTTGGCCTTGGCTGCCTCGAACGCGCTCTGCAGGCCCGTGGCGCTGATGGGCGCCACGATCAGTGCGTCCACGCCCTGGTTGATCATCGACTGGATGTCGCTGAGCTGCTTGGCCTGGTCGCTGTTGGCGTTCGTGTAGACGAATTCCGACCCGGCGTCTTCGACGGACTGCCGCACCGACGCGGTCTCGGTCGCTCGGAACGGGTTCTGCTCGTTCTCCGACTGCGAGAAGCCGATCTTCAGCTCCGACAGCTTCTTGTCGGATGGCTTCGGGTTGACGCAGGTGGCTTCCGAGCTGCTCTCGACGACCTGCTCGGTACCCTTGCCGTTCGCCGCCGCACCGCCGCCGTCGTCGAGCGGCTTCGCGCAGCCGCTGACCGCGATGAGCATTCCGGCAGCCAGGGCGGCCGCCGTGATGATGCGCGTGGATCTCATGACATCTCCTTTGATTTCTGATGGACAGCCGTCTGCTGTGGCGGCGGCCGAGGGTCAGGCTCGCAGCGATGCAAGCCGGTCGAAGTCGAGGTCGAGGCCGTGACCCGGCCGATCCGGCGCGGTCACGACGCCGTCGACGATCGGCATGGTCTCTGCGAGGTACGGCTCGAGGCTGAAGCCGTGCGCCTCCATGTAGGTGCGATTCGGTGCCGCGGCGAGGCAGTGCACGGTGAGGTCGTGCACCCCGTGGCTGGTCACCGGCAGGTTGTGCGCCTCGGCGAGCGCCGCGATCTTGCGGAACACGGTCATGCCTCCGCAGTTGCTCACGTCGGGCTCGGGGTACGTGACGGCCTCGGCCTCGATCGCGGCGCGGAACTCGTACAGGGTGTGCAGGTTCTCCCCGGCGGCGATGGGCAGACCTCCAGTGGCCAGCACTCGAGCCTGGCCGCGCAGGTCGTCGGGGATCACCGGCTCCTCCAGCCACACCAGGTCGAAGGCGCGCAGCTCACGGGCGGCCGCGATGGCCTGATCCGCCGACCAGCGCATGTTCGCGTCGACCATGAGCGGGAAGCAGTCGCCGAGGTGCTCGCGCATCGCGGCGACACGTGCGACGTCCTCGCGCAGGTCGGGACGACCGACCTTCATCTTGATCGCACGGAAGCCCTGGGCACGGAACCTGTCGGCCTGGGCGAGCAGCTGCTCGGTACTGAACTGCAGGTCGATGCCACCGGCATAGACGGGCACGCGCGGGTCGAAGCCGCCGAAGACGCGCCAGAGGGGCTGGCCCATCCGGCGGGCCTTCAGATCCCACAGCGCGATGTCGACCGCGGAGATCGCCGAGGTGACGTGCCCGCCGCGACCCGCGTAGTGCAGGTGCCACCACATCTTCTGCCACAGCGCCTCGATCAGATCGGCGTCCTCACCGCGGAGGATGTCGCCGAGGTAGGGGTCGATCATCCGCGCGACGGCGTCGCCTCCCGCGTTGACCGTGTAGGTGTACCCCATTCCGGTAGCGCCATCGGCATCGGTGATCCGCACGACGATGAGCTCGAAGTCGAGCATGTCGCCGTGCGTGCTGTCCGACAGAGCGGTCGCCAGCGGCACCCGGTACAGGTCGGTACGAACGTTCGTGATCTTCGCCATTGATGAGTGCTCCGAATCGAGGAGTCCTGCGGACCCCGCTAGAAAACCGATTTCCTAACCATACACAGATCGGCTACTGTTGCCAACCATCCGGTTCGCCGCACGGGAGCGGACGGTGTCATCGCCACGAAGGAGAGGACGACGCATGCGGATCGTCATCACGGATTGCGACCACGATGCGATCGCGGAGGAGACCGCCGTCGCCGCCGCGCACGGGATCGCGCTGGAGCTGTTCCAGTGCCGCACGGAAGACGAGGTGATCGCCGCAGCAGCCGGTGCGGACGCGATCCTCGTGCAGTACGCCCCCATCACGGCGCGCGTCCTCGACGCGCTCCCGCAGCTGCGAGCGATCGGTCGGTACGGGGTCGGTGTCGACACGGTCGACGTGGTGGCGGCGACAGCGCGCGGTGTCGCGGTGTGCAATGTGCCCGACTACGGGACCGAGGACGTGTCGGATCACGCGATCGCGCTCGCCCTGTCCCTCGTGCGGGGGGTGACCGAGCTGGACCGCCGGACCCGCGCCGGCACCTACGCCCTCAGCGGTGTGAAGCCCCTGCACCGCATCTCGGCCCTGACCTTCGGCGTGGTGGGAGTCGGCCGCATCGGTGCCGCCACCGCGCGCAAGGCCGCCGCTCTCGGCTTCGCCGTCGTCGGCCACGACCCCCGCACCGAGGCATCGGGCGGAGGGGTGACGCTCGTCGGGCTCGACGAGCTGCTCGCGACAGCCGATGTCGTGTCGCTGCACGTGCCGCTCGACGAACGCACCCGTCACCTCATCGACGACGACGCGCTGCAGCGAATGAAGCCGGGAGCGATGCTGGTGAACACCTGCCGCGGCGGGGTGGTCGACACGGCAGCGCTCGTGCGAGCCCTCGGCGACGGCCGCATCAAGTCGGCCGCGCTGGACGTCTTCGAGGAAGAGCCGCTCCCGCCCACCAGCGCGCTGCTGCAACTGCCGTCCGTCGTGGTCACGCCGCACACCGCCTGGTACAGCGAGGAGTCCGAGGCCGAACTGAAGAGGCGGACGATCGAGAACGTGGTGGAGTTCTGCGCCGGACGCGCACCGCGCGACCTGCTGAACCCGGAGGTGAGCAAGTGAACGGAAACTCCATGAGAGCCGCGATCTGGGAGGGCCCGGATCTCGTCCGCATCGCCGACGCCCCGCGCCCCGCTCTCCGCGCGGGCGAGTCGCTGGTGCACGTCGAGCTGACCGGCCTGTGCGGCACCGACTTCTCGATCCTGCACGGCACTCATCCGCGCGCCGCGGCCCCCCTGATCCCGGGACACGAGGTCACCGGTCGGGTCGTGAGCGGTGACGACCCCGAGCTGCACGGGCGTCGGGTGGCGGTGCTTCCGCTCCTCAGCTGCGGCACGTGCACCCCCTGCCGCGACGGCCTCGCGCACGTCTGTGAACGGCTCGGCCTGTACGGGATCGACGAGCCCGGCGGGCTCGCGGAGTTCGCCGCCTTCCCGCACGACCGGCTTTTCCCGGTCGACGACGCGGTGCCGGTGCGGACCGCGGCGCTCATCGAGCCGCTCGCCGTCGCGGTGCACGCGGTCCGGCGGTCGCGGCTGACCGGAGGAGAGACGGTCGCGGTGTTCGGAGCCGGTCCGATCGGCATCCTCACCGCGCTCGTCGCGCAGCACTATGGCGCCCGACGAATCCTGGTCGTCGAGCCGGGCGATGACCGACGCGCCCTGGCCGAGACGCTCGGTTTCGAGACGCTGCCCGCGACGGACGATGCAGCGGAGGCTATCCGGGCGGCCATCCCCGGCGGCGCGCGCATCGTCTTCGACTCCGCCGCCCACCCCTCGGTCGCCCGGCAGTTGCCGCGTGCGGCCGCGGTGCGGGGCACGATCGTGCTGGTCGGCGTCTACAAGAAACCGGTCGAGCTCGACCTGCAGGCGGTGACCTTCACCGAGCAGACGCTCGTCGGGGTGCGGGTGTACACGACCGCGGACTTCCGCGATGCCGTGGGCCTCGTGGAGAGCGACGCCCTCGGTCTGGAGCGTCTGCCGGTCTCGGTGTATGACCTGGCCGAGACCACGCAGGCGTTCGCGGAGGCCACCTCGGCGGGCGCCGCCCTCAAGGTCCTCGTCGCTCTAGACACCGTGGCGGCGGCGGAGGCCCAGCGATGAGCGCCGCGCCGTTCCGGCTCGACGGACGTACGGCGGTCGTCACTGGAGCATCGCGCGGGATCGGTGCCGCGGTGGCGGAAGGACTGCTGCGTGCCGGTGCCGATGTCATCACGATGCAGCGCGGCGCCCATGCCGCGCACCTCGAGGACGTCGCGAGGGAGTGCAGCGTCTCCCTGTCGGCGGTCGCGGTGGACCTTGCCTCCGTCGACTCGATCGATCGCGCCTGCGACGAGGTGCTGGCACGGGGAACGGTCGACGTGCTCGTCAACAACGCGGGCATCCAGGCGCGGCACGCCGCCGAGGCCTTCCCGCTGGACGAGTTCGAGGCGGTGCTCGCCGTGAACACCCGCGCCGCCTTCCGGCTCGCACAGCGCTTCGGCGCGGTCATGCTGGAGCGGGGTTCCGGGCGGGTGGTGAACATGGCCTCGCTGCTGAGCTTCCAGGGCGGGCTGCGCGTGGCCGCCTACGCCGCGTCGAAGGGTGCCGTGGCGCAGCTCACCAAGGCGCTGTGCAACGAGTGGGCGGCCCGCGGCGTCAACGTCAACGCGGTCGCGCCGGGCTACATCGCGACCGACATGAACGAGGCGCTGCTCGACGACGGCGTCCGTCGGACCCAGATCCTGGAACGGATCCCGGCCGGGCGCTGGGGCAACCCGGACGACCTCGCGGGCGCGGTCGTGTTCCTCGCCTCCGATGCGGCGGCCTATGTGCACGGTGTCGTGCTGCCCGTCGACGGCGGCTGGCTCGCCCGGTGAGCGGCCCGGAGCTGGGCGCCACGGTGCCTGCGGTCGGCGTCGTCACGCTGGGTGAGACCCTCGTGCTGTTCCGCTCCACGGGCGTCGGGCCGCTGGCCCACAACACCGACTTCACGCTGAGCGTGGGCGGAGCCGAGAGCAACGTCGCCATCGCCGTGACACGGCTGGGCGGCACGGCGGCGTGGTGCGGGCGCGTCGGTGACGATGCCTTCGGCGAGCTCATCCTCCGGGAACTGCGGGCAGAGGGCGTCCGCGTACACACCGTCGTCGACGCCGCAGCCCCCACGGCTCACATGGTGCGGATCGCCCGCACTCCGGTGCTGGCTCAGGTGACCTATGCCCGCGCGGGCAGCGCGGGCTCCCGGCTCGGTCGGACGGACGTGCCCCAGGAGGTGCTGCGCGCTGCACGGATCTTGCACGTGACCGGAATCACAGCCGCGCTGTCGACGACCGCCCTCGACGCCGTGGTCGGCACGATCGCCGACGCCCGCGCCCATGGGGTGACCGTGTCGTTCGACGTGAACCATCGCGCCGCCCTCTGGGACGCCGCCACGGCACGCGCGGTGTACCGACGGCTGCTGCCCGAGGTCGACATCGTCTTCGCGGGCGCCGACGAGGCACAACTCGTGCTCGACCAGGACGCGGAGCCGGAGCAGCTGGCGCGGCGGCTCGCGGACCTCGGGCCCCAGCAGGCGGTGGTGAAGCTCGGCGCTGAGGGATGCCTGGCCGTGATCGACGGCGAGCGGCATACGGCACCGGGCATAGCCATCGAGCCGGTCGACACCGTCGGCGCAGGTGACGCGTTCGTCGGCGGCTACCTCGCCGAACTCGCGGCGGGGCGAGAGCCGGCCGAGCGCCTGGCGACTGCGAACGCCGCCGGAGCGTTCGCCTGCCTCAGCCCCGGCGACTGGGAGGGGCTCCCGCGCCGATCCGAGCTCGGACTGCTCTCGGCGACGGAACCCGTCATCCGCTGACCCCCTTCACGACGCAGCCCGCACCAGTCGCGTCACGAGATCGACGTAGGGCACGCCCGCGGCGGCGAACATGCGCGGCACCTGTGACGCCGCGGTCATGCCCGGCATGGTGTTGACCTCGTTCAGCACGGGCCCCCGCTCCGTGAGGAAGAAGTCCATGCGGGCCACGCCGTCGCAGCCGAGGGCGTCGAACACGGCCACCGCCGCCCGCTGCAGGGCGCTCGTCTGCGCGGGATCCAGCTGCGCGGGAACCGTGAAGCGGGCGGAGCCGTCGTACTTGGTCGCGGTGTCGAACAGTCCGGGCGCATGGATCTCCAGGGGCGGGGCCGCCCACCGCACGCCGCCTCTCTCGCGGATCACGGCCACGTCCACCTCCCGGCCGCGCACGACTTCCTCGACGAGGATCCGCCGGTCGAAGCGCGCGGCCTCCCGCAGTGCCCCCAGCAGCTCGCCCTCCGCCGACACCAGGCTCACACCGTGGCTCGACCCGGCCGAGACGGGTTTCACCACCACGGGCTCGTCGAACTCCGCGTCGCCGAGGTCGGCCGCCGCCACCAGTCGCCCCCGCGCGGTGCCGATGCCGACCGCCTGGGCCACGAGCTTCGTGGTCCACTTGTCCATGCCGATCGCGCCCGCCCGCAGCCCGGAGCCGACCACGCGCACCCCGGCGAGTGCGCACAGGGCCGCGAGCGCACCGTCCTCCCCGAGCACCCCGTGCACGGCGGGGAACACGACGTCGACCGTGGCCAGGAGCCCGAGCGCCTGCTGCAGCGACTCCGCCGCGCTGCCGGCCGTGGGCAGCGCGTCGGACCGCCACACGCCGTCGCGGCCGATGGTCGCGCACACCACCTCGTGGTCGCCGAGTCGCAGCGCTGCGGCGACCGCGGCCGCCGACGCCAGCGACACGTCGTGCTCGGAGTTCTGCCCCCCGCCGATCACCAGCACCCTGGTCGTCATGCGATCCCCCTCTCCACGCGCGGGCCGATGCCGGTGACGATGGTGTGCGGGATGGTGCCCGCCCACCTCGCCCAGTCCTGCACCGACGGCACCGCGCCGCCCTCCGGTCCGAACACGGTCGCGACGGCCCCGCGCGGCACCGCGGTCGCTCCCGTGTCGATCACGATCTGGTCCATCGACACCCGCCCGACGACGGGGTGCCTGCCGCCGTCGAGCTCCACGCCAGCACCGGGCGCGAGCTCGCGCGGGATGCCGTCGGCGTATCCGACGCCCACGACCGCGAGGTGGGTCGCCCGATCCGTCACGTGCGCGCCGCCGTACCCGACCGCGGTGCCCGCCGGCACGAACGCGCTGTGCACCACCGCGGCGGTGAACCGCGCCGCGCCGGTCAGCACGGTGGTGAGCGATGGATCGATGCCGACGAGCCCGGCCCCCACGCGCACCAGGTCGAAGTGCGTCGCCGGATCGGTCAGCGCGCCGGAGGTCGCGGCGAGGTGCACGAGCACCGGACCGAAGCCGGCGCGGAGCACCGCGTCGCGGCCGTGCCGCATCCGCAGCACCGCCGCGGCGTTGGCGGCCGGATCGGCCTCATCCGCGCGCGGCAGATGCCCCATCACCCCGACCACCTCGACGCGGCCGCGCGCCGCCCTGGCCAGCCGCAGCAGCTCCGGCCAGTCGGCGAGCGGGCAGCCCCCTCGCGCCATCCCGGTGTCGAGGTGCAGGTGCACCCGCACCGGGGCGACCGCGTCCGCGATCAGCGCCCGCAGCTCGTCGACGGAGCCCACCGCCACGTCGATCCGGTCGAGCGCGGCCGCGACCGCGTCGATCCCGCCCGGGTTCAGCCACGACAGGATCGGGACGGCCAGGCCGGCCGCTCGCAGCGCACGGCCCTCGGCGACGTCGGTCACCCCGAGCCACGTCGCACCCGCGGCGACGGCAGCCTCGGCGACCGCGACCGCCCCGTGCCCGTAGCCGTCGGCCTTGACCACGGCCATGATCTGCGCGGACGTCGACTGCCGCACGCGCGACACGTTCTGCGCCACGGCCTCCGGGAGCGTACACAACCGCGGGCGCGAGAGGCGGGACGGCGGCGTGGAACGGACACCGGAGGGGACGGAGACGGGCGCGGCATCGCGCCTGGGCCGGGCAGGCGCAGGGCGGACGGGCGCGGGATGGGCGAGCGCAGGAACGGCCGGCGCGACTGCGACAGACGCGGACGCGACAGACGCGGGCGCGACGGACGCGGGCGCGACAGACGCGGGCGCGACAGACGCGGACGCGACAGACGCGGATGCGACGGACGCGGGCGCGACAGACGCGGGCGCGGAAGCAGGGGCGACGGCGGAGTCGCGCAGGCCCCGGGCCGTCACCCGCGTCACGAGCGCATCCTCGGGTCTTCGGTGGGATCGGCATACATCTGCGGGCAGCCGTCCGCCGCAGCGTCGGGGCGCAGCTCGTAGTGCCAGGACTCGTTCGCATAGGTCTGGCACAGGCCGTAGCGCCAGCCGCGCTGCGCCAGCCAGTCGAGCGCGGGCAGTGGCCCCAGGTCGACCGCGTCACCGGACACGTGCGCGGAGGTCTGCGGCGTCGCGACCCAGCGGCGCGCCTCCGCCTCCGAGCCGTACTCGGCGATCGCGTCCTGCAGCATCCGCTCCTGCAGCTCGGCGGAACGCCAGCCGCTGTTCACGCGGAACCCGACGCCGTCGACCTCGGCATCGCTCGCGGCCCGCTGCAGGGCGGCGAGCAGGTCGGGGTCGAGGTTGCCGACGCTCGGCCGCTCCACGTCGAACACGGTCGGCTGGTCACCGTCGGCGATCGTGCCGTCCGCATCGCCGTGGTCGGTCCCCGCGCCGCCGGAAGACAGATCGGGGAACGGGGTCGGCGCCGGAGACGGGACGGTCCGTCCGGCGTCGGCGGAGGCGGCGGCCAGCGACTGCTGCACCGCGAGCGCGCCGAGGACGACGAGGGCCAGCGCCAGCAGCGCCGCACCGAGACGACGGCGACGCGACCGCGGTGGTCGGGGGTTCGTGCGGGTGTTCATGGTTCCAGTGAAGGAAGCGCGCGGTTGCGAGGGCGTATGCGCTTTTGCATACGTTCGCGATATACCGCGGTGCGTAGGATCACAGCCATGCGTGTGCTGATCGTCGAGGACGAGCCCTACCTCGCCGAGGCCGTCCGCGACGGGCTGCGCCTGGAGGCCATCGCGGCCGACATCGCGGGCGACGGCGACACCGCTCTGGAACTGTTGAGCATCAACTCGTACGACATCGCCGTGCTCGACCGCGACGTGCCCGGCCCCTCCGGCGACGACATCGCGCGGTGGATCGTCGCGTCCGGCAGCGGCATCCCGATCCTCATGCTCACCGCCGCCGACCGGCTCGACGACAAGGCCACCGGATTCGAGATCGGCGCGGACGACTACCTCACCAAGCCGTTCGAGCTGCGGGAGCTGGTGCTGCGCCTGCGGGCCCTCGACCGGCGCCGCCAGCGCTCCCGGCCGCCCGTGCTCGAGGTCGCTGGCCTCCGGCTCGACCCGTTCCGCCGCGAGGTGTACCGCGACGACCGGTACGTGGCCCTCACCCGCAAGCAGTTCGCGGTGCTCGAGGTGCTCGTCGACGCACAGGGCGGCGTGGTCAGCGCCGAGGAGCTGCTGGAGCGCGCGTGGGACGAGAACGCGGACCCGTTCACGAACGCCGTGCGCATCACGGTGTCGTCGCTGCGCAAGCGTCTGGGCGAGCCCGGCATCATCCGCACCGTTCCCGGCGTGGGGTACCGGATCGAGGCGGACGCTGATGCCTAGGCGCCGGGGGATGAGCGCCCGGCTGAAGCTGACCCTCAGCTACGCCGGGATCGTCGTGGTGTCCGGGGTGCTGCTGCTCGCGGCCGTCGCGCTGTACCTGCTGCGGTACATCCCCGACGTGCAGATCATCGCCGACATCCGCGTGCCCAACCGCTCCGACCTCATCCGCGCGTTCGTGCCGGTGGCGATCGCGGTCATGGTCGCCCTGCTCGCGATCGGGCTCGGCGGCGGCTGGCTGCTCGCCGGACGCATGCTGGCGCCCCTCGAACGCATCAGCGACGCCGCCCGCCTCGCCGCCCAGGGGTCGCTGTCGCATCGGGTGCGCCTGGAGGGGCCGCGCGACGAGTTCCGCGACCTCGCCGACGTGTTCGACGGCATGCTCGAGCAGCTCGAGGCGCACGTGGCCGAGCAGCAGCGGTTCGCGGCGAACGCCTCGCACGAACTGCGCACGCCCCTCGCGATCTCGCAGACGCTGCTCGAGGTCGCCCGCGACGACCCCGACCGCGACGCGGAGGAGCTGATCGCCCGCCTGCGCGAGGTGAACACGCGCGCGATCGCGCTGACCGAGGCGCTGCTGCTGCTCAGCCGTGCGGAGCAGCGCACGTTCCCGCGGCAGCTGGTCGACCTGTCGCTGCTGGCCGAGGAGGCGGTGGAGGCGCTGCTGCCCCTGGCCGACCGCCGCGGGGTCGCGGTCGAGGTGGGTGGGGCCGCCGCGCCGATGCTCGGGTCGTCCGCCCTGCTGCCCCAGCTCGTCACGAACCTGGTGCTCAACGCGATCGTGCACAACCTGCCCAGCGGCGGGGCGGTGGCCGTGCGCACGCACATGATGCCGCAGGCCGTCGCGCTCGTCGTGGAGAACACGGGCGAGCGCCTGTCGGAGCACCGGATCGCGACGCTGGTGGAGCCGTTCCAGCGCGGGTCCGAGCGTACTCGCGACGACCACGCCGGTGCGGGGCTCGGGCTGGCGATCGTGCAGCGCATCACCGAGACGCACGGCGGCACCCTGGTGCTGACGCCGCGCGCGGAGGGCGGCCTCGTCGTGACGGTGTGGTTCCCCCTCCCGTACCCGCGCTGACCGCCGGGCCGCGGCGATCTCGCTGCACCGCGTCTGCACGATAGTGTTTCGCCATGATGCCCGAAAAGCCGCGCGAACGCGGTGCTCTCTCCCGCCGCACGATCGTCCACGCGGCGTGGGTCGCACCGGTCATCGCGTTCTCTGCCGCTGCTCCCGCCGCAGCCGCCTCGCTCGGCACCCCGGAGCTGACGCTCAGCGCCTTCGCCCTCGACCCGAGCTACGCCTGGGGCACGGTCACCCTCTCCCGCCCCGGCACCGCCGATCTGACGCAGACGTTCGACTTCCAGGGCGACGGAGCCTCCGGCTGGGAGACGATCTACACGGGACAGTCGACGAACTCGTCCGGCTACTACGCCAGCACGCTCCCGCGGTCCGTGATCGGCGCGTACACGCAGCTCCGCGCGGTCGCCAGCGTCACCGGGTACGGCCCGGTCTCGAGCGCCCCCGTCGCCCTCTCCGACATCTGGGCCTGAGCCGTCCGGAGGGTCACCAGGGGCTGGGCTCGTAGTCCTTCAGGAAGACGCCGTGGATGTCCTCGCCCGCCTCGCCGCGCACGATCGGGTCGTACACGCGGGCGGCGCCGTCGACCAGGTCGAGCGGCGCGTGGAAGCCCTCTTCGGCCAGCCGGACCTTCGTGTAATGCGGACGCTCGTCGGTGATCCAGCCGGTGTCGACGGCGGTCATGAGGATGCCGTCCTTCTCGAGCATCTCCCCCGCGCTGGTGCGGGTGAGCATGTTCAGCGCGGCCTTCGCCATGTTCGTGTGCGGATGGCCCGGTCCCTTGTAGCGGCGGGAGAACTGCCCCTCCATCGCCGACACGTTCACCACGTACTTCCGGTGCGCGGATGACGCGGCCATCGAGGCGCGCAGACGGCTGATCAGCAGGAACGGCGCCGTCGTGTTGGCGAGCTGCACCTCCAGCATCTCGAGCGGATCGACCTGGTCGACCGACTGCACCCAGCTGTTGACGCGGTTCACGTCGGGCACGAGCCCGCCCGCGTCGATCGCCGTGCCGTCCGCGTGCTTCTCCAGCGACGACGAGCCGGGGGCCATCGCGAGCCGGGCGAGGTCTTCGGCCGTGAGCGCCTGCCCGCCCTGCTCCGCGACCGTGCCGCCGAGCGCCGCGACCGACAGCAGCGGGTGCGCATCCACCGATGCCTGCAGCGCCTGCGGATGCGGATCGGCGGTGTGGCCGAAGGTCTCCATCTCCGGCAGCGGCCCGTCGGGCAGGGGCTGCAGCTCCGCGTCGGCGAGCAGCGAGTACGCGCCCGGTGAGCGGCGCACGGTCTGCGCGGCGTTGTTGATGAGGATGTCGAGCGGGCCCTGAGCGGCGACCGAGTCGGCGAGCCCGATCACCTGGGCGGGGTCGCGCAGGTCGATGCCGACCACGCGCAGGCGGTGCAGCCAGTCGCTCGCGTCGGGCAGGGCCGAGAAGCGGCGCACGGCATCGCGCGGGAACCGGGTCGTGATGGTCGTGTGCGCCCCGTCGCGCAGCAGCCGCAGCGCGATATGCATGCCGATCTTGGCGCGACCGCCCGTGAGCAGGGCGCGCTTGCCGGTGAGGTCGGTGCGGGCGTTGCGCTTGCCGTGGCTGAAGCGCGCGCAGTCCGGGCACAGCTGGTGGTAGAACGCGTCGACCAGCGTGTACGGCTGCTTGCAGATGTAGCAGTTGCGCGGCTTGAGCAGCTCCCCCGCGATCGGGGCGTCGACCACGCTCGACGCGAGGTCGTTGCCGCGGGTCTCGTCGTCGATGCGGTCGGGAGCGCCCGTGGCGGTGCGGGCGACCACGGCCTTGTCGGCCTCGGCGATCGCATCGCGGATCTGCTTGCGGCGCACGCGCTTGACGTCTTTGAACATCGCGGCGGTCGCCTGGCGCACGGCGATGAAGTCGGGGTGCTCGTTGTCGATCGTGTGCAGCTCGCGGAGCACCCGCAGCGTCGTGGCGAGGTCGTCGGGGTCGATGCCGGGGCCCAGGTCGGGGGTGGCGTCGGGGGCATCGGTCATTGTGCCGATTTTACGCGAGTCGCCTGGGTGCCGACCCCGCGCCTCCGACGCCGTCCCGGCGCTCAGGCGATGCCGCCGCCGTCGACCACGAGGGCTGCGCCCGTGACGTAGGAGGAGTCGTCGCTCGCGAGCCACACCACGGCCTGCGCGACCTCCTCTGGCTCGCCCATGCGGCGCAGCGGGCGGTCGGCGGCCTCGGCCAGGAAGGAGTCCGCGTCCTGCGCGAGCTGGCGCGCCTCGTCCCGCAGCATGCCCGTGTTCACGTCGCCCGGGTTGACCGAGTTCACGCGGATGCCGGCGGGCCCGTGGTCGATCGCGAGCGCACGGGTCATGTTCACCACGGCGCCCTTGGACGCGCAGTACGACAGGGCGCGGCCGCCGCCCTTCAGACCCCAGCCCGAACCGGTGTTGACGATCGAGCCACCGCCCGCGGCCTCCATGATCGGCACGACGTGCTTGCACATGAGGAAGATGGCGCGCACGTTCACGCCGAACACAAGGTCCCACTCGTCGACCTCGATCTCGACCGCGGTCTGGCGGCGGATGATGCCGGCGTTGTTGAACACCACGTCGACCCCGCCGAACTCCTGCACGGCGGTCGCGACGACCCGCTCGATGTCGGGCTCGCGGGACACGTCGGCGGCGACCGCGACCGCCGTGCCACCGGCATCGCGGATCTCGGCGGCCACGGCCTCGGCCGCCTCGGCGTTCAGGTCGACCACGGCGACGGCGGCACCCTCCGCCGCGAGCGCGAGGCAGGTGGCACGGCCGATGCCGCCCGCGCCGCCGGTGACGATGGCCTTCTTGTTCTGGAGTCGCATGGGGGTCCTTTCGGGGGTCAGACGGGGGAGAGTTCGGGTGCGGTCACAGGGTAGAGACTGCTCGTGCCGACGCCGGTGACGACGCGGATGTGCCCGGCGAGCCGGGCGTCGAGCACGGGATCGCCCGTATCGACGAGCAGGGGCCGGCCGTGCAGGTCGACGAGCTTCTGCTCGGGCGCGACGACCAGCAGGGGGTCGTCGCCGAGCGCACGGAGCACGGCCGCGGAGAGCTGCTGGTTGCCTCGGCCGAGCAGGAACCCTTGTCCGCCGATCACGGTCACCACGGCCTGCGCGGCGCCGAGCGCGAGTTCGTCCCGCAGCTGCCGTTCGCTCGCGCCGCGGACGAGGAGCCGCCCGTCGAGCACGACGTCGACCCCGAGGGGCGTGCCGTCGAGGCCGAGCTGCCGCGCGATCTCGGCCGTGGTGCCGCCGGGGCCGAGCAGGTAGCGCACGCCGGGCTGCATCCGGGCGACCGCGCCGCGCGCTGCGGCCTCGACGGCGGCGGCCTCGGTCGCGGGGGTCGGGGCCTTGCGCGCCTGCGTGCGACCGGCGTGCACGGGCACCCGCACGAGTCCGTACAGCGTCGGCTCGACCCTGGCCCGGCGCATCGCGGCCTCGTCGATGTCGAGCACCTCGCGCTCCGCCGTCGGGAGCCCTCCGTGGTCGATCCAGTCGGCCGCGAGGGCTCCGGCCGCGCGCGGGCTCACCGCGAACACGGGCGAGTACATCTTCACGCCCGCGGGCACCCCGAGCACGGCCGGGGTGCCCGCGCGACTGCGGAGTTCGGTCGAGGTCCGGCCGGGAGCGGGAGCCACGGTCGCGCGACCGTCAGTTTTCTCCGGAGTTGTGAGCGCCGCAGCGAGGTCGAGCGCCGCGACCGCATCGCGCAATGTGCCGTCACCCCCGACGACGAGGATCAGCTCGACCCCGTCCGCCGCGAGGGCCGCGACCGCCCGGGACGTGTCGGCGGCCTCGGTCCGGACAGCCTCCGCGGGGGTGGAGAGCACGCGGGGCCGGAGCCCGGCGGCGCGCACCGCGTCGGCACCCAGGACTCCTGCGGCCGTGGCCACCTCGAGCCCCGGGTGCCGCGCGGCCAGGGTCGTCAACGCCGAGGCCGCGCGCTCCTGCACACGCGAGCGCGCTCCGCGCTCGACGGCGAGGCGCTGCACCTCCGGGCCGTCGGAGCCCGCGAGACCCGCGGGTCCGCCGACGCCGGCGACGGGGTTGACGACGAGACCGATCACGACGCGGCGGCCTCCGCGGCGAAGTACTTGCGGCGGTACGCGCGCCACGTGACGGCCCAGCGCTCCGGGTCGTCGAGGTCGTCGTGGTGCGTGTGGTGCACGGTCTGGTTGTGCGGGGCGGTGCGCACGACCTCGGGGTTCTCCCTGGCCTCGCGCGCGACCTCGGCCAGCGTCGCGGCGTACTCGTCGAGCTCGCTCATGGAGTACGACTCGGTGGGCTCGAGCGTGAACGGCTGCGGCACCACGTAGGGGTGGTGGCTCGTCCAGTAGTGCATGCCGAAGTCGGTCATGCGCACGCCGATCTCCTCCGACGACACACCGGTCTCCTGGTACAACTCCTCCCACGAGTACCGCACCTGCTCGATGCGGCGACGGCCGGTCGCGTACGGCGCCGAGGCCCCGGGGATCGCGAGCACCTTCGCCATCAGGTAGTTGTTGTTGAGCACCGCGGTCTCGGCGGCGGCGAGCAGCCCGTCCGCGCCGAGCGCCATGATCCACGAGTAGGCCTTCACGAGCGCGGGGATCACGCCGAAGAACGGCCCGACCGCGCCGATGGACCGCTCGCCCGCCTCGGCGACCGCGAACGTCCCGTCATCCTCGCGCACCACGCGGGGGCCCGGGAGGAACGGGGCGAGGGCCGCGCTCACGGCGTTGGCGCCCGAGCCGGGGCCGCCGCAGCCGTGCGGGGTGCCGAACGTCTTGTGCAGGTTGAAGTGGCACACGTCGAACCCGGCGTCGCGGGCCCGGGTGATGCCGAGGATGCCGTTCGCGTTCGCCTGGTCGTACGAGGCGAGGGCGCCCACGGCGTGCGCGGCGTCGACCCACTCGCGGATCGCGGGGTTGTAGATGCCCGTGTCCTCGGGGTTCGTGACCATGATGGCCGCCGTGCGCGGGGACAGCGCCGCCGTGAGCGCGTCGAGCGACGGGTAGCCGTCGGCGTCGGGATACACCGTGATGACCTCGTAGCCCGCGGCCTTCGCGGCTGCCGCGTTCGAGGGGTGGCTGAAGATCGTGGTGATGACCTCCCGGCGCTGCTCCGCCTCGCCGTTCGCCTCGTGGTAGGCGCGGATCATCGAGATGTTCGACCAGATCGCCGCGGAGCCGCCCTGCGTGTGCAGCGAGACCTCGTCCATGCCGGAGATCTCGGCGAGCATCCGCTCCAGCCGCCACACGATCTCCAGCACGCCCTGCGCGTCGGCCGGGTCCTGGTGCGGGTGCATCGCGGTCAGCTGCGGGGTGCCGGCGAGCTGGTCGTTGATCTTGGGCGCGTACTTCATGGTGCAGGTGCCCTGACCGATGTCGACGTTGAAGTCGGCGCCGAGGTTCTCCTGCGACAGGCGCAGGTAGTGCTTGAGCACGCGCATCTGCCCCATCTCGGGCAGCGCGGGAGCGGCGGGGCGGCGCAGGGCGGGCGGCAGGTCGGCGACCACGTCGCCCACGGCGCTGCGCACCTCGGGCTCCACGGCCGAGAGGAGCACGCCGCGCTCGCCCGGGGTGGAGAGCTCGAAGACGATCGGCTCGTCCCATCGGGCCTGCTGGAAGCGGCGGAGTGCCGGCTTGGGGGCGACGGGGAGGCTCATCGGTTCTGCTCCTCTGCGAGCTCGGGGGCGACGACCGCGGCGAGCGCGGACGCGAGACGGTCGATGTCGGACTGGGACGTGAGCTCGGTCACGCAGACGAGAAGGCGGTGCTCGTCCACGACCACGCCGGGCTCGATGCCCTGGGCGCGGAGGGCGGACACGACCTCGGCGGCCGGCACGGGCAGCGTGACGGTGAACTCACGCAGGTGCACGGCGTCGTCGTCGAGCGTGACCCCGGGCAGCGCGGCCAGAGACTGCTGCGCGTAGCGGGTGCGGGCGAGCAGCACCTCCCCCAGCTCGGCCATCCCGGCGGGTCCCATCAGCGACAGGTACACCCCGGCGGCGATGCCCCAGAGCGCGGCGGCCGTGCCGACCCACTCCTTCCCCTCCTCGCGGTGCGCGAACGAGGTGCGGTCGTAGGCGACGTCGCCGAACCCGTACTCTCCTGGCACGTCGGTGGTGGCGAGACCGAACAGGCGCGACGGCATCTCCATCACGAACCGGGGGTCGTCGTGCACCGCGATGAAGCCGCCGTGGGCTCCGCCGAACCACTGGTGCAGGCCGAGCGACTGGATGTCGCCCGTGACGATGTCGGCTCCGGCGAGCGCGGGCGGCGCGAGCACGCCGTAGCCGATGGGGTCGGTGCCCACCACGAGCACGGCGCCCGCAGCGTGCGCGGCGTCGGCGATCTCGCGGAGCGCGGCCTCGACCGCGCCCGTGGCGCTGGGCGTCTCGACCCAGACCGCGGCCACGTCGTCGCCGAGGGCCGCGCGGACGGCGGCCACGTCGGCGGTGCCGTTCACGGTGGGGAGGTGGTCGAGGGTCAGGTGCGCCCGGATGTAGTCGTGCACCTTCGAGGTCTTCGCGGGCAGCACGTCGCTGGCGACCAGCACGCGCGGGCGTCCCGTGAGGCGTCCGGCCATGGCGAGCCCGGTCGCGGTGGCCTGGTAGCCGTCGTAGGTCGGCACGTTCACGACGTCCATCTCCAGCAGCTCCGCCATGAGCGACTGGTACTGGAACAGCGCCTGGAAGCGGCCGTGGTCCTCGTACGGCTCTCCGGCGTAGGCGGTCAGGAACTCGCTGCGGCCGATCACCTCGTCCACGACCGCGGGCACGTAGTGGTTGTAGGTGCCCGCGCCGAGGAAGCTCAGGCGCTCCTGCGTGGAGCGGTTCTTCGCCAGGAGCCCCCGCACGTGCCGCGCGAGGTCCTGCTCGGCGACGAACGGCGCCGGCAGGTCGAGCGGGCGGCCGAGCCGCAGCGCCTCCGGCACGTCGGCGTAGAACTCGTCGACGGTCTCGGCGCCGACGGCCGCGAGCATCGCGGCGCGCGACTCGGGTGCGGTGTTGGGGATGTACGGATGCACGAACGGGGCGGTCATGCGTCCTCCTTCACGGGGATGGGGGTGGCGGTCGGGATGGTGTCGGCGCGGGGCGAGGCGAGCACGGCGACGCCGTAGCGGTCGAGGTCGAGCCGGTCGCTGTGCCGGGCGCCGGTGAGCAGGTCGACCCCGGGGCCGGGCAGCTCGACGGCGACGGGCGCGCGTCCGTGGTTGAGGTAGAAGGTGTAGTCGGTGGTGTCGTCCGCGCGGGTGACGACCTCCACGTCGAGGTCGACGTGGTCGCGCGCCGGAAGACCCGCGGTGCGCAGCACGTCACGGAACAGCGGCAGCATGCCGTCGTGGTCGATCATGGCGCTGACGTACCAGGCGGAGCCGCGTCCGACCGGGCGACGGGTCACGGCGGGGAGCCCCGCGAGCTCTCCGCTCGCGTACGTGCCCCGGACCTGCACGTCGTCGTCGGCCTCGATCCACTCGCTCCAGCTCGGGACGGTCAGGGTCTCGCCCGCGTAGGCGATCTGCTCCGTCTCACCGTCCGCGAGCGGCCACTGCTCGTCCACCTCGATGCCGAGCAGCGTCCGCAGTGGGCCGGGCGCACCGCCGTCGTGCACCTTCTCGGTCGCGTCGACTACCCCGGAGAAGGGCCCGACGACGAGGTGGCCGCCGCGCTCCACGAAGGCCGCGAGTGCGTCGGCGTGCTCCTGCTCCGCGATGTACAGGTTCGGCACCACGACCACGTCGTAGCGGTCGAACGGACCGGCGGCACGCACCGCGTCGACGGGCTGTCCGAGGGCGTACAGGGCCCGGTGCCAGGCGCGGGCCTGCTGCGCCCACTGCAGCCGCTGCGAGGGGAGCGACTCCGCGGCGCTCGATCCCCACCAGGAGTCCCAGTCGACGACGAGGCCGACGCGGGAGCGCACCCGGGTGCCGCGCACGGCCTCCAGCTTCTGCAGTTCGAGGCCGAGGGCCTTGGTCTCGCGGAAGCTGCGCGACCTCTCGCCGCGGTGGCCGAGCATCGAGGAGTGGAACTTCTCCTGGCCGTACTTGGCCTGCCGCCACTGGAAGAACATCACGGCGTCGGAGCCGTGGGCCACGGCCTGCAGGCTCTCCACGCGGATCTTGCCGGGGGCCTTGGGCACGTTCACGTCGCGCCAGCTGGTGGCGCTCGCCGACGACTCCAGCAGCAGCCACGGCTGCCCGTCCTTGAGCGCCCGCATGAGGCCGTAGTTGAGGGCCGCACCCACGTGCGAGGTGGGGTCGGCGGGGTCGGGGTAGGCGTCGTCGGTCACGACGTCTTCCACCGCGGCGAAGTCCCAGTAGTCGAGGTCGCGGAACATGCTCATGAAGTTCGTGGTCACGGCGATGTCGGGGGTGACCTCGCGCAGCACGTCGATCTCGATCTGGAACAGCTCCAGCAGCGCGTCGGAGGAGAACCGTTCGAAGTCGAGCAGCTTGGTGGGGTTCACCGGCCCCGGCGCGCGCTTGGGGGTCTCGATGTGCTCCCACGACGTGTAGCGCTGGCCCCACACGTTCACGCCCCACGCCTCGTTGAGGCCGTCGAGGTCTCCGTAGCGCTCCTGCAGCCAGCGCCGGAAGTGGCGGGCCGACTCGGGGCACCAGCACCGCGAGGTGTGGTCGCCGTATTCGTTGGAGATGTGCCACATCGCCAGGCCGGGGTGCTCGCCGTAGCGTTCGGCCATGGCACGGGCCATGCGGGCGACGTTCTCGCGCCAGATGGGCGACGAGGGGCAGTAGGTCTGGCGGGACCCGAACTCGAGGCGGTGTCCGTCGGCGTCCCACGGCGCCATCTCCGGGTGGGCACGCAGCAGCCACGAGGGCGGGGTGGCGGTCGCGGTGGCGAGGTCGATCGCGATGCCCGCGTCCCACAGCAGGTCGATGATGCGGTCGAGCCACGCCCAGTCGTACACGCCGGGCTCGGGCTCGAGCTGCGGCCAGCTGAAGATCGGGAGGCTCACCATGTTCACGCCCGCTTCGCGCATCAGGCGGATGTCCTCGTGCCAGGTCTCCTCCGACCACTGGTCGGGGTTGTAGTCGCCGCCGAACGCGAGCGCATCCAGGTGCACGCGGCGGAGCGGCTGGTCGGCGCGGGGTCCGGACACGGAGGCTCCTCTCTGAGTCACGGGCCGCCGTGTCGGCGCTCTGGCGCATTCCGACGTCCCGCTGTATTCTGTATACAACACACTAGGTCGCCGTCCGGCCGGGCGTCAACCCATAGGCTGACGGGCAGGCGGCAGAAGGGGAAGGTCATGGCGATCGAACGCAAGAACCTGCGCTCGCAGGTGCGCGAGGAGCTGCTGACCCGCATGCGCGCCGGACTCGTGCAGCCGGGCGAGGGCATCAACGAGGTGCAGCTCGCGACCGAGCTCGGAGTCAGCCGCACACCGCTGCGCGAAGCTCTCATCGCCCTCGAGTCCGAGGGGCAGATCGAGAGCGAGAACGGCAAGGGCTTCCGGTTCGTGCCGCTCAGCGCGTCGGAGTTCCGCGACCTCGCACCCGTCATGGCCGCCCTCGAGAGCCTCGCGCTCGAGCTGAGCCCGCCCGACGAGCTGCGGACGATCGGCGCCCGGCTCAAGGAGATGGCCGACGCCTTCGCCGACGAGCTCGTGGAGCACCAGCTCGTCATCACGAAGGACGACGAGTGGCACAGCCTGATGCTCTCGGCGTGCCCCAACACCCGGCTCCTCGCGGTGATCGACAGCGTGCGCAGCTCGTTCCACCGCTACGAGTCGCTGCTCGTGCCGGAGGACGTGAAGGTCGAGCGCGTCGCCGCCGAGCACGCCGAGATCGCCCGGCACCTCGCGGCGGGAGACGTGCCCGCCGCCGTCCAGGCCCTCAAGCTGAACTGGACGAACGGCATGCAGCGCATCCTCGACAACGCCACCAGCAGCTACTTCACCGCCTGACCCGGCCACGGCTCACCGCGACAGCGTCACGGCGAGGTCGATGAACAGCGCCGCCGACCAGCCGAACGCGGTCGTGGCCGTGCGTGCCTTCTGACCCGTGCGCGGGTGGAAGTACTCGTGCGGGCCGCCGCCGTGGATCACGAGCGCCACGGTCTGCTCCCGCAGCTGCCGTGCGCGCTCGGCGAAGCCGGACGCCTCCAGGCCTTCCGCCACGAGAGCGGCCGTGTTGACCCACACCGGGCCGCGCCACATCCGCTCCTCCGAGAAGTCGGGGTCGGACGCGGCGACCGTCGGCAGGCCCCACGGCAGCGCGAACCGCTCCGGGTCGTCCACCGCGGCACGCAGCGCACCGGCGATCTGCTCCGGCAGGGTTCCGGTGAGCAGCGGCATCAGGCCCACGACGGTGTCGCTCGTGAGCGTCTCGCCGCCGCCGAACGCGAGGAAGCGCTCGCGCTCGGGGTCCCACATGCGCAGCAGCAGCTCCTGCGTCGCCTCGGCGCGCTCGCGGAACCGGCTCACGTCGGCGCCGGGCTCGTATCGGGAGAGCAGGTCGGCGAGCTCGCGGTCCTGCCGCACGAGGTAGGCGCCCAGGTCGGGGGCGGCCGTGGGAAGCGGGCCGTCGAAGATCGGGCTGTCGTCGAGACCTGAGGAATAGGGGTGTCCGTACTCGGGCATGCCGTCGTGGTCGAGATCGCTGCCCGCGAACCACCAGTCCTGCGAGCGCACGACCGTGGCGAGCTGGCGCCGTGCCCAGTCCGGGGCGTCTTCCACCTCCAGCACCGCGCGCAGGGCCCATGCGGCGAGCGGCGGCTTGGTCAGCGGCACGGGCGCCGTGGGGTCGGCGATCTGCGAGCCCGCGCGGCGCAGGTTCGCCCGGTCGCTCTCTGGCAGGTCGTTGCTCGTGGCGAGCACGCCCTCCTCGTGCACGACGTCGGGGAGCTGTCCGTCGGGCTGCGGGAACCGGAACGCGATGTCGAGCTGCTCGCGCGCGAGCGCGGGGTCGCCGTGGCGGAGGCCGACGGCGATGAAGTACGCGTCCCACTGCCACAGCCCCACGTAGCCGATCTTCGACGGCACGATCGCTCTGGCGTCGCCGAGGGAGGGCAGCTCGACGATGTTCGCGCCGAGCACCCACCAGCAGAAGGCGGTCATCTCCTGCAGGTCGTCGCGCACGCGCGGGCACCGGGCGAACCAGTCGTCCCAGACGTGGACCGTGGCGGCGAGGGCGGCCCGGTGATCGCCGGACTCGACCGTGACCGAGCGGTCGGGAGCGACGCGGAGGCGCAGTCCCTCCCCGAGCGCGTGCTCCTCGCTCCGGCCGTCCGGGCGCGTGAGCCGCACGCGCAGGCCGGCATCGCCGCCGATGCTCAGCGTCGCCGGGTCGGCGAAGGTGAGCGTGGCACGCTCTGTCTCCGCATCCGCCCCCACCCCCGGTTCCTGAGCGGGCGCAGCGAGACGAGGGGCCCCGAACGCGATCCTCTCGGGTCGCACGTCGGCCACCGGCAGCACGGCGCCGTCCGCGTCGAGCACCTCCACGAGGTCGAGCACGCGGCACTCCGACAGCCGCCGCTCGTACTCCGAGGTGTGCACGCGCACGCCGTCGCCCTCGCCGAACACGAGCACCCGCGACCGGGGCAGCGTGAACGGCGCGGTGATCAGGTCGAGGTGCCGGCCGGCGAGCCCGGCGAGGTCGAGGTCGTCGGCCATCATCGCCCGCCCAGGCCCGACGCGGCCATGCTGTTGAGGATCTTCCGCTGCCCGATCACGAACACGATCAGCATCGGCACGGTCGCGATGGCCGAGGCCGCCATGACCAGCCCGTAGTTGATCGAGCCGAACTGCCCCTGGAACGAGGTGAGCAGCAGCGGCACCGTGAACAGGTCGGGGGTGTTGAGCAGCACGAGCGGGAACAGGAACGCGTTCCACACGCCGAGCGCCGTGATGATGCTGAGCGCGGCGAGCCCCGGCTTGAGGTTGGGCAGCACGATGCTCCAGAAGATGCGCCACCGGCCCGCGCCGTCGACCAGCGCCGCCTCCTCCAGCTCGCGCGGCAGGGCAAGCACGAACTGCCGCATCAGGAACACCGCGAACGGGTTCGCGATCATGCCGGGCACGATCAGCGCCAGGTGCGAGTCCACCCACCCGATCTGCGACATCAGCAGGTAGAAGGGGATGAGCGTGACCTGCGCGGGGATCATCTGTGTCGCCAGGAACACGATGAACAGCACCTTGCTGCCGCGGAAGCGGATGCGCGCGAACGCGTAGCCCGCCATCGATGCGGTCAGCAGCGTGCCCACCACGACCAGCACCGCGATGTAGGCGCTGTTCAGATACGCCTGCCCGAACGGCACCGCGTTCCAGGCGTCGGCGTAGTTCTCCACCGTCCACGGGTTCGGGAGGAACTCGAGCGGGTTCTTCAGCAGCTGCGGCAGCGTCTTGAACGACGTCAGCAGCATCCACACGAACGGGAACACCATCGAGATGCCGGCGATCGTGAGCACCACGTGGAGCGCGGTGGCTCCGAGGCGACGGCGGGCGCGGTCGGCGCCGGGCCCGCCGCGACCGCGGCGACGGTAGCCGGGGGCCGTGAGGGCGACGGTCGAGTCGGTCGCGGGGGCGGCCGGCTCGATGAGCGAGGGCGTCTGGAGGGTCATGCCGGGTCATCCTCGTAGTGGACGAACTTCTTCTGCGCGCCGAACTGGATCGCGGTGATGACGAGGGTCAGCACGAGCAGGATCACGCTCGCGGCGCTCGACGGACCGAACTCGAACCGCCCGAAGCCCAGATCGAAGATGTGGTAGACGATCGTGCGGGTGGCGTTGTCCGGGCCGCCGCCGGAGACGAGCACGTAGACCGTGTCGAACGTCTGCAGCGACGAGATGAAGGCGATCACCGACGAGAAGAACACGATCGGGGAGAGCAGCGGCAGGCGGATGCCGGTGAACAGTCGCCAGGCGCCGGCGCCGTCGATGCGGGCGGCCTCGATGACCGAGGGCGAGATGTTCTGGAGCCCGGCGAGGAAGATCACCACGTTCAAGCCCATCGACGACCAGATCGTGACGATGCAGACCGCGAGGAGCGCGAGCTTGGGGTCCTGCAGCCAGTCGGGCGGGGTGATGCCGAACACGTTGGCGATGGTGGTGGACAGCAGGCCGTCCGCGCGGAACATCTGCTGCCAGATCATGGCGACCGCGACCGTCGACGTCACGACGGGCGCGAAGAACAGGATGAGGTAGAGCGTGCGGGTCTTGAGCCGTTCGAGCGCGACCGCGACGATCACGGCGAGCGTGAGGCCGATCGGCACGGTGATGACCGCGATCAGCAGGGTGTTGAGGATGGCGCGGCCGAGGAGCGGGTCGGTGAGCTGCTCGGCGAAGTTCGCGAAGCCCACCCACTCCAGGTCGCTCAGCCCGTCCCACTCCGCGAAGGCCAGCACCAGGCTGGCCCCGAACGGCAGGATGACGAACAGGGCCATGCCGAGCAGCTGCGGGGCGACGAACACGTAGCCCCAGCGGCGGTCGCGGCGGCGCCACGCGGCCTCGGGGCGCAGGGGCGGGGCGGATGCCGCAGGCTCGGCCTGCGGCATCCGTCCGTTCTCGGTGAGAGTGGTCACCGGTCTACTTCTCCGACCGTTCCGCGACCACGTCGGCGATCGTGTCGAGCGTGGTCTGCGCGTCGACCTTGCCCTCGTAGAGCTTCTGGAACTCCTCCGCGATGGCGACGGGCAGCCCGGGGATGCGCGCCTCGGCGGGGTAGTCCTCGAAGCCGATGTCGCGCATGTCGAGGAAGGTCTGCGCGTGCGCGGGGTAGTCACCCTCCAGCACGACCTCGTCGGCGCCCTTGATGGACGGGACCGCGTTGCCGCCGCCCTCGAGGCGGAAGGTCTGTCCCTCTGCGGAGAGGAACTCGGTCCAGAACGTGAACGCGGCGTCCTTCACCTTGGTCTTGCCGTTGATCGCGAGGAACGACGTGGCGACGCCGGTCGGGGCTTCCGCTCCATCGGGGGTGGGCCAGCGCACGATGTCGTAGCTGTCCTGCTCGCCCGCCGCGCTCACGGTGCCGATCGTGTAGCGCCCCTGCACGAAGAACCCGGCCTTGTGCGTCACGAACACGCTGTCGGCACCGGCGCCGTCGGGGAGGGTGTCGGCGACCACGAAGGTGCCGTCCTGGAAGAGGTCGCCGAACTGCTGCATGGCCTCGACCGTGTCGGCGTCCTCGTTGGCGACGAACGTCCCCTTGTCGTCGTACGGGGCGTCCAGGCCCTGCGACGACAGCCAGCTCCAGTGGGTGGCCCAGTAGTTCCAGTACATGGTGCCGGTGAGGCCCGCGTCGTGCAGGGCCGCGTTCATCTCGAGGAACTTGTCGGTGGTCCACTCGCCGTTCTCGGCCAGGGTCGCGGGGTCTTCGGTGATGCCGGCCGCGGCGAGCGCCTGCTTGTCGTACCAGAACACGTCGGGGTTGGAGTCGTTGGGCGCCGCGTAGACCTCGTCGTCCTTCTCGGCCGCACCGAACAGGCCGGGGAAGAAGTCGTCGTAGGCGGTCTTGCTGTCCTTCGAGTCCATCAGCTCGCGCAGCGGCATGAGCCGGTTCGAGTCGACGAACTGCCCGATCATGTCGTCGCCCACGTAGAACACGTCGGGCGCGGTGTTGCTGGTCAGCTGGGCGAGCAGCTTGGAGTGGTAGTCGCCGTAGCCGGCCACGGGCTGCAGCTTGACGGTGATGTCGGGGTGGCGCTCCATGAAGTCCTTGTTGAACTCCTCGTAGCGGGTGAGCTCCTCCGGAGTGCCCCAGGTGGACCACACGACGGTGGCCTTGCCGTCGGCGTCGACGCTGCCGCCCCCGCCGCCACCGCTGCACGCGGCGAGTCCGAGTGCGAGCGCTCCGGCGGCGCCCAGGGCCAGATACCGTGTCGCAGCACGTGCCATCTCGCTACCTCTTTCATCGTTGAAGTTCGGGTCGGATCACCCCGCGGGGCTCTCCAGTATTCTGTATACAGAACGCAATCGTGTCAAGGGTGAGCCATCGCCGCACGACGAAGGGGCGGACCCCACCCGGATCCGCCCCTCCTGTCCCGTGGCGCTCAGTGCCCGGCGGCACCCACCACCACGAACTCGTTCGGGATCACGTCGAGCGTGGCCTCGGCCGCCACCTCGCCCGTGTGCAGGTCGACCGCGACGATGCGCTTCTTCGCCGGCTCGGTCACATAGGCGATGTCGCCCACCACCCGCAGGCCCGGGTGCGGGTCCTGCCACTCGGCCGGGCTCTCCCACGCGTCGATGACCGACCAGGAGTCCTGCACCGCACCGGACTCGTCGAGCACGGTGAGGCTGCCGTCGGCGCCCAGCACCACGATGTCGTCGTGGGCGCTGCGCCCCACACCGCGCCACGTGTACTCGGCCGGGGCATCGACCACCGAGAGGCTCGCGGCCGCGGTGTCGACCAGCACCAGCTGCGACAGGAAGTAGCCCTCCTGGTCGGGATCCGTCTTGTAATCGCCGACCGCGACGGCGCTGGTGTCGGTCACGTAGGCGTTGCCGGTGCGCCCGAACTCGTCCGGGGCGTCGAGCTTGGTGAAGGCGCCGTCCGCGAAGAGCAGCACACCGTCCTCGCAGCCGAACATCACGACCTCCCCCTTCAGCGCGCCCTCCCCGTGCACGCTGGGGCACCGCTCGTCGCGCGCGAGCTCGGTGCCGTCCGCCGCCAGGTGCCGCACGCCGCTGCGGGCCTCGGCCGTGCCGATCGAGGACAGGACGGTGCCGTCGGACAGCTCGATGGCCACCCCGTGGTGCGCCGCCTCCGACGTGATGGTGTCGAACTCCGGCAGGGTGCCCGTGCCGACCGCGTCGGTGTCGAACACGCGCACCTCTCCGGTGCCGTCGTCGAACAGCGCGGTGCGGCCGGCGTGCGGGGTCGCGTGTCCGGCGGCCACCGCCTCGAACACCTCCCCGGTGAACTCGACGGCTCCGGAGGCGAGACCGGTGTCGAGCACGTGGAAGCCGTCCTCGGCCGTGACGAACACATGGCCGTCGTGGTCGCCCGCGCCGTTCACGCGCAGGAATCCGTCGAGCTCGGCCTCGCCGACGGTCTCGAGGGTGTCGCCGTCGAGCACGACCACGCCACCGTCGTAGGTGAGGGCGACGTGGGTGTCCGCCTCGTGATGGTCGTGCTGCTCCGGCGCTGCACCGGTGGTGTTCTGGGACGCGGGGGAGGCTCCGGCGCATCCAGCGAGGGCCACGGCGGCGATCGCGCCGAGGGCGCCGAGCGCGAGGCGGCTGCGGGGTCGGGACATGGGTTCGTCTCTCTTTCTTCTCAGGGTGCGCGGATGCGCGGCGGCGCGGGGCGCCGAGGACTCTGGGTCAGCCGACCAGCTGGAGGAACACGGCCTCGAGGTCGCTGAAGGTACGGGTGATGCGCGCGTCACCGTGGTCGATCTCGTAGACCGTTCCCGCGGCGGGATCGGCGACGTAGACGCGTCGTGCGGACACCCGCAGCTCCACGCGGTCTCGCAACGCCGGGTCTGCGATGGTCGCCGCGAGCAGGGGCTCGGTGCGGGCCAGCACGGATCCGTCCGGCGCCAGCACGCGGAGCCGTCCCTCCGCGTCGACCGCGACCGTGCGACCGGCGTCGTCTCCGACGGCGACGGCGCGGATGAGCGGGACGTCGGAGGGGAGCAGCGTCCAGGTGCGCTGACGCACGTCGAGCAGCCACGCACCGTCGTCACCGGCGACACCGGCGAGGTCCGGCCGGTCGGCGCGACCGTCGAGCCGCGTCGCCGCGGGTGCTCCGGCCGGATACGGGATCGCCTCGCCGACGATCTCACCGCCCACCTGCCGGGTGAAGAGCACCGCCCCTTCCGCGCACGCGAAGACCGCGCCGACGCGGGTGAGGTCGGCGTCGGAGACCGCGCCGCACGGTATCTCGGCCGCGGCGGCAGGGGCGCCCTCGCCGTCGACGATCCGGATGGTGCCGGAGGCGGTGGGCACGAGGAGCCGGTCGGCGAACGGGAGGACCGGGCCTGCGTGCGCCAGGTCGAGCCGGGCGGTGCCGAGTCCGCCGGCGAGGTCGTCGTGCGGGAGCACGACGACCTCCGCGCCGCCGAAGCCGATCGCCGTGCTCTGACCGGCCCCGCTCACCCGCACCTCTCCGTGGCCGTCCAGCGAGCCGAGCTGCCGCGGCTCGCCCTGGAACGAGTGCGTGTGGTCGCCGTGCGGCACGGTCCAGCGCCCGGTATCCACCACGTCCACGGTCGCGTCGTCGCCCTCGGTGCGGGCGAGGAACACGAGGCGCCCATCGCCCGACACCGCGGCCCTCCCGGCCCCGGCGTCAGTGAGGACGACGCGCTCCTCGGTGTCGAGATCGAGGAGGGTGAGGGCGCCCCGCTCGTCCGCGACGGCGAGGGCGAGGGCGGGCGCAGCGACCTCCGCGGCGCCGCCCGAGTCGATGCCGTGCGCACCGGGATCCGCCGTCGCAGCGGGCGCGACCGGGGAGGCGCACCCGGCGGCGGCGAGGAGGACGAGGAGGGCGGAGGGGGCGAGGGCTGCCCGCCGGAGGAGTGCGAGGTTCATGACTCTGTCACCCTATTGAGAACGATTCTCAATCTCAAGTCAGGGAGTGAGGGAGCCGAACGGTGGCCTGTCCGGTGCGACGAGCGAGCGGACGAACGTCCGAGGCGGGGCGTAGGGTCGCACCATGAGCAGCGCAGAACCCCTCCCGCGGCACGGCGTCATCCCCTCCTACCTGCTCGCGCGCCTCGCCGAGTCCGGCCGCTTCCCCAGGGCGGCAGCCGCCGCCCGCCAGACCCTCACGGCCGGGCGTCCACCGTTCCGCGCCCGCATCGACCTCTCGATCGACGAGAACGGCGACCTCGTCGCCCAGCTGTCCGACGCGCCGAACCGCACGATCAGCGACGCCGGCAACACGCAGCAGCTGCCGGGCGCCGTGGTGCGCGGCGAAGACGACGCGCCGGTTGACGACCCCGCCGTGAACGAGGCCTTCGACGGCCTCGGCGCCACGTTCGAGATGCTGCTCGCCGCCTTCCAGCGCAACTCGCTCGACGACGCGGGGGCGCCGCTCGACGCGACCGTGCACTACGGCGTCGACTACGACAACGCGTTCTGGGACGGCGAGCGCATGGTGTTCGGCGACGGCGACGGCGAGGTGTTCCGCGGCTTCACCGGCTCGCTCACCGTGATCGGGCACGAGCTCGCACACGGGGTCGTGCAGCACACCGCGAACCTGGAGTACCAGGGCCAGCCCGGCGCCCTGAACGAATCGATCGCCGACGTCTTCGGCGCGCTCACCGAGCAGTACGCGCAGGGCCAGACCGCGGCGCAGGCGAGCTGGCTCATCGGCGCCGAGATCTTCACCGAGGCCGTGCAGGGCGCGGCGCTGCGGTCGATGATCGCCCCCGGCACGGCCTACGACGACGATGAGCTCGGCAAAGACCCGCAGCCCGACCACATGAGCGGCTTCGTCCGCACGACCGAGGACAACGGCGGCGTGCACATCAACTCGGGCATCCCCAACCGCGCGTTCGCCCTGTTCGCGCGCGACCTCGGCGGCAACGCCGGGGAGCGCGCGGGAACCGTCTGGTACCGGGCGCTCACGGGGGGGCTGTCGAGCACGGCCACGTTCACGGAGTTCGCCGACGCCACGGTGGCCGCGGCCGTCGCGGTCGACGAGGAGACGGCGGCCGCGGCTCGACGGGCGTGGAGCGCCGTGGGAGTCTATGAGCATGAGCGAGGACCCGGCACCTCCGAGTGACGCCCCCGTCGTGATCGCCGTCGTGCGATCGGGCGGCATCGCGGGCATCCGTCGCCAGTGGCGTGTGGAGGCGGAGCCGTCCGACGCGGACGAGTGGATCACGCTCATCGACCTCTGCCCGTGGGACCAGGACGCCGACGCGTCACCCGGGGCCGACCGCTTCATGTGGAGCATCCGCGCGCACACGCCCTCCGAGCGCCGGGAGCGCGAGCTGCCCGACTCCGCGCTCGAGGGCCCCTGGCGGACGCTCGTCGAGGCCGTGCGCGCCGCCTCGACCCGCGACCCCGCCTGAGCCCGGCCCGCGGGCAAGCGATCAATCCCGTGTGAATGCGACCGCGGGTCGTGCGGCCGGGGTCATGATGGACTCCATGGGACTCTTCCAGCAGCGACCCGAAGAAGAAGAGCAGCAGTGGGCTCTGCCGTCCGAGCCGCTCGAACGCTCCGACGCCGACCTCCTCGACACGGCCCCCGCGGTGGACCCCCTCACGCTCGGCCTCGGCGCCCCGGCCTCCGTGAGCTCGATCGTGTTCCCGGTCGCACCGCCCGCGCCCGAGGCGGCGACGATCGAGAATAGCGACCCCGAGGACTGACCGCGCTGCCCTCTCGCGCGGCCGCGTCGGCCCCCACCGATACGGTGGAAGGATGACCATCACCGCCGCCGCAGACGGCTCCGCCCTGGGCAACCCCGGCCCGAACGGCTGGGCCTGGTACATCGACGACGCCAACTGGGCGGCCGGTGGTTCCCCGCACGGCACCAACAACCAGGGCGAGCTGCGGGCCGTGCTCGAGCTCCTCCGCGCGACCGCCGGCACCGACGAGAAGCTGCTGATCGAGTGCGACAGCCGCTACGTGATCGACTCCGTGACGAAGTGGATGCCGGGGTGGAAGCGCCGCGGATGGCGCAAGTCCGACGGGGGCCCCGTGCTCAACCGCGACCTGCTGGAGGGCATCGACGAGGCGATCCGCGGACGGGACGTGGAGTTCTCGTGGGTCAAGGGCCACGCGGGACACCCCTTGAACGAGGCAGCGGACGAGCGCGCGAACGCGGCGGCGAAGGCGTACCAGCAGGGGCAGGAACCGCGCCGGGGCCCGGGCTTCACCCTCGCGACCGACGCCGGTGCCGCGGTCGCCGCCTCCGCCCCCGTCGCCGCGCACGCCGCGACCACCAGCTCTCCCGAGAGGACCGCCCCGGCCGCGAAGACCACCTCCGTCGCGACGGCGACCTCCGCTCCGGCCGCGGGTTCCGACCGCATCACCGGGGTGCCCACCGCGACCGGCCCCGCCGCCACCCCCGTCTCCGGGTCGTACGCGGAACCGCTGTGGGCGGAGCCCTCCGACCTGCTCGACGGCCTCGACCGCCCCGACGACGACCCGATCGAACTGCGGATCCCGCTGTCGTCCGATGAGCACGCGCGCCTCCGCGACCGCGCCGAGGCGCAGGGCGTCTCGCTCGAAGAGGCCCTGCGTCGGCTGATCTGAGCGCACGGCGCAGCCACCCGCGACGCGGCGAGCGCTCGGGTGGACTCCGTAGACTCGGCGGATGATGGTGGGGACGGTGACGCGGCGGTGAGGACCCGTACGGTCTTCGGCCTGCTCCGTCTGAGCGCAGCCGCCATCTGCCTCGTCGCCCTCATCCACCGCATGGCCTGGGGCCTGGCGTCGCACACCATCGCGAGCCAGAACTTCTTCGCCTACCTGACGAACCAGTCCAACCTCGCGTTCGTGGTGCTGCTGTCGATCGCGGGGGTGCTCGCCCTGCGGCGTGCGCGAGACCCGCGGTGGCTCACGGTGGCGCTGGCGCTCGTGCTGACGTGGACGATCACGGCCGGCCTGGTGTTCGCGATCCTGGTGTGGCAGGCGGGTGTGCGCGGCATCCGCATCGACGTGCCGTGGTCGGATCAGGTGCTGCACTTCTACCTGCCGGCGGTCACGGTCGCGGCCTGGGCGCTGGCTCCGGGGCATCGAGCCGTGCCGTGGCGTGTGGTTCCGATCACCCTCGTGTATCCGGTGCTGTGGGGTGTCGCGACGCTCATCCGGGGCCCGCTGATCGGCTGGTATCCGTACTACTTCCTCGACCCGCGGCAGGTGAGCGGTCCGCCCGAGTTCGTGATCTCGTGCGCGGTGGCCCTGGCATCGTTCAGCATCGTCGCGACCGCCCTGGTGCTGATCAGCCGGATGCCGTTGCCGCGGCGGTTGCGCACCGACGCGGATCCCGGGCCCGACGATCCCCCGGACGACGACCGCGGTAGCCCGGCCGGTGCGGTCGATGCGCGCGAGCGGGTCGGCGCGTCGGCTCAGACGTAGACGGTCAGCGACGCCAGCGCCGCGTCGAACGCGTCGTCGTCGCTGAGTTCCGCGAACTCCGCGGCGGCCGCACCGCCGACGATGCCCACCAGCACGTTCTCGCCCGTGACGGGGCGCAGATTGATCCAGGTGGGGATGACCGCGTCGGTGCCGACCGCGTGCCACACGGCCTCGTCGTTCTCCCAGAACGCCTCGTCCCACCGCAGCCACACGGTCTCGATGGACCCCATGCCGAGCGCCGAGATCGCGCCGCGGTTGGCGAAGGGCAACGGCGGGTCGAACTCGATGCTGCGGTCCTGCAGCACCCCGAGCGGCACCGTCACCACCACCCGGTCGAACGACAGGGCCTCCCCGGTGCCGAGGCGCACGCTCACCCCGGTGTCGTCGTAGGCCAGGCGGGCGACCGGGGAGTTCAGGCCGACCTGCACTCCGTCGAGCGCGTGCTCCACGAACGGCACGAGGCTGTCGCGGGTGGCGGCCGGGTCGCCCGTGGGCAGCGGCGGCGCGAACCAGCTGGAGAGCTCGCCGGCTGCGGCACCCGTGCGCGCGGCGAGGATGTCGAGCAGGGCGGCGGTCGAGGGATCCGCGGGGTCGATGCCCGCGGCGGTCAGCGCGTCGGTGACCGAGACGTCTTCCGGGGCGGCCTGGGCGGCGGCGATGGCCGTGGTGACGGGCACGGGATCGACGGGTTCGATGTCGCCGTCGGGGGTGCGCCACAGCGAGCCGGTGAGGTCGACGGTTCCCACGTCGCCGCTGCGCAGCCGGTCGAGCACCTCGGCGTCGTCCTCGCCGAACAGCCAGGCGCCGAGCTGCACCGGCACCGGCCAGGAGTCGTCGCTGCGGGTGAAGACGCGCCCGCCGACGCGGTCGCGCGCCTCGAACACGGTCACCTGCAGGCCCCGGTCGGCGAGGAGGGCGGCGGCGGTGGCTCCCGCGAGGCCCGCGCCGATCACGGCGACGCGCTCCCCCGATCCCGCGGCATCCATCAGCTCGTCGACCACGCGCTCACCCGAGGCGATGGCTCCGCGCACAGTGCCGGGGGCGTCTTCGTCGGTGGCCTCACCCGCGAAGAAGAGGCGGTCGTCGACCGGGCGGCCGAGGGCGGCGCGGGCGTCGGCGAGTACTCCGACGGGGGTGAAGCTGGCGGCTCCCAGGGCGAACGGGTCGGTGGTCCAGGTGCTGCGGATGCTGCCGGCAGGGGCCGGGACGCCGGGCGGCGGCTCGGGCTCACGCGTGCGGGTGGGCGTCGGCGTGGGCTTCGGCTCCGGCGTGCAGGAGGCGAGAAGCACCGAGACGGCACCGGCTCCGGCGCCGAGGAGCAGGGTGCGGCGCGTGATCCTCATCGTGCCGCCACTTTATCCCGCTCCACCCCGGTCCGCCGCCGCGCCTCCGCGACGGGCGGTCCACAACTCCCCGGAAACGGCGAGCAGGGACGCGGAATCGGCCGGATCCACGAGGGACCCGGCCGATTCCGAGGAGTCGTGGACGACGCGGCGGTCAGACCGCCAGCAGTTCGCGTTCCAGGCGGGCGAACGAGGCCTCCATGCCGTCGGCCATGCCGGTGGCGAGGATCATGTCGCGCGTCTCCTTGTCGGGGTACTCGATGAGCACCGTGACGAGCGTGGCGCCGTCCTCCTCGTAGAGGCTCAGGTCGTTGACGGTCTCGGTGGGCATGCCCCGCATGCGTTCGGTGGTGACGGCGCGGCGCGGGGCGTCGATCAGCAGCGCCTCGCCCTCGAACCCGAACGGCTCGCCCTCGGTGTCACCGACCGGCGCCCAGGAGTTGCGGTACGACTGGCCGACCTCGGTCGCTGCGATGCATTCGGTCATCTCCCACCCGTCCGGGCCGAGCATCCACTGGCGGATGAGGTCGGGCTCGAAGTGCGCGCGCCACACCAGCTCGCGCGGACCCTCGACGAGCCGGGTGATGCGCACGTGGGTGTCGTCGAGCAGCTCCACCCGGGTGCCCTTGCCCTGCGCGTAGTCGCGGAGGTCCTGCAGCACGGCGTCGAGCTGGCCCATCGCCATCTTGATGCCCTCGACCTGACCCATCTCGACGACCTGTTCGAGCGCGTCGACCGAGTCGAAGTGGCTCGTGGTGACCATGCGGGTGCCCTCGGGCGTGGAATCGAACGTGAAGCTCATGCGCTGCGCGGGGAAGCCGTCGAGGGGCTTTCCGTGCTCGTCGGCGAAGGAGTCGAGCACCTCGAAGCGGTGCGGTTCCTCGATGGCGAGGAACTCCCAGACGCCCGTCGACTTCTCGCCGCGAGGTCCGTTCATCGTGTAGACCGCGCGGCCGCCGACCGTGTGGTCCCACGCGGTGAAGGTGGCGGGCCAGCCGGGAGGACCCCAGAAGCGCTCGAGCTGGCGCGGATCGCTGTACGCGTTCCAGACCCGCTCAATGGGGGCGGCGAAGTCGGCCGTGACGGTCATCGTGAGGTCGTCGGCATCGGTGGTGACGTCGGTGACGGGCATGTCAGTCTCCTGGGTTCTCTCGTGCGTTGTCGGTGGTGTCGCTGTCGGGGCGACCGGCGGGCGTCTCGGCCAGCAGGTCGTCGAGCCGGGCGATGCGCGACCGCCACAGCTCTTCGTAACGGGCGAGGAGCGCCCTGGCGCGGGCGATCATCTCGGGGTTCGCGCGGACGAGCCGCTCGCGTCCCTCGGCGCGCTTGACGATGAGGTTCGCGGCCTCGAGCACGGCCACGTGCTTCTGGACAGCCGCGAACGACATCTCGTATTCGGCGGCGAGGGTCGAGACGGACTGCTCCCGCTCGATCGTCCGGCGCAGGATGTCGCGCCGGGTCGACGTCGCCAGTGCGTGGAACACACGGTCGACCTCCGCTTCGCTCAGTTCTGTTCGTGCAACCATTTGGTTGTACGTTATGCCTGGCGTGCGGGCGTGTCAAGAGGTACTTGATTGACTGGCTGGTCGCACCGTCTCGGCGGAGTTGTCGAAATGCGCGGGTGCCGTTCGTGGTGTCAGTATCCGGAGTCCTCGGGCTCCCCTCACCCCGGAAGGCGGCACCCGTGCATACTGATCCGATGATGGCGCTGCTGCTCCACGACACGGCAACGCACCAGGGGTCCGTCGCGTGGCAAAGGCGAGCGGCCCTCGCCGATCGCCGGATCGCCGTCCCGCCCGCGCCTCGCGGGAGCGGTGCACGACTCGCTCCGCTCCGGCGCGTCTTCGCGGCCCTGTCGACGCGGAGGGCGTCATGACACCGACCCCCTCCCGCGCGGGGGATGCCATCACGCGGACGCATCGGGAGGAATGGACCCGGATCGTCGCCGGACTGGCGCGCCGCTTCGGCGACCTCGATCTGGCCGAGGAGATGGCCGCGGAGGCGTTCGCGGCAGCCGTGGAGCACTGGCCGGCGCACGGCATCCCGCCGAACCCGGCCGGCTGGGTGACGACCACCGCGAACCGCCGTGCGATCGATCGGCTCCGTCGCGAGGCTCGTCGCGACGAGAAGCACCGGGAGGCGATGATGCTGCACGACACAGACCCGCCGGCATCCGCGGGCGTGGTGGAGGACGATCGACTGCGCCTGCTGTTCATCTGCTGCCACCCGACGCTGCCGCTGGAGGCCCGCGTCGCCCTAACACTGCGCATGGTGGGCGGCCTCAGCGTCGCGGAGATCGCCCACGCGTTCCTCGTGCAGGACACCACGATGGGCCAGCGCATCTCCCGGGCGAAGGCGAAGATCAAGGCCGCCCGGATCCCGTTCACGATCCCGCGCGCGGAGGACCTCCCCGCCCGCACCGACGCCGTCCTGACCGTGCTGTATCTCGTGTTCAACGAGGGGTATCTCGCATCCGGCCCGGACTCGCCCCCGCTCCGGCGAGACCTGACCGCCGAGGCGATCCGCCTCGCGAGACTCGCCCACGACCTCCTCCCCGACGACCCGGAGGTGACCGGGCTCCTCGCCCTGATGCTCCTCACCGAGGCGCGAGCCACCGCGCGCCTGTCCCCCGACGGCGAGCTGGTGCGGCTGGACGAACAGGACAGGACAGCGTGGGACCGGTCCGCCATCGCGGAGGGTCTGCAGCTCCTGCGCTCCCGCGCCGACGAGCGGGACGCCGGGCGTCCGGGACGGTATCTGCTGATGGCCGCGATCAACGCGGTGCACGTCACCGCCGCCGCCGCGCGGGACACCGATTGGGATCGGATCGTGTCGCTGTACACGCGGCTCGAGCAGATCGATCCGAGCCCCGTCATCACCCTCAACAAGGCGATCGCGGTCTCCGAGTTCGACTCCCCGCAGGTCGCCCTCGCGATGATCGAGCCGCTCGCCGAGACCCTCGACGGCCACCACGCCTTCCACGTCGCGCGTGCCGAGCTGCTGCGTGCGCTCGACCGACCGGCCGAGGCCCGCTCCGCCTACGACCGCGCGATCGCCCTCGGCGGCAACACCGCCGAGACCGCGCACCTCATCCGCCGCCGCACTCACCTCACAAGAAACGGAGACACCCCATGAGCAGCACCTACCTCGTCATCCACATGTCCGATTCCACCGGGACCCCGCTGGCCCGCGCGGAGGATCAGGAGATCCTCGAACGCTGGGCGACCGAGGGCGACGCGGCGGGGCGCCTCGGAGACGGCGGCCCTGTCGCCGGACCCGAACAGGCGAAATCCGTCGCGGTCCGCGACGGGAAGACGATCATCACCGACGGGCCGTTCCCGGAGTTCAAGGAGTGGTTCGCTGGTTACGACCTCGTCACCGCCGACTCGATCGACGAGGCCGCCGCCTTCATGGCGAAGCATCCCGTCGCGATCGCGGGCCGGATCTACATCCTGCCGCTGGTGAAGCTCCCCTGGGACGAGTCCTGACGTGCCCCGGTTCGCGGTCCTGATCTACGCCGGCGACTCCCGACACGCCCCCACGGCGACCCCGGAGGAGCTGCAGGAGTGCGACGAGCACTTCGACTCCCTGGTCGCGTCCGGCCGCATGCGGGCCGCGTACGCGCTGACCCCTCGGTCGATGGCGCGCACGCTGCGGGCGGACGGCCCGACCGACGGGCCCTACGGGTCGGGGGACGTCATCGCCGGGTTCTACATCCTGGATGCCGCCGACATCGACGAGGCCATCCATCTCGCTCGGAAGGACCCGTCGTTGCTGTCCGGCGGGGGCGTCGAGGTGCGTCCGGTGCACAGCGGCGGTCCCGTCACGCCCCCGGCGTGATCTCCGTTCACGGGGGTCCCCCTCCCTTCCCGAGCGACGCCAGGGCGACCGGGGCGAGGAGCGGGGCGATCACTCAGCCGCCGCGGGCCGCGCCGCGTGGCGCGCGGCGATCGTACGCGCGGCCTCCTCGACGACCCGTCGCTGCTCGGCGCCCGTGATCGACCAGGTGCCGTGCACGAGGCGCGGCCAGAAGACCTCGGAGGCGATCATCCCGAGGAACTGCGCCGAGGTGCGGTCCGGTTCGGGGATGTCCGCTGTGCCCGCCGCGTGCGATGCCCGAAGGAAGCGCCCCAGCGCCTCCAGCACGGGGAGCGTGCCGAAGTCGAACGTCCGCTCCCGCACCTCGGGGAACTTCGGCGACTCGGCGATGACGGTCCGCATCAGGTCGACCATCTGCGCACGGGTCACCAGTTCCGCGTAGGCGTGCCCGAGCGCCACGAGCCCCTCCTCGAAGTCGTCCGTCGACACCTCCACGGGGTCTGGGTCGCGCGCTCCTCCGGCCGCGAGCACCGCCGTCTCGAACAGCGCCGCCTTGGTCGGGAACTGCTTGAACAGCGTGGCGGTGGAGACCCCTGCTCGCTCGGCGACGCGAGCCAGCGACGTGCGGTCATATCCGGATTCGAGGAACAGCGGTGTCGCGGCGGCGAGGATCGCCTCCCGGTTCGTCGCCGCCAGCGCTCGGTGATAGGAGGAGTCGCCGCGAGTCATGCCTCCAGTATCCCATAGTGGTGAGCGCATTGACTTCCCTCTCCACTCCACGTACGGTTTGAGGCAAGTCACTCAACTCATCTCTTCGAAGGAGCACTCATGGCCACGGTGATCGTCCATGCCACCGTCACACTCGACGGATTCCTCGCCGATGCGGACGGCGGTGTCGACTGGATGTTCGGTCGACCATCCGCCCCCGAAGACGACACCGTCGTCGAGCGCGTCACGAGCCGCATCGGAGCCATCGTCGGCGGCGCGAACAGGACGCAGACGATCGACGACGGAGAGATCCCCTACGGCGGCATGCTCCGAGTGCCGGTCTTCCTCATGACGCACCACCCCCACGAGCCGATCGAGCGCGACGGCATCACCTACACGTTCGTCGTGGACGACATCGCCGAGGCCGTCGAGCGCGCCTCGCAGGCCGCCGGCGACGGGTGGGTGAGCCTGCTCGGCGGAAGCATCTCGCGCCAGTGCCTTCGCCTCGGGCTGGTCGACGAGCTCCATCTCGACGTGGCACCGGTACTGCTCGGCGACGGCATCTCCCTGTTCGCGGGCCTCGGGCAGCGCATCGAGCTGGAGAGGCTGGAGACGTCGGCGTTCGCGAGCGAGGCTCATCTGCGCTACCGCATCCTCCGCTGACTTCCATTCAGGTGAATCCACCTCCGATATTCCGGCGTAGGCTGGAGGGAAGGACGGACCGTCCGAGAAGATCTCCCGGCACCGCGCCCGCCCGGAAGAGGAGTCTCTCGTGGCTCAGTACGACGTCTCGAACCGCTCGGCGATCGTGACGGGAGCAGGCAGCGGCATCGGCCGCTCGGTCGCGCTGCTGCTGGCGCAGAACGGCGCGTCGGTGGTCGTGAACGACCTGAACGCGGAGCACGCGCAGGCCGTGGTCGACGAGATCCGCGCCGCGGGCGGCACCGCCGAGGCCTCGGTCGGCGACGCGACCGACCCCGCCTGGATCGCCTCGTCGGTCGAGCTCGCGAACTCCCTCGCGCCCCTGCGCATCGGCGTCAACAACGCCGGCATCGGCGGCGCCACCGCCCCGACGGCCGACTACGAGGAGGACGCGTGGGACAAGGTCATCGCGATCAACCTCAACGCCGTGTTCCGCAACATGAAGGCGCAGATCCCGTCGATCCTCGCGAACGGCGGCGGCTCGGTCGTGAACATCGCCTCGATCCTCGGCAGCGTCGGCTTCGCGGGATCGCCCGCCTACGTCACGGCCAAGCACGGCGTGGTCGGCATGACCAAGACGGCCGCACTGGAGTACTCGGCGCAGGGCGTGCGCGTGAACTCGGTCGGCCCCGGCTTCATCGACACCCCGCTGCTGGCGAACATGGGAGACGAAGCGAAGGAGTTCCTCGTGTCGAAGCACCCGATCGGTCGGCTCGGGCAGGCCGACGAGGTCGCGAACCTCGTGGTGTTCCTCGCGAGCGACGCCGCGAGCTTCATCACCGGCAGCTACCACCTGGTCGACGGCGGCTACACCGCCCTGTGACAGACGGAGCGGCATCCGGCGGCCGGGAACCCGAATCCCAGGCGGCCGGATGCCGCTCGATGGCGAGGCGGAGCCCCCGCTCCGTTCTCGCCGAGGCCATCACCGCACGTGGTCCGAGAGCCCTTCGAGAGGACCACGACGGCGGTGAGGCTGGCTTGCATCCTCCGTTTTCAGGCGGTCATCGCGTGCAGCTCACGCGACGCCAGCTCGAGCGACAGCTCGGAGTCGGTGAGGTCGAGGCCTCCGGTGGAGCTCGCGGCCTGCATCAGGCGCGCCAGGAGCGGTCGGTGCAGCTCGACCGTGGAGTCGAGGGCGAAGCGCACCGGGATGGACGCGTGCATCCACAGCGTCTCCGACTGTCCGTCTCCCGTGGGCACGGTGAGAGCGAACGGCTCGTTGCGGCGGAGCTTGGTGACGGTTGCGGCTCGGAGATGCGCGAGCACCTCGTCGTCGATCTCGATCGGAGCGGTGGCATTCGCGTACGTCAGGGTTCCCATGATCTCTCCTCGTGCAGAAAGCTGGACGAGGATAGTTTACTAGTTTAACTAGTTAAATCAAGTCGGGTCAGGGGAGGTCGCCGAGCTCGTCGGTCAGGCGCCGCAGGAACCGCGAGATCGCAGCCGCCTCCTGCTCGGTGAACTCGTCGGCGAGCGCCGCCACCCGCACCGACAGCTCGTCGCCCTGCGAATGGAGGTCGCGCAGGGAGGGACGCAGCACCTTGGACCGGGCATCCAGCGGATGCGGCGCGACCACGATCTGCCCGCGCTCCGACAGGCGGCGGATCACGCTCGTCACCGCCGCGGTGCTGATGCCGAGGAAGCCGGCGAGGTCGCGGGGGGTGAGGGGACGCTCGGCCGGCGCGGTGCCGATGAAGTGCATCGCGGCCCGGTCGGTGTCGTTGGGCTCGCGGCGGGCGGCGAGGCGGCGGTTGAGCTGGGCGTCGGCGCGACGGAAGTCGTCCACATCGCGCGCGAGCGACGACGTCGCCACATCCGTGCTGGTCTTCCCCATGCCGAGTACTCCTTCCCCGCAGCCCATGGTACCTCGACAGTCTGACAACGAGGCAGACTAGCGATTATTCCGCGCGATCGGGCACTTCCGGGATGCGATGATGGAGACATCGCCCCCGAAAGGATGCCATGCCCGAGCGATTCAGTCTCGAGGAGGCGTCGTACATCAGCTACGCCGATCTGCTCGAACGCCTGGAGGAGCGCTTCCCCTCCGTCACGCGACGCCGGATCGAGCAGATCATCGGCGCCGAGACCGACGCCATCACGGGTGGCCTCCTGCGCATCGTCCCGGCCGAGGTCGAGACGGGCGCGATGGAGATGCTCGAGCGGGAGGCCGGGTCGAGCGACGAGGGGGAGGTCGCGTGACCGACAGCAGAGGCGAGTTCCACGCCTCCGGATACTGGTACCCCGAGAGCGACACCGCCTCCACCGTCGACGTGCTGAACATGCTGCGCCGCTACCGCAGCGCCGAGACCGCCATGCGCGCCCGCACCCGCGCCTCGATGGGCATGAACGAGACCGACCTCGTGGCCCTGCGCTTCCTGCTCCGCGAACAGCAGGCCGGGCGCATCGTGCGACCGATCGACATCGCCCGGATGCTCGACATCTCCACGGCATCGACCACCACGCTGATCGACCGCCTGGAGCGCGGAGGTCACGCGCGCCGCGAGCCGCATCCGACCGACCGTCGCGCGGGCATCGTCGTCCCCACCGTCAGCAGCGATGAAGAGGTGCGCGCGACGCTCGGCGCCATGCACCGCCGGATGCTGAGCCTCGTCGATGAGCTGTCCGACGCCGAACGCGGCACCGTGATGCGCTTCCTGGTCGGCATGACGGCCGCGATCGAAGAGGCTGCGGAGGCCGACGGGGAGCATGGCGACGCCGAGGCCGCGAAGGAGATGGCCTAGAGCCCTTCCGCGATCTGCTTGATCGCGGCGAGGCGTCGGTCCCACTCGCGGCCGATCGCGTCCAGCGCGGTGGCGGTGGCCGACAGCTCGGCGCCGATCACGCGGAACCGCACCTCGCGGCCCACGCGCACCGGCTCGACCAGCCCGACTTCCTGCAGCACGCCGAGGTGCTTCGCGATGGCCTGCCGCGAGACGGGCAGCCGCCCGGCGAGGGCGGACGCGGAGGCGTCGCCCTCACCGAGCGCGGTCAGGATGCTCCACCGCGTCTCGTCGGCGAGGGCCGAGAGCACGGGCAGAAGGGTCGGCGCCGTCACGTGCGGTCCTCGACCAGTGCGACGAGCTTGTCGAGCTCGAGCTCCCAGCCGGTGCGGTGCGACTCCAGGTTCGCGCGCGGGTCGGACGTGCGGTCGAACCCGCTCTCCACGACCGTGAGCTGCGTGCCGCCGTCGACCTCGTCGAGCGTGAAGGTGAAGACGGTGGAGGTCGCCTCGTCGATCCGCTCGGGCAGGCTGCCGAGCGCGTCGTCGTTGTTCCACCGGTAGGTGATGCGGCGCGGGGCGTCGAACTCCTCCACGCGCAGCGGGATCACGTCGTAGTCGGGGAACGTCATCGTCCCGGTCGCGCCCACCCCGGAGCCCGCGAGCTCCGTGCGACCGAACCAGCGCGACACGTGCTCCGGCTCGGCCACCGCCTGCCAGACCTTGCCGATGGGGGCGTCGATGCGGATGGTCCGACGGACGGAGAAGGCTTCCTCGTCGACCACCGCTGCGTCACTGCGAGTCATGTCCACCATGATGGTTCCTTTCTCGGGTCGGCGTCGGAATGACGACGACTGCAACTCTAGCGTTGCACAGCGCTCTCTCTCTTGCAACCCTTGTATTGCAGATCAGTCGCGCGGTCGCCGCCCGTCGAGGAAGCCCGACAGCAGCACCGCGACCAGGGCCGCCGCCGGGGCGACGATCAGACCGGCCGCCAGGCTCTGCGTCTCCGCGAGATATCCCACGAACGGCGGCGACAGCAGGAAGCCCAGGCGCAGCAGCCATGACACGAGCGTCAGCCCCACCCCCGGACGCAGTCCCGGCAGCTCGTCGGCCGCGTGCATGGCGGCCGGGATGAGCGTGGCGATCCCGAACCCCACGGCGGCGAACCCCAGGATCGTGCCGGGAACGCTCGGGAAGGCGAGCGCGAGCGTCATCCCGACCGCCGCGATCAGGCCACCGACCGCCGCCACCGCGCGCTGCCCGAACCGATCGGTCAGGGGGTCGCCCAGCAGCCGCCCGATGAACTGCGCACCGACGAGGGCGATGAAGCCGAGCGGGGCGATCGCGGCGGCAGCCCCCAGCGAGTCGCCCAGGTACAGCGTGGCCCACGAGTTGCCCGCATCCTCCGCGACCGCACCCGCCATCGCGATGAGGGTCAGCGCCACGATCGCGACGATCGTCCGCGGCGGCACACCTCGGCGCACCTGCCCCGCCAGCTCGCCCGGCTCGGCCGCGGCCTCCTCCGCGTCGTCGTCGCGACCAGGGAGGCAGAAGCCCAGCGCCACGAGCGCGACCGCGGCGAACAGCGCCGTCGAGATCCCCAGGTGCACGGCGAGCGGCAGGTGCAGCGCGATCGCCCCGGCGGCCATGACCCCGCCCAGCACGGCACCGATCGACCAGATCGCGTGGAAGCCGTTGATGATCGAGCGGCCGTAGCGCTTCTGCACGCGGAGGCCGTGCGCGTTCTGGGCGACATCGGTGATCGCGTCGGAGGCTCCGCCCAGCAGCAGCGCCAGGGCGAACAGCACTCCCGACGGCGCGAGGGCGGCCGACAGCAGCCCGAGGCTCGTGAGCACCGTGCCGATCACGGCGACGCGGGCCGAGCCGAACCGCCGGATCAGGACGGCCGCGAGCAGCCCTGCCGCGATGGCTCCCGCGGGGAAGGCCGCGATCGCGACGCCGTAGCCGAGGTTGTCCAGGCCGAGGGCCGACTTGATCTCCGGGTAGCGCGGGAGGATGTTCGCGAACAGGGCGCCGTTGGTGAGGAACAGCGCCGAGACGGCGATCCTGGCGCGGCGCGTCTGCCGGTCGGGCCGCGTGCGTCGAATCGATTCGATAGAAGTCACGAGTACGACCGTACCCCGTCGGGCGCCCCCTCGGCGACTGCCCCCGATCGAGGCCGCGAGCGAGGCCGCGAGCCGGACGGCTATCCGCGCACCGCGACCGCCGCAAGCCCGTTCCGATCGTCCGCTCCCCCGCCTACGCTCGGACCATGAGCGAGCTCACCCAGCCCACCGGGCGCGAAGAGATGCTGCGCGCCGTCCCCCGCGCCGACGGTTCCGCTCCCCGCGCCCTCGTCCTCGGCGCCACCGGCTACATCGGCGGCCGCCTCACACCCCGCCTGCTCAACGCCGGCTACCGCGTGCGGGTGCTCGCCCGAGACGCCGCGCGCGCCGCGTCGTTCACCTGGGGGGACGACTGCGAGATCGTCGAGGGATCCGCCGACGACGCCGACGCCGTCGCCCGCGCGATGGACGACGTGGACGTCGTGTACTACCTGATCCACTCGATGTCCGCGGGCAAGGGCTTCGAGGAGAGCGACGAGCGGGCCGCGCACACGGTCGCCCGCGCCGCCGCCGCGGCGGGAGTGCGGCGCATCGTCTACCTCGGCGGACTGCACCCCGACGACGTGACGCTCTCCCCCCACCTGCGCTCCCGGGTGCGCGTCGGCGAGACCCTGCTCGACTCCGGCGTACCGACCCTCGTGCTCCAGGCCGGGGTCGTGATCGGCTCCGGCTCCGCATCCTTCGAGATGATCCGCCACCTCACCGACGTGCTGCCCTACATGCCCGCGCCGAAGTGGGTGCGCAACCGCATCCAGCCGATCTCCGTGCGCGACGTGCTGCACTACCTGCTCGGTGCCGCCCGCCTCGACCCCGATGTGAACCGCGCGGTCGACATCGGCGGCCCCGACGTGCTGCGCTACGGACAGATGATGAACGGCTACGCGGTCGAGGCGGGGCTCCGTCAGCGTGCGATCGCCGCGCTGCCCGTGCTCACGCCCGAGCTGGCCTCGCACTGGGTGAACCTCGTGACGCCGGTGCCGCGATCGATCGCCCGACCGCTCGTGGCATCCCTGCAGAACGAGTGCATCATGAAGGACCACGCGATCGACGAGCTGATCCCTCGGCCGGACGGCGGCCTCACCCCGTACCGCCGCGCCGTCGCGCTCGCCCTCGGCCGCGTCGACGCCGACGCCATCGAGACCAGCTGGCAGGATGCGGAGGTGTCCGGCGCGCCCAGCGACCCGCTGCCGAGCGACCCCGACTGGGCCGGACGCACCGTGTTCACCGACGCCCGCTCGGTGCGCACGCATGCCTCCGTCGCGGAGCTGTGGCGCGTGATCCTGGGCATCGGCGGCGAGAACGGCTGGTACTCCTCGCCGCTGCTGTGGGCCGTGCGTGGCTGGATGGACCGCGTGGTGGGCGGCGTCGGTCTGCGCCGCGGCCGCCGCAGCCGCACCGCCGCTCGGGTGGGCGATGCGATCGACTTCTGGCGCGTCGAGGCCGTGGAGCAGACCGACGCCGGGCACCTGCTGCGGCTGCGCGCCGAGATGAAGGTGCCGGGGGAGGCGTGGCTCGAGCTGCGGGCGGTGCCAGACGGCGCGGGTGCGCGGTATGAGCAGCGGGCGATCTTCTTCCCGCGCGGCCTCACCGGACGGCTGTACTGGCTGGCCGTGCTGCCGTTCCACGGCCTGATCTTCTCGGGCATGGCCGCCCGCATCACCGCCGCCGCAGAGACCCCGGCGGACGCAGAGACCCCGGCGGACGCGGAGACCCCGGCGGACGCGCCGCATCAGGCGTCCTGAGCCACGGCCGCCTTCACCCGCGCGGTCGCCTGAGCCGAGGGACCCGGGTGCCGTCGCGCGCCCGGGCCCTCCGCGGCGTCAGCGGACGGGCGGACCCTCGGCCCCGGGCTGCGCGGCCTCGTCGGGCTGATCCAGGGTCTCGTCCATCGCGGCGTCCACTGCGGCTTCGACGTCGGCCGGCGGGACGATATCGATCGCCTCGGTCGCCGCCTCGTACACCTCGGCGAGGGTGTCGTCGACCGTGTCCTCGTCGATCCACGCCAGGTCGTCCTCCGAGTGGTCGTACTCGACGGGCACGAGCGCGAAGTCGTCGCCGTACTCCTCCAGTCCGGCCATCACGCTGTGCCGCACGGCGGCGCGGGCGTAGCGGTCGCGCAGGATCATCGGGTCGCGCCGCAGATCCTTCATGAACGCGATCATCATGAACGCCATGATGATGGCGAACGGCAGGGCCGCGATGATCGTCGCGTTCTGCAGCGACTGCAGGCCGCTGCCCTCCGCGCCGCTCACGAGCAGCACCGCGGCGATCACGCCGACCAGCACACCCCAGACCACCGCGACCCAGCGCGACGGCTCTGGGCGCCCCTGCTGGGAGAGCGTGCCCATCACGAGCGAGGCGGAGTCGGCGCCGGTGATGAAGAAGATCGCGATGAGCAGGATGAGCACGATGCTCGTGACGAGGGGGAACGGCAGGTTCTCCAGCACGCCGAACAGCACCTCCTCGGGCGGGTCGACCACGAGCCCGGCGCCGTTCATCTGCTGCTGGATCGCGGTAGTGCCGAAGATCGCGAACCACACGAGCGAGATCGCCGACGGCACGACGATGACCACCGACACGAACTGGCGCAGCGTGCGCCCGCGCGAGATCTTCGCGATGAACATGCCGACGAAGGGCGACCACGAGATCCACCACGCCCAGTAGAAGATCGTCCAGCTCGACAGGAACGCCTCCGCGGCCTCACCCTGCGAGGCCGAGCGGCCGATCATGGTCGGCAGGTCGCCGAGGAACTGCACCGCGACCGACGGGATGACGTTCAGGATGAGCAGCGTCGGCCCGACGAAGAACACGAAGAACGCCAGCAGGATCGCGACGACCGCGTTGATGTTCGACAGCGCGCGGATGCCCTTCGAGACCCCGGAGACGGCCGACGCGATGAAGCACGCCGTCAGCACGGCGATGACGGCGATCAGGATGCCGTTGCCGAGCGGGCCGATGCCGCTCACCAGCTCGACGCCGTGGCCGATCTGGAGCGCACCGAGCCCGAGAGACGCGGCCGTGCCGAACAGCGTCACGATGATGGAGAAGATGTCGATCGTGCGGCCGACCGGGCCCGTGGTGCGGTGCTCGCCGAGCAGCGGCGCGAAGATCGACGAGATCAGCGGGGTGCGACCGCGGCGGTAGGCGCCGTAGGCGATGGCCCCGCCGACGAGCGCATAGAACGCCCAGGCCTGCGGGCCCCAGTGGTAGAGCACCTGCGTCTGCGCGGTGTGCATGGCCTCGAGCGTGTTCGCCTCGACCGTTCCGGGTGGCGGGTTCTCGAAGAACGTCAGCGGCTCCGCGGCGCCCCAGAACACCAGCCCGATGCCCATGCCGGCCGCAAAGAGCATCGAGATCCACGAGAACATCGAGAACTCGGGCTCCTCGTCGTCACGACCCAGCGGGATGCGCCCGTAGCGGCTGAAGCCGACGAACAGCATGAACACGAGGATGATCGTCGCGATCGTGGTGAAGAAGAAGCCGAAGTACTCCACGACCCACGCGAGCACGGTGCTGGTCGTGCCGGCGAGGTTGTCGCCCGCGAACACGCCCCACGCGATGAACCCGAGGGCGAACGCCGCCGCCACACCGAACACGAGCGGGTCGGTGCGGTAGGTGCGACCGGTCTCCTCGACCGAGACGCCCGGCACGAGCGCGGGGTGCACGCTGCGCGGCGGAACCGTGGTGATGTCGCGCACGATCTTGCGCGCGGCCTCTCCCGCGGTGCGGTGGGTGCCGGTGGGGGTCTGCGGACCGTCGGAGGGGGAATGCTTCTCGACCGGGTTGTCCATGAGAACCCATCCTCCCATGCGGGCCGCCTCGGCCCGGGCTGCCTCCGCCGGAGCCGCCGCGTTCTCCTGCGGCCGGGCGGGTCTAGCGGCCGCGGCGCCCCGCGAAGAGCGCCCCGAGCAGAGGCAGCACGGAGACGCACAGCAGCGTGATCCCGAGCGGGGGCACCGGGGCGACCAGCAGCGCGCCGCCCACGAGCATCGCGGCGAACAGCACCCCGGAGGCGATGCGGCGCGCGATGCCCTCCAGCCGATCGAGGCGCCGCTCCAGTCGCGAGGTGTCGAACGACACGGTGCCGTCGTCGATGCGGGTGATGATGCGGTCGATGCGCCCAGGGAGGCGCCACGTGGTCGCGGCGTTCTCCATCGCCTGCTGGGCCATGTCCTGCATCAGGTTGCCGGACTCGTCGCGCAGCAGCCGAGCGGCGTAGGGCTCCGCCGCGTCCCACACGTTGAACGCGGGGTCGAGGCCGCTGCACATGCCCGAGGTGAGCGACACCGCCCGGATCAGCAGCAGCAGGTCTTCCGGCAGCTGGAGCGGGAGGCGGCGCACCATGTCGCCGAACTCGTCTGCGAAGTCGGTGAACTCGCGCGGGTCGACGCGGCTCAGCTCCGCGAAGCCCATGCCGCCGAAGCGGGCGAACAGTGCCGTCAGGGCGCGCTCGAGCTCGGCGGTGTCGGCGGTGGGCAGCAGCACGCCGATCTCCTTCGCGGCGGCCACGAGTCCGCGACTGTCGCGCGCGGTGACCGCGATCAGGAGCATCCGCAGCCCCTCGCGGAGGTTGTCGGGGACCTCGGCCATCATGCCGAAGTCGATGAACGTCAGACGGAAGCCCCCGTCCGTGGGAACCGGGGTGACGAAGATGTTGCCGGGATGCGGGTCGGCGTGCACGAAGCGATGCGTGAACACCTGGTCGAACATGACCTCGGCGAACGCGTCGGCGACGGCCCGCGGTTCGATGCCGGCCGCCCGCAGCGCCTCGGTGTCGTTGATCTTGATGGCGGTCACGTCAGACAGCGTCAGCACGCGGCGGGTCGTGCGCTCCCACACGATCTCGGGCGCCGCGACCCGCGGGTCGTCGGCGAAGTTCTCGCGGAACCGCTCGGCGCTGCGGGCCTCGTGCAGGTAGTCGATCTCCTCCAGGCTCGTGACGGCGAACTCCTCCACGAGGGCGGGCGCGTCCACCCGGTCGGCGACGATCCGCACCCGCGTGAGCCAGCGGGCGACCCGGCGGAGGGCGGCGAGGTCGACCGCGACGATCTCGTCGATGCCGGGGCGTTGCACCTTGACCACGACCTCGTCGAGCCCGGTGTCCTCCGCGTCGAGGGCCGAGAGCCGCGCGCGATGCACCTGACCGAGCGAGGCCGCGGCGACCGGGGTGTCGTCGAACCAGGCGTAGGCGCGCTCCAGGGGGATGCCGAGCTCGGCCTCCGCGAGCGCCCGGATCTGCGGGGTGGGCACCGCGGGCACCTCGTCCTGCAGTCCCTCCAGCTCCTTCGTGATCTCGGGCGGGAGCACGTCGAGGCGCGACGACATGAACTGCCCGACCTTGATCATGAGTCCGCCGAGCTCGACCGCGAGGGTGTGGAAACGCCGGGCGAAGCGCTGCATCCGGCGCGGGCGGGTGCGCTCCGCGACTGAGCCGAGCCCGAAGCGCGGAAGCACCAGCTCGAACCACCAGATCTTCACGAACTCGCGGCTCGCGAACGACAGGATGCGGCGGTACCTGGCGCGATGGACGCCCTGGGCTACCGCTTCCGTCATCGCGTCATCCTTCCGCCGTTCCGCGCCGGATGCCGCACGACGCGGTCAGTCCTGGGCAAGGATCGTGTACAGCCTACGGCGGGCGTCGTCGAGCACCTCGATCGCCTGCTGCACCTGCTCCGCCGAACCGCTGCGACCAACCTGCGCGGCCGCGGCGGCCAGGTCGACGCCGGCCTTGGGCAGCGCGCTGTAGCGGGGGTCGCGTCCGCGGTCCTTGTCGGAGGTGGACACCCACGGCGCCGGGGTCTCGGTGGTCTCGTCGGCGACGGCACGACCGGCCTCGGTGAGCGCATAGGTCTTGCGGCCGTTCTGCTCCTCCGCCTCGATCAGCCCTTCGTCGGCGAGCAGCTGGAGCGTGGGGTACACGGAACCGGCGCTGGGCTTCCAGGTGCCGCCGCTGCGCTCGGCGATCTCGTTGATGATCTGGTAGCCGTGCATGGGGCGCTCGGCGAGGAGCGTGAGCACGGCGGTGCGGACGTCGCCGCGCGCCATGCGGGAGCCGCCGGACGGGCGCGAGTCGAACGACTTGCGGAGCTGGTCCATCGCCTCGAAGAGCGCGCCGGCCGGACCGTGGGGTCCGCCGAAGAGGTTGCCGAGGCCGGACGCGAAGTCACCGCCACCGCTGCCGCCGGTGTTCCCGGTTCCGCCGAACGGGTTGGAGGGGAATGCGTTGCTCATGATGACCTCCCAGTCGTGAACGATAGTTAACGATATATCGCTCACGCTGGGCGTGGGGTGGGAGTTTCGACCGGCGCGAGCAGGGCCGCGCCGGTCGCCGTCGCGTCCACCCCGAACTCGGCCGGAAGGACCCGGGCCCGCGCCGGGCCCGGCATCGCCACGGCCCGATAGGCCCGCGCCACCTCGTCCAGATACCGCTCACCGATGCCCGCGACACCCCCGCCCACCGCCACCACCTCGACGTCGAGCACCGCGTTGGCCGCGGCGAGAGCGCGCCCGAGGAACTGCGCCCCCTGCGCGATCACCTCCGCCGCCGTCCGGTCGCCCGCACGGGCCAGGGCATCCACCTCGCGCAACGGGAGCGGTGTCCCGGTGCGCTCCCGGTACGTCCGTTCGAGTCCGGGCCCCGACGCCACGGCCTCGACGTGCCCGGGCGCCCCGCAGCCGCAGCGCCTCCCGGCGAGCTCAGCCGGCAGCGCCAGCTCGGTGTGCCCGACCGATCCCGCGGTGCCGGTCGCCCCGGCGCGGAGCCCGTCCGGGAGCACCACGGCCCCGCCGATGCCCGTGCCCACCGCGACCATCAGCAGCCCGCCCGCTCCGCGACCCGCCCCCTGGGCGGCCTCCGCGACCGCCGCCGCGTGCACGTCGTTCACGACCGCGACCGCAACCCCCGTGGCGCGCTCGAGTGCCGAGCGCAGCGGGAACCCCGCCCACCCCCGGATCGCGTCCGTGGCCGAGGTGATGGATCCGTCGGGGGCGACCACGCCGGCCGTGCCGACACCGACCGCCGTCACGGGTTCGCCGTCGGCGACCGCGCGGACCGCCTCGACGACCGCCCGCACGATCGCGTCCCCGCCCTCGCGCGCCGGCGTCGCACAGCTGCGCACGGGCGTCACCCGGCGACGGCCGCCCGCGGGATCGGGCTCGAATCCGGCGACCGCGATCTTGGTGCCGCCGATGTCGACCCCGACGATCACACCCGCTCCCCGGCTTTCGGGGTCGCCGCGACGAACCGGCGCGTGAGCGCGATCGGGTCGGTGATCGCCCCGCCGACGACCACGGCGAAGGCCCCCGCGTCGAAGGCCGCGCGCACCTGCTCCGGTGTCTGGTAGCGGCCCTCCGCGATGGTCGGGATGCCGGCCGCGGCGAGCGCGGCGACGAGATCGAGGTCGGGTCCGTCCTGCCGCGGCGAGTGCGGCGTGTAGCCGGAGAGGGTGGTGCCGACCACGGCGGCACCCGCCTCCCACGCCCTCCTGCCCTCCTCCGCGGTGGAGACGTCGGCCATCACCGGGAGCCCGGTGGCCTGCGCGATCCGGCCGAGCAGGCCGAAGTCCGTGCCGAGCTGCTCGGTCGTGGCGTCCACCGCGATCACGTCGGCCCCCGCCGCGGCGAGGCCCTCCGCAAGCGCGACGTCGGGCGTGATCACGTTGCGCACGCCGTTCCACACCTTGTGCAGTCCGATCAGCGGCACCGCCGTCGCCGACCGCACCCGGCGGAGGTCCTCCGGTCCGTTCAACCGCAGCCCGCTGGCGCCGCCGAGCAGCGCCGACTCCGCGAGCGCACCGATCACGTGGGTGTCGCGGGCCGGGGTGCCCGCTGACGCCTGGACCGAGGCGACGAGGCTGTCACGGAGCAGTTCGAGGGTGTCGTGTGTCACTTGATCGCTCCTGCGCTGACGCCGCCGATGAAGAACTTCTGGCCGATGAGGAAGATCACCACGGCCGGCAGCGTGAACATCACGCATGCCGCCATGAGCGGTCCCCATGCCACGTCGTTCTCCCCGAAGAAGGCGTACAGACCGATCGACAGCGTGTACGTCGACTGGTCGTTGAGATAGATGAGGGGATTGAGGAAGTCGGTCCACGCCCACACGAACTGGAAGATCGCCGCGGTGACGATGGCCGGGCGGGCCAGGGGCAGCACGATCGTCGCGTAGGTGCGGAACTCGGAGGCGCCGTCGAGGCGCGCGGCCTCGATCAGCTCGTCGGGCACCGCGAGCAGGAACTGCCGGATCATGAAGATGAAGAACGGCGTGCCCAGGAAGGCCGGCACGATCAGCGGCAGATAGGTGTTCGTCGCCTCGAGCCCGTTCCACACCAGGAACAGCGGGATGAGGGTCACCTGGGGCGGCAGCATCATCGTGGCCAGCACGAGGATGAGCAGCGGGCGGGCGCCGCGCCACTTCACCTTCGCCAGCGCATAGGCCACCAGCGGGCACGAGATGACCGTGCCCAGGATGCTCATGCCCGACACGAACAGCGTGTTGCCGAGGTAACGCCACACGGGGATCTGCGCGAACGCCTCGGCGAAGTTGTCCATGGTCCACTCGGCCGGAAGCAGCGTGGGCGGCGAGGAGAACACGTCGCCCGGCGTCTTGAACGCGGTCGACAGCATCACCAGCAGCGGGAAGAGGAACAGCAGCGCGAGCAGCACCACCGACACCTGCTGCCGGACGCGGCGCAGCGTGCGGCGCGTGCGGCGGGGCCGACGGGCGGGGGTAGAGGTCTCAGCGTGTGCCATCGTGCACCCACTTCTTCGACGACGCGAGCACGATGAGGCTCACGATGAGCGTGACGATGAACAGCGTCCAGGCCATGGCCGAGGCGTAGCCCATCTTCAGGAACACGAACGCGTTCTGGTACAGGTACATCGCGTAGGAGAGCATCGACTGCCCGGGCCCGGAGCCGGCCTGATTGAGCCGCTCCTGCGACAGGATGTAGGGCTGCGTGAAGATCTGCAGGAAACCGATGATGCTCACGATCACCTGGAACAGGGTCACCGGAGACACCGTCGGCCAGGTGACGCTCGTGAACCGGCGCCAGACTCCCGCACCGTCGAGCTCGGCCGCCTCGTACAGCTCCTTCGGCACCTCCTGGAGGGCCGCGAGGTAGATGATCATGGTGCCGCCGACGGTCCACAGCGACATCATGATGATCGCGGGCTTGGTCCATTCCGGCTGCTGCAGCCACGCCGGCCCTTCGATGCCGAACCACGACAGGAAGTGGTTGATGAAGCCGTACTGGGCGTTGAGCAGCCAGCGCCACAGGTAGCCGCCGACCACCACGGGCACGATCGAGGGCAGGTACACCAGCGCGCGGTACAGCGGCTGGCCGCGGACGGGGGTGTTGAGCAGGTGGGCTCCGGCGAGCGCGATGCCGATCGCGAGCGGCACCCCGAACACGGTGAGCACGGCGGTGTTGGCGAGCGACTTCCAGAACACCCCGTCCGCGAACATCTGGGTGTAGTTGTCCAGGCCCACCCACTCGGGCGCCTGGAAGAGGTTGAAGTCGGTGAAGCTGTAGTACGCCGAGGCCACGATCGGGTAGGCGAACAGGAACAGGAAGCCGACGATGAACGGCGCGGCGAAGGCGAGACCGATCAGCGTCGTGCGGCGGCTGCGGCGCCGCCGGACGGGGGCGCCGGGCCCGGCGGGAGTCGTCTCCCGCCGGACCCGGGGTGTGGTGGCTGTGGTCACGGAGCGCCGCTCACTTCGAGGAGTAGGAGGACATCCGCTCCTCGACGGTCGCGATCGCCTCCTCCGGGGTGGCCGTCAGCCGCACGACCTCGTCGAACGCGGTGGCCAGGTCGGTCGCGTACTCCGCGCTGTACGGGCGGCTCGCGAGGGACTTGGCGTTCGGCGAGGAGGCCGCCTCGGCCCAGACGCCGAAGTCCTGCAGCTCGTCGAAGGCCGCGCTGCCGGCGAGGGAGGAGCGGCCGGGGAGGTTGCCCAGCGCGACGGCGAACTTCTCCATCGGCTCGTCGCTGACGAGGTAGGCGAGGAACGTCGCCGCCTCTTCTTTGTGCTTCGAGTTGGCGGGGATGAACAGGGTGCTCGCGGTCACCTGCGTGCTGTTCTCCAGCTCGGGGGTGGCGGCGGGGATGGCGGTGACGCCCCATTCGAAGTCGGGGGCGATCTTGGCCGCGCTGGCCGAACGCCATTCGCCGTCGATGATCATGGCGACCTGGCCGCTGAAGAACGGGTCCTGCGCCGAGAGGTACTCGCCCTGACCGGAGACGAACGTGGCCATGGCGTCGGCGCCCACCGGCTCGATCACGTTGTCCTGGTACCACTGCAGCGCTTCGAGGTTGCCGTCCTCCGCCGGGGTCGGGCCGTCCTCTCCGTCCCAGCTGCCGCCGAACGCGTAGCCGAGAGTGGTGAGCGTGGTGCTGTCGTTGGCGGAGCCGAGGCCGAGCTGGGTGATCTTGCCCGAGGCGTCCTTCTTGGTGAGCTTGGGGATGGCGGCGGCGAGCTCGTCCATGGTGGTGGGCGGGGTCACGCCCGCCTCCGCGAGCAGCTGGGGGTTGTAGAGCAGCTGGAAGCTGTGGATGGCGATGGGCAGCGAGTAGATCTTGCCGTCGTAGGTCATCTGCTCCATCGCGCTGGGCACGAAGTCGTCGACGTCGATGTCCTCCGCGGCGATCGCGTCGTCGAGCGGGGCGAGGATGCCCTTCGAGGCCCAGGCGCCGACGGTGTTCCCGAAGTTGTCGGAGATGTCGAACGAGCCGTTGGACGACGACATCGAGGTCAGCTGCTTCTGAGTGTCGGGGCTGGAGACGCCCTTGACGACGATGTCGTCCTGGCTGGCGTTGAAGTCGGCGATGATCGCCTCCAGGGCCTTGGCCTCCTCCCCTCCCCACAGGTACGAGAACGTGATCTCGGTGGGGCCGTCGGCGTCGCTGCCGCCTCCCGCGCATCCGCTGAGGGCCACGACCGTCGCTGTGGTCAGTCCGGCGGCGACCAGGGCGCGCCGGCGCATGTGCTGCTTCATGTGCATGGGGAGTTCTCCGCTCATCGTTGACCTTGCAAAAGGATTGGAATAGACCAATTCGGAACCGCTGAGAACAGACATTGACACACCTGGGGGCGGTCGTCAAGATTGGGTTAGTCCAAATGAGGGGGAAGCCATGACGATCGAGGGTGTGACGAAGCACGAGCGGGTGCGCCGGCATCTCGAGGAGGTCATCCAGCAGGGCCTGGCCCCGCACGAGAAGCTGCCGACCGAACGCGATCTCGCCGAGTCGCTCGAGGTCAACCGGCAGACGGTGCGCCGGGCACTCGACGAGCTGGAGCGCGACGGGCTGGTCTACCGGCTTCAGGGCGCCGGCACCTTCGTCAGCGCCTCGCGCATCAGCAAGGCCTTCGAGCTCACGTCGTTCTCCGAGGACATGCTCGCCCGCAACATGCGGCCAGGATCGCTGTCGGTCGACGTGTCCACCGCCGCGGCGGGGCAGACCACCGGCTACGCCTTGAACCTCAGCCCGCAGTCGCCGGTGGTGCGGATCCGCCGCGTGCGCACGGCCGACGACATCCCCATCTGCCTGGAGGTGTGCTCGATCGCGGCCGACGCCGTGCCGGGGCTGGAGGAGGGCATCGTGGGCGACTCGCTCTACGAGGATCTGCGCACCCGGTTCGGCATCTCGGCCGTGCGTGCCGACCAGGAGATCCACGCGGTCGTGCTCGACGAGGAGCAGGCCGCGGCCCTGCAGACACCCCCGTTCTCGCCCGCGTTCCTCGTCAAGCGCACCACCTACGACGCCCGCAGCCGGCCGCTGGAGTACGCCGAGTCGGTGTACCGGGGCGACCGCTACTCCTACCTCCTCTCGATCTCCCGCCCCTGAGCGTTCGCGCTCCCGACCGGCAATCCCTTCACCGACGAAAGGCTCCTCGTGTCCGACCCGACCCTCCGCCCGCGCATCGCCCTGCTCCCCCTCGACGACCGGCCGGTGAACGTGAAGCTGCCCGGCGACGTCGCCGCGGTCGCGGGCGTGACGCTCGACGTGCCGCCCGCCGAGATCCTCCCCGCATACCGGACGGCGGGCGACGCGGACGCGCTCGGCGCCTGGCTGCGGGAGCGCGCGGCCGACCCGGCGACCGTGCACCTCGTGGTGTCGGTCGACATGCTGCTCTACGGCGGACTCATCGCGAGCCGGACGAGCCACGACACGACGCGTGACGTGCTGGCGCGTCTCGACGTGCTGCGCGAGGTGCGGCGGATGCGCCCCGAGCTGCCGATCTCGGCCGTCTCCCTGGTCACGCGCGCCAGCAACTCGTACTCCGCGGCCGAGGAGCCGGAGTACTGGACGGCGCACGGCAAGGAGATCCACGCCCTCGGGGGCGACGCCCACCGGCTGCTCGGCGAGACCGACGTGCTGCCGCTGGAGGAGCTGACACCCGTGCCGGCCGATGTCGTGTCGGACTACGCGACGCGGCGCCTGCGCAACCACATCGTCAACCTCTCGACCCTCGGGCTGGTCGAGGACGAGACGCTCGACTTCCTCGCCATCACCGCCGACGACACCGCGCCGTTCGCGGCGGGAAGCGCCGAGCAGGTGTGGCTGCGGCACTGGATGCGGATGCTGCCGTCGGGCCGTCGCGTGCTCATGTACCCGGGCGCCGACGAGGTGGGGGCAGCGCTCGTCGCCCGAGCTCTCGCGGGGAACGCCGGGGTGACGGTGTCGTTCGCGGTGGCGTGCGCCGACGCCGCGGGGATGGAGCGGATCCCGCCGTACGAGAACATGTCGCTGGCGGCCTCGGCGAGCCGGCAGATCCGCGCGGCCGGTGCCGTCGAGGTGGCGGCGGACGCCGACGTGACCCTGGTGCTGCACGCCCCCGACCCCGATCGGCACGACATGTTCCGCGGGCGGCCCGAGGTGGTCGACACCGCGGCCGTCGCCGGCACCGTCGCCCTGGTGCGGGAGCGGCTGGAGGCGGGCGAGCGGGTCGCGCTGGCCGACGTGCGGTATCCGAACGGGGCGGACGAGGCGCTGGTGCGCGCGCTCGCCGACGCCGACCTGCTCGGGCGGCTGGAGGCGTTCGGCGGCTGGAACACGGCGGGGAACACGCTCGGCAGTGTGGTCGCGGTCGCGGCCGCCGCAGTGGTCGGCCGGGCCACGGGGTCGTTCGACGAGCGGGCGGCGCGGATCGCCCTGCTGACCCGGCTGCTGGACGACTTCGCGTATCAGGCCGTCGTGCGCACGGACTCCGGGCCGTCGCTGTTCCCCGACATCTACCCGATGGCGGACGACGCGCGGGTGGCCGAGGCGTCGCGGGTGATCCATGCGGAGCTGACGGCGCTGCTGGAGTCGATGCTCCCCGCCGACGGCGTGCGCATCGACGAGCTGACGCTGCCGTGGCGGCGGTCGTTCGAGATCGGCCTCGTGCTGCGGTAGCTCCGGGCGGCCGGCGTTCGCGCTTGCCTCATCGAACGATTAACGATAGATTCCTGTTGTTTCTCGACGAGAGGTGTCGCATGGCCAAGGGAACGACGATTGCGCTGCAGGTGGTGATCGCCCTCGCGCTGCTCGGGTCGCTGGTGGTGCAGACGGTGATCGCGCCGCTCGTGTACGCCGACCTGGAGGGGGAGGCGACGTGGGCGCGCATCACGCTGGTCGCGATCCTGGTGCTGGGCGTCGCGACGATGCAGGTGTTCGGGGTGTGCGTGTGGATCCTGCTCCGGAAGGTGCGGCGGGGATCCCTCTTCTCGACATCCTCGTTCCGCTTCGTCGACACGATCATCGGGGCGATCCTGGCGGCGGCGGTGCTCGCGTGGGTGCTCGGGGCCCTGCTCGCCCCGGGCGAGATGGCACCCGGCGTCGTCGCGCTGATCGGCGGTGCGGGAGTGGTGCTCGCCGGGATGGCCCTGCTCGTCGTGGTGATGAAGGCGCTGCTGCGGCAGGCGATCGACCGCGACGCGGAGGCGCGGGCCCTGCGGTCCGAGCTCGACGACGAGGTGATCTGATGCCGGTGGTCGTCGACATCGACGTGATGATGGCGCGCCGGAAGATCGCTGTCGGCGAGCTGGCGGAGCGCATCGGGATCACCCCCACCAACCTCGCCGTGCTGAAGAACGGCCGCGCGAAGGCGGTGCGGTTCACGACGCTCGATGCGCTGTGCGCGGCGCTGGACTGCCAGCCGGGCGACCTGCTGCGGTGGGTGCCGGACGACGGGGTGCCCGCGGACTAGTCCTGCAGTACGGAGTCGAGCAGTCCGGGGAAGCGGGCGTCGAGGTCGTCGCGGCGGAGGGTGAGGATGCGGCGCCGCCCGTTGGGCTCGTTGCGGATGACACCGGCCTCGCGCAGCACCTTCATGAAATGCGACTTGGTGGACTTCGGCAGGTTCGGGTCGGTCGCGTGGCAGGAGGCCATGTCGAGGGGACCGTCGGCGAGCTGGCGCGCGATGGCCAGTCGCTCGGGGTCGCTGAGCGCGAAGAGCACCTCGGTCAGCTGGATCTCGGAGCGCTCCGGGTGGGGCAGGTCGCCAGGCATGGTTCGAGAATAGTTGAACAATGGCACGAGGGCGAGTACGCTCCGAGAGTTCGATGATTCTCGAACTGTCAAGGAGCCGCGCATGACCACCACCGAGCCCATCGTCACCGCCCCGCCCGCCGCGCCCCGGCACCCCCGCCCGACCGCGACGCGCACCCGGCTCGGGTTCGTGCTCGTCGTGGTCGCGCAGATCCTGATGATGGCGGGAGCGAGCGCACCCTCGCCGTTCTACCCCGTGCTCGCGCACGACATCGGGTTCGCGCCGGTCGTGATCAGCGCGGTGTTCGCGGTGTACGCGGTCGCACTGCTCCTGACGCTCCTCACCGCCGGGTCGCTGTCGGACCACGTGGGGCGGCGACCGGTCGCGGTCGTGGGGTTCCTGCTGCTCGCGGGGAGCATGTTCCTGTTCTGGCACGCCGACGCCGTGTGGGTGCTGTTCGTGGCGCGGATCCTCCAGGGCGTCGCGAGCGGGGCACTGATCTCGGCGCTGTCGGCGACGGTGCTCGACTTCGCCCCCGGGGGTCGAGCGAAGACGGCCGCGCTGTGGAACGCGCTGAGCCCCGGCATCGGACTCGCGCTCGGCGCGCTCGTGTCGGCGGTCATGCTCGACCTCACCCGGGAGGCGCTGCTCGACGTGTTCGCCCCGCTCACCACGGTGTACGTGCTGCTCGCAGCGCTGTTCCTCGTCGTTCCGGAGACAGCTCCGCGGCGGCCGGGCGCGTGGGCGTCGCTGAGCTTCCGCCTGTCGATCCCCGCCGCGATCCGGGGCGACTTCTGGCGTGGAGCCCCGGCCGTCGTGGCGGGGTGGGCCACGGGCGGGCTGTTCCTGTCGCTCGGCGCGAACATCGTGGCGCGTGAGCTCGGCGGCGTCGCGCACCTGTGGCAGGGCCTCGGCGTGGTGCTGCTCGCCGGGGTCGGGGCGGTCACGGCGTTCGCGATGCGCGGGCGCTCGGCGCACACGAGCGTGCTGTTCGGCACCGCGGCGCTCGGCCTCGGCACGCTGCTGTCGCTCCTCGCGCTCGGGGTCGGCTCCCTCCCCTTCTACCTGGGCGCGGCCGCGGTCACGGGCATGGGCTTCGGCACGGCGTTCTCCGGTGTGGTCGCGTCGCTCGCACCGCGCATTCCCCCGACCGAACGCGCCGACACCTTCGCGGTGCTGTACGTGCTCGCCTATCTCGCGTTCGGCGTGCCCGCCGTGGTCGCCGGGTCACTCGTCGGCGTGGTCGGGCTGGAGGCGGTGTGCGTCGGGTACGGGGTGGTGGTGATCGGGCTCGCCGCGGTGGCGTTCACCCTCCGGGCGCGAGCGGGGCGGTAGCTCCGGGGGTCAGGGGGTCGTCATCGGGGTGGTCGACACGTCGATGATCCCGAGCGGGAAGGGGCTCACGACGGACCAGGACCCCGAGGTGAACTGCTCGAGATCGATCGACTGGAACCACACCTGCGACACCACGACGGCGATCACGACGAGCACGCCGGCTCCGTACATCGCGCGCTCCAGCGTCCGCAGTGCCGCACGCTCGTCAGCAGCCTTCGTCACGCGACCGAGCGCGATCAGGAAGATCGCTGCGAGGGCGACGTAGACCAGCACGTTGGACTGAAGCGCCATTGAGACGCAGACAGGCGCCTGGTCCACCGACCGACCCTCGGAATCGACGAAGCCGCCGCTGCCGTCGTAACCGCCCGGGCAGTAGCTCTTGCTGCCCGTCATGAACGCGGAGTAGACGACGCCCGCGACCACCATCCAGATCAGAGTTCGTCGAATGCCCGCGATCACCACGGCGCCCGGGAGTGCAGAGGCGGCGGTCTCGATGTGCTGCGACGGTGGCGGCGTGAGCGACACGGGGTCTCCTTCGCGGTCGGTCCCCTTCATCATGGCGGAGGTGCCGGCGGAGAGGAAGGGTGCAGGTGCGCACGCAGCGGCCCCGCGCGCGCCCGGAGGCGACGCGCGGGGCCGACTGCCGCACCTCAGCGGCGGCGCCACACCGCGACGGTTCCCGCGCCGATCACGGCGAGCGCGGCGGCGCCGAGGAAGAGCCAGGAGAAGCCGCCCGTCATCGCCTCGGCGGCAGGGACACCGGCGGCATCGAGCGCCGAGGTGCGCAGTCCCGCGATCGTTCCGAGGACCGCGAGCCCGACCGCTCCTCCGATCTGCTGGCTGGTGTTGATGAGTCCGCCCGCGAGTCCCGCCTCTCCCCCGTCGACCCCGTCGACCGCGAGCTGGGTCGTGGCGACGAACGCGCCCCCGAGTCCGATGCCGATCAGCAGCGTCGGGCCGAGCAGGTGGACGAGGAAGACCGCGTCAGACGGAGCGAGCGCGAGCCACACGAGCCCACCGGCGAGCACGAGGAGCGAGGCGGCCAGCACGCGTCGAGCGCCGGCACGACCGATCAGCGCCGGGACGACGCCCGCCACGACGACCAGGGCACCGGCGAGCGGCAGCTGGGTGAGGCCGGTCGCGAGCGCGTCGTACCCGAGCACGGCCTGCATGAACACGGAGAGCGCGAAGAACAGCGCGACCATGGCGGCGCCGCCGAGCAGCATCACGACGTTGCCGAGGGCGAGGTCGCGGTTGCGGAACACCGCCAGCGGGAGGAGCGGCTCCGGCGCGCGACGCTCGATCAGGAGGAACACGGCGCCGAGCACGAGCGCGACGGCGAAGAGCCCGAGGGGCAGCGGGTGGACGAAGCCGAGCTGCTCGACCGCGCTGAACGCCCCCACGAGGGCGACGAGCGCCGCGGTCACGCTGATCGCACCGGCCGCGTCGAGGCGACCGGAGGCGCGGACCGTGTCGCGGGTGATGAGGAGCGGGACGGCGATGAGCACGACCGCCCCGACCGGGACGTTCACGAAGAACACCGACTGCCACCCGAGGGTCGCGGTGAGCACGCCGCCGAGGAGTACGCCGGCCGCGGAGCCGATGCCCGCGACGGCACCCCAGACGCCGAGCGCTCTGGTGCGTTCGGCGTCGTCGGGGAAGAGGTGCGTGAGCAGGGCGAGGGCCGCGGGGGCGAGCAGCGCGGCGGATGCCCCCTGGAGTGCGCGCGCGGCGAGGAGCATCTCGGGCACGATCGAGAGCCCCGCGAGGGCCGAGGCGACGACGAACCCCGCGGTGCCGAGCAGGAACACGCGGCGGTGGCCGTAGCGGTCGGCGAGCCGCCCGCCGAGGAGCAGGAGGCCGCCGAAGGCGAGCACGTAGGCGGTGATGACCCATGCGAGCGCGGCCGTGTCCATGCCGAGCTGCTGCCCGAGCACCGGAAGGGCGATGTTGACGATGGAGGCGTCGAGCACCACGAGGAACTGCGCGAGCGCGAGCACGCTCAGGGCGAGCCAGCGACGGCTTCTGCGCGGAGGAGCCGCAGCGGGGGCGGGTGGGGTGAGGGCGGTCATGGTTCTCTCTTCTCTGTCGTGGCGGTCGGTGTGGATTCAGGGAGAGTGATTACTCACTCACTCTCGCAGGCACACGAAGGGGTGCGACCGCGGGGGGTTCATTCGGGGTGGGTGATGCCCGCGGTCAGGAGGGCGACCCAGTCCTCGGGCCGTCCGTCGAGCTGCGTGGTGACGATGAGGTGGCAGAGCTGCCCGTAGGCGATGAAGCGCTGCACGTCCTCGTCGCTGCCGCCGGAGCGGGACTGGACGTACGTGGTGATGCGCCCCAGCCCCGCGCGCAGCGCTTCACCGATCACCTCGATGTCGGCCACGGACTGCGCGTGCACCTGGAGCATGAGCAACGTGCGGTCGGAGATGAGGCGCGCGTAGGCATCGCCCATCGCCTCGAGCACGGTCGCGGGCTTCTGGTCCTCCGCGGCGTCGGCACCCTCCTCGAGGGCGACCAGGATCGCGTCGAAGCACGCGTCGAGCGCGGCGACGAAGAGCGCCTCCTTGCCGGAGTACAGCTTGAACACGTAGGCCGGGGAGATCTTCGCCTCGCCCGCGACATCGGCCACGGTCGTGCCGTGGAAGCCCCGGCGCGCGAACGCACGCAGAGCCGCAGCAGCCACGAGCGGACGGCGGGCGTCGGCCGTGGAGAGGACGGAGCTTCGGGTGGCGGGCATGAGAGTGACTGTACACTCACTCTTGTGGGCGGGGCAAGAGGTGTGGTGATTGTGGGGGCTGAAGCGGCAGGGCGATGGGACTTCCGGGTCGGTGTGTCCGCATAGGCTGGATCGTCTGCCTCTTCCTCTGAGGCACCTTCCCCCTGGAGCCCCCATTGTCTGCAACGACGGCCATCGACCGCGCCCGCTATCGCGACCACCCGTCGGTGCTCACGGCGCTGAAGAACCCGCGGATGCTGACGCGCGAGGTGCTCGCCGGGCTCGTCGTGGGGCTCGCGCTGATCCCGGAGGCGATCGCGTTCTCGGTGATCGCGGGGGTGGACCCGAAGGTGGGACTGTTCTCGTCGTTCATCATGGCCGTGTCGATCGCGTTCCTCGGCGGGCGCCCGGCGATGGTGACCGCGGCGACCGGGGCCGTGGCGCTCGTGATCGCGCCGGTCGCGCCGACGTACGGGCTGGACTACTTCATCGCGACGGTCATCCTCGCCGGGATCTTCCAGGTCGTGCTCGGAGTGCTTGGGGTCGCGAAGCTCATGCGATTCATCCCCCGCAGCGTGATGGTCGGGTTCGTGAACGCGCTGGCGATCTTCGTGTTCAGCTCGCAGTTCCCCCAGCTGATCGACGTGCCATGGCTCGTGTATCCGCTCGTGGCGCTCGGGATCGTCGTGATGCTGGTCATGCCGAAGCTCACGAAGGTCGTGCCTGCACCTCTCGTGTCGGTGATCATCGTCACCGGGGTGGTGCTCGCGTTCGGCATCACGGTGCCCACGGTCGGCGATCAGGGCGAACTGCCGCGCAGCCTGCCGGAGCTCTTCATCCCGAACGTGCCGCTCACGTGGGAGACGTTCACGATCATCGCGCCGTTCGCCCTCGGGGTGGCGCTGGTCGGACTGATGGAGTCGCTGCTCACCGCGAAGCTCGTCGACGAGATCACCGACACCCACTCGAACAAGACGCGCGAGTCGTGGGCGCAGGGCGTCGCGAACGTGCTGTCGGGGATCTTCGGCGGCATGGGCGGCTGCGCCGTGATCGGGCAGACCATGATCAACGTGAAGGCCTCGGGCGCCAGGACCCGCATCTCCACGTTCTGCGCCGGGGTGTTCCTGTTCCTGCTGGTGGTGGTGTTCGGCGACTTCGTCGGGACCATTCCGATGGCGGCACTCGTGGCCGTGATGGTGATGGTGGCGATCGGCGCGTTCGACTGGCACTCGATCAAGCCGTCGACGCTGAAGCGGATGCCGAAGAGCGAGACGTTCGTGATGCTCGCGACCGTTCTGTTGGTCTTGGTGACGCACAACCTCGCGGTCGGGGTTGTGGGTGGCGTGCTGGTCGCGTCGGTGCTGTTCGTCCGGCGGGTGGCGCACTTCGTATCGGTGACGCGTTCGGTTGCGGGCGACGTGGTGACGTATGTCGTGGATGGGGAGCTGTTCTTCGCGTCGAGCAACGACTTGACGACGCTGTTCTCCTACACGGACGACCCATCCCGCGTTGTTGTTGATCTGTCGGGATCGCACGTGTGGGATGCGTCGACCGTCGCCGCGTTGGACGCGATCGAGACGAAGTACGCCGCGTTGGGGAAGACGGTGGAGATCGTCGGGATGAACGACTCGAGCGGGACGATGCACGGGCGGCTGACGGGCAGGTTCGAGTAGAGGCCCCGCTCAATACCGGGAGGTAGGCGGGGCACTCGCATCGCGTTGCTCCTTCGCATCATGTACGGCCAGGTCGCCTCCGGCGCTGTACAACGGGAGCCGATAGCCCTGCCGTTGATACGTCAGAATCAACTGCTCTTCCCGCGCGCACGACTCCCCGAAATATCGGTACTGTTCGGAATGAAATCCGAGCGTAAGGACGGCAATGATGCCCGAGACAACACCGCAAGGCTGGTACCCCGATCCCCACCAGCCCGAGCAGCAGCGCTGGTGGAACGGCACGGAGTGGACGACGCATACTGCCCCACTCAACCTCGCCCCTGCTGCGGCATCTCCCACCGCACCAGGCGAAACGAAGTCGTCGGGTCTCAAGATCGTCATCATCACGGCGGCCGTCGTCTTGGCTGTGGCGCTGCTCACGCGGAGTCTCGGTGTGATCTTGATGCTCGCAGGAGTCGTTCTGTTCTTCGTGGCGGTTTACGCAATCGCACGAGGGTCAGCCAGGTTCTTCCGTGTTCGCTCCCGCGGGGCCGGCTGGGCCGCGCTGGGCATCGCTTTCGTGCTGATGTTCGTCGGCACGGGAGCCAACGCCGCCCTCGGAGGCCCTGGATCCAATTCGACGAACGCAGATTCGACAAGCTCGGCTGCTAAGCCACTCGCCTCGTCCGCAACGGACGAGCCCACGCCCTCGGCGGTGCCCACAACCTTCGAAGAGGTCGATGTGTCAACCGTGATCCCGTTCGATCGCGCGACGGTCAATGACCCGCAGATCGATGTCGGCCAGACGGTCGTCACAACGGCAGGAGTTGCGGGAACGAAAGTCACCACTTTTCGCGTGAAGTACATCGACGGTGCAGAGGTCTCGCGCGAAGTCGTGAGCGAGACCATCACCGTGGCTCCCGTTTCGGAGATCACCTCGATCGGTACCCGTCAACCGGCACCTGCACCCGTGCCCCTGGTGCAGCCGGCCGCAGAGTGCCACTCCAGCTACGCAGGCGTGTGCGTGCCGATCGCCTCAGACGTGGACTGCGACGGCGGGGGCGGAAACGGTCCCGCCTATGTCCGGGGACCGCTGCAGGTTGTCGGACCCGATGTGTACGAACTCGACCGCGACGGCGATGGGATCGCCTGCGACTGAGTCGGCGTTGAGGAGGCTCGGCCCTTCGCTGCTCGCGCCGTCCCTCACGGCCGCCAGTTCGGGACGACTCATCGGTGATCATGGCGCGGAGGCGGCGAACCGCTCGTTCGCGCCCAGTCGCCCGAGTCCCTAACTGCTAGCGTCGCTCCCATGCCGAGCCAGGAGACCCTTGCCGCCCTTCGCGCCTTCGTCGCCGAGCGAGATTGGGATCAGTTCCACTCTCCGGAGAACCTGGCGAAGAGCATCTCGATCGAAGCGGGCGAGCTTCTCGAGTGCTTCCAGTGGTCTGCGGACTTCGACCGGGAGCAGGTGGAGGCCGAACTGGCAGACGTCATCACGTACTGCATCCACCTTGCGAACAAGCTTGGTGCCGACCTTGATGACATCGTCATGAAGAAGCTGGAGTCGACGAAGGCGAAGTACCCCGTGGAACTCGCGAAAGGGCGCATGACGAAGTACACCCAGCTGTCCGAGGCGCCCGAGTGACAGAGTTCAGCATCCAGCGGCTCCCATTTCAACGCGACGCCGTCGATGCGTGGGCCCGTGACGACACCCGGCACACCAATTGGCCTGTCGTCTATGTGATCGAGGGGAGCACTCAGCGCACGTCGCCCGGGCTCTATGTCGGAGAAACGGTGAACGCCGCGAGCCGGATGCGTCAGCACCTCGCGGGATCAAAGCGGCACGAGGCTCTCGAGTCGATCCGGGTCGTCGTTGACCACACCTTCAACAAATCCGTGTGCCTCGACCTCGAGTCGCACCTTATTCGGTGGTTCTCCGGTGACGGCCGATATCGCATCCTCAACGGCAACGACGGCCTCACGGACGCGCAATACTACGATCGCGACCTCTACCGTGAGTCCTTCCGGGACGTGTTCGAGGCTCTCCGCGCCGAGGGGCTTTTCTCCCGAACCATCCCGCAGATCGAGAACTCCGATCTCTTCAAGCTGTCGCCCTTTAAGGCCCTCACGGACGACCAGGGCGTCGCGATCATGGACATTCTCGAGGGCCTACTCGACGATCTTCACGATCCCTCCGCCCGGTCGACGCTCGTCGTTCAGGGCAACCCGGGAACGGGCAAGACGATCATCGCGATCTTCCTCATGAAGCTGCTCGCCGACATCCGCGACTACCAGGATCACGACGGCGTCGAGCCGGACTCGATGTTCTCCGAGTTCTTTGTTCCGGAAAATCGTGAGCTACTCAAGAGCCTTCGCATGGCTCTTGTGATTCCTCAGCAGTCGCTCAGGGAGTCCGTGAAGAAGGTGTTCAAGAAGACGCCGAAGCTCAACGCGGGAATGGTGATGTCACCGTTCCAACTGGGCGAATCGGATGACGAGTTCGACCTCGTACTCGTCGACGAGACTCATCGGTTGGGCCAGCGCGCGAACCAAGCATCGGGCGTGCAGAACAAGAAGTTCCGAGACATCAATGCGGCTCTGTTCGGCGAAGACGACCCCACTTACACACAGCTCGACTGGATCAAAGCTCGAAGCAGACATCAACTCCTGCTGGTGGATGGCGAGCAAAGCGTGCGGCCACATGATCTCGCGCCATCTGCACTCGATGCCGAGGTGAGAGCGGCGAAGGACGCGCACCGCTTTTTCCGTCTGACCACCCAGATGCGCGTACGGGCGGGAGTCGATTACGTCGAGTTCATCCGCGCGCTGCTGCGGGAGGAAGCGCCAGTGCTCCCCGACCTCGGCGAGTATGAACTCCACCTCTTCGATGACCTCGGCGAGATGCGCGAAGCGATCCGATATAAGGACGCCGAAGTCGGTCTTTCGCGACTCGTCGCAGGCTACGCGTGGGACTGGGTGTCCAAGAAGAACCCCGACGAGTTCGACATAGAGCTCGACGGCGAGCGCCTGCGGTGGAACGGAACAGATAAGGACTGGATCAATTCACCGGGAGCGCTCGAGGAGGTCGGGTCGATCCACACCGTCCAGGGATACGACCTCAACTACGCGGGCGTCATCATCGGGCCGGACCTCCGCGTAGACGCCACAACCGGCCGGATCGTTGCGGACCGCGAGAGTTATCGCGACAAGAAAGGCAAGGAGAACACCGGCCATCTCAAGAACTCGTTCGGCGACGACGACCTGCTGACCTTCATCCGCAACATCTATGGGGTGCTGCTCACGCGGGGGATGCGCGGGACGTACGTATATGTGTGTGACCCCGCGCTTCGCAAGCGCCTCGCCGCTGCATTCAGGAGCTAGCCCCGAACCGCTCCCCCGAGCTCACCTGCTGCGCCACCCGCCGTAGCGCCAACAGCAGCGGCTCCACCAGCACCGACCCCAACACCACGTACTGCACCGCCGCCTCCGCGGACTCCCCCGGGACCCCTGCGATCTCGGCATCCGCGATGCGTCGCGCGGACCGCAGGTATTCGCGCATCACGGCCTTCGGCACGACGAAGCCCGCGCGCTCCAGGCCGTCCAACGCCCGGGCGACCGCGTGCAGCACTGCCTCGTCGCACATCCCCGGCTTCCACCCGAGCCCCTCGACCAGGGCTTCAGCATCCGCCAGATCCACGGACTCCTCCACTGGCGGGGTGATCGCGGCGTGCGCGGTCCCCAGTAGCTCGTGCGGATTCGCGGGCGGGTCGTCCAGCGCGCCGAGCACCCGGCGCGTCTCGGCGATGCTCACGCCGGCGTCGAGCAGCGCCCGGATCACCCGCAGCCGCTCCACGTGCTTCTCGCCGTACGCGGCCTGGGTCGGCGACGTCCGCTCGCCCTCGGGGAGCAGCCCCTCGCGCAGGTAGTACTTGATCGTCGGCACGGTCACGCCGGTCTGCGCCGACAGTTCGGAAATCCTCATGGCCACCTCTTGACATAGATAGTAGCGCTATCCAGTATGGATAGTGACGCTATCCATACGAAGGAGACACCATGTCCCAGGTCGTCACGGGCCGCATGACCCACCACCACGACGGCGAGCTCGTCGTGTTCCACATCGGCATGCAGATCAACCGCTGGTGGCGGCCCGACCTGTGGCTGCCCGCGTTCGTCGCGATGCCGCGGATGCTCCGCGAGCTCAGCACGGACCCCGACTCCGGGCTGCTCGGCTACCAGCTGCTCCTCGGCTCGGGCGGCCCCTACGTCGTGCAGTTCTGGTCGTCGGTCGAGAAGCTCTACGCCTACGCCTCGAACCCGAACCAGGAGCACCGCCCCGCCTGGACTGCCTTCAACCGCGCCGCCCGCAAGGCCCCCGGCGCGGTGGGCGTGTGGCACGAGACGTTCCTCGTCGACACCGCCGAGAGCGTCTACGTCTCCACCAAGCGCATGGGACTCGCCGCCGCCACGCAGCACGTCGAAGTGCCCCGCCGCCACGACCGCGCCCAGGCGCGCTTCACCGACGGACGGACGGAGGCGACGAAGCCGCTAGCCTCACCACATGCCCCGTGACCTGGTCTGCTTCCAGGTCGCCGATGGCGACTTCTGACCACATCCTTCCCTGCATATCACCGCGCCGGCACCGTTCGGGGTAGCGTGCCACTGGTCCCCTCGGCAGACAGGCGCTCCACCCGGCGCCGCCCCCGGCCGCGGACGACCCCGCGCGTGCACCCGCGTGCGGCACAGGACCTCGCGCAGCACCCTGCGCGAGCCCGACCGGAAGGCGATGATGCCCGACACCTCGAAGACCCCGTCCCGCTCGGTCTGGCGGCGCAAGCCCGTCAGCGACATGACGGAGGAGGCCGCGCGCAGCGGCCTGCACAAGTCGCTCGGCCTGTGGCAGCTCACGGCGATCGGCGTCGGCGGCATCATCGGCGTCGGGATCTTCTCGCTCGCCGGACTCGTCGCACACGGCGACGCCGCCAACCCGGGTGTGGGACCGGCCGTGCTCATCTCGTTCCTCATCGCCGGGCTCGCCTCCGCGGCCGCCGCCCTGTCGTACGCCGAGTTCGCCGGCATGATCCCCCGCGCCGGCTCCGCCTACAGCTACGGGTACGTCGCGCTCGGCGAAGTCGTCGGCTGGTTCATCGGCTGGGACCTCCTGCTCGAATACGTCGCCATCGTCGCGGTGGTCGCCATCGGCATCGCCGGCTACCTCGACGCGTTCCTCTCCGGGTTCGGCATCCACCTGCCGCTCTCCGTCACCGAGACCGCCGACGTGCCGGGCGGCGCCATCAACGTGCCCGCGATCGTGATCTGCCTGCTCGTGACGTTCCTCCTCAGCCGCGGCACCCAGACGTTCGGACGCTTCGAGCTCGTCGCCGTCGCCATCAAGATCGCGCTGATCCTCGGCATCGTCGGCCTCGGCATCTTCTACATCAACACCGAGAACTACGACCCCTTCATGCCCAGCGGCTTCGGCCCCGTCTTCACCGGCGCCGCCACCGTGTTCTTCGCTGTGTTCGGCTACGACGCCATGAGCACCGCCGCCGAAGAGGCCAAGGACGGCCGCAAGCACATGCCGAAGGCCATCATCCTGTCGCTCATCATCGCGATGCTGCTGTACGTCGCCGCGACCCTCGTGCTCACCGGCATGCAGAACTACACCGAGATCGACCCCAAGGCCGGCTTCGCCTCCGCGTTCACCGGCGTGGGCCTGCCCGTCGTCGCCGCCATCATCTCCGTGTTCGCGGTGCTGTCGATCCTCACCGTCATGCTCACCTTCCTCCTCGGCGCGACCCGCGTCTGGTTCTCGATGAGCCGCGACGGACTCCTCCCCGGCTGGTTCAGCAAGGTCGACCGCCGGGGCGTGCCGCAGCGCGTCACCTGGATCGCCGGCATCGCCTCCGCCTTCTTCGCCGGCGTCTTCCCCATCCGCGCAGTCGCCGACCTGACGAACATCGGCATCCTCGCCGCGTTCGTCGTGGTGTGCGTCGCGGTGATCGTGTTCCGCTACACGAAGCCCGACGCCCCGCGCACCTTCCGCCTGCCCTTCATGCCGGTGGTCCCGATCATCGGCGTCGGCTTCTCCCTGTTCCTCATCTCCCAGCTGCACTGGGAGACCTGGCTGCGCTTCGCCGTCTGGCTCGTGATCGGCCTGATCATCTACTTCCTCTACGGCCGCCGCCACTCCCTCATGAACCCCGACAGCCCCCGGCACCGCGCGGAGAAGAAGTCGTGAGCGGGAGCCCGACCCGCGGAACCGCCCGGGAGCGGGGAACGGTCGTCGCGCTGGTGCTGCTCGGCACGGCGCTTCCGACGGTCGCGACCCTCCCGCTGTTCCACGACGTCGCGTGGGTCCTCTGGCTCGCTGCTCTGATACTTCTCGGAGTCGCGTTGGCTGTGGTGGGAAAGGTGCTCCGCAGACGCGGCTAGCCAGAAGCGATCACTCGTTCGTCTCCGAACCGCGGCCGCTATTCCGTCCCGGACGCGGATCCCATCCTGATCGCCGAGTTCACGTACAACCCCGCCACGAGAACCAGCACGACACCTCCCACGAAGACGAGTGGCGGATTCGGGAACTGCCCCGCAGCGATCGACGCGCACGCTCCCTGCGCGAAGAAGAACAGAGCAAGCGCGATGCTCATGCGGCGGGCGTACGTCATCCTCCACCACGGTCTCCTGGCGTCCGACTCTGCCGGCCCGCGAAATGTTCGCGCCGACACGATCGCCGCGGAAACGAGCGCCACGACGGCCCAGATGACGCCGAGCTCGAAGCTGACGACGCTCAGAGGGACAAGGACAAGCGGAATTCCGATCACGACAACGAGGACATATCCGACCTGCCCCGAGGGCTCCTTGATGCGCATTGCTGTCTCCCTTCCCCCGACCGCGGTGAAGGGCGTGCTCGCGAAATCTGACGCGACGCATCCCCGCACAGCCCCCGCGATCGATTCGTCATGAACGCTGGCACAGGGGTCGATGCGGAGTCCAGAAAAGTGCACACCCTCCGGCCGTTGTATATCGGTGGTGGTGGCTCAGCCCTGGGCAATCCCGCGGAGGAGCAGGAGCACCGTCTCCTCCACGCGCTCGGCGCTCAGGGGCCGACCGATCAGTGCGGCGTACGAGGCCATCGCGATGAACTGATCCGCGATCGCGGCGGCGTCCACGTCCTCCCGCACAACACCGGCCGCACGACCGCGCGCGATGCGGTCGCCGACCCACTGGCGGATCGGCGCCGCGAGCTTCTCGTTCAACACCAGCCCGAGCTCGGGGTCGGCCGCGGTCACCTCGATCAGCGCCCGCGCGAGCGCCACCCCCTGCGGCCGGGCGAGCCCCGCGGACACCGCCGTGAACCAGGCCCGCAGATCCGCGTCGAGGTCGTCGGTCATCGGTACCGTCACGTCCGCGCCTGGCAGGGTGCCCTCGAGCAGCGCCTCGCCGAGGATCGCGGCCTTCGTCTTCCACCACCGGTAGATGGTCTGCTTCGACACCCCGGCCGCCTCCGCAAGACCCTCGATCGTCACGGCCTCGTAGCCGTCCTCGGCGAGCGCGCGACGCATCGCGTCCAGCACGGACTGGCGGGCTTTCTCGCTGCGAGGTCGGGGCACCCATCGAGCGTACAGAGGCGTACACTGGAACATAAGTAGACGCACCGTTGCGAAACCCGAGCAAGGAGAAAGAGCATGGCCCTCACCGCACACTCCACCATCGGCGACTGGATGAACGACCCGACCGGCGGCCCGCTCATCCGGGGACTCTTCGAGCAGACGGGCGCCGACCCCGGGCTTCTCACCCCCGTGCTCGGCCTGCCCCTGCAGCAGCTCGTCGCCATGAGCCAGGGCCAGCTCCCGCAGTCGGTCGTCGACGACCTGGTGCGCGCCGCCAACAACGGCGAGATCCCCGAAGACGACGCCTCCGAGGGCTGGACCGAGAAGGTCACCGCCGGCCGCTTCGCCGGCAAGACCGTGATCGTCACGGGCGCCGCCTCCGGCATCGGCAAGGCCACCGCCTCCCGCATCGCCCGCGAGGGCGGCCGCGTGATCGCGAGCGACATCGCCGCCGAGAAGCTCGGCGCCCTCACGGCCGAGCTCCCGGAGGCCGACATCGTCACGGTCGCGGGCGACCTCACGAAGCAGGAGGCCATCGACGCCGTCCTCGCCGCCGCGGGCGACCGCATCGACGGCCTCGCCAACGTCGCCGGCATCAACGACGACTTCTCCCCCGCGGGCGAGACCCCCGACGCCGTCTGGGACCGCGTCATCGCGATCAACCTCACCGCCCCGTTCAAGCTCATGCGCGCGGTCATCCCCGTGATGGAGAAGGCCGGACACGGCGCGATCCTCAACGTCTCGAGCGAGGCCGGCCTCCGCGGCAACGCCTCGGGCAACGCCTACACGGCCAGCAAGCACGGCATCATCGGCGTCACCAAGTCGGCCGCCTTCATGTACGGACCGAAGGGCATCCGCGTGAACTCCGTCGCCCCCGGCGGTGTCGCCACCGGCATCCCGATGCCCCCGCACATGTCGGAGTACGGTTCCGGGCGCCTCGCCCCGTTCCAGCAGGCCATCCCCACCGTCGCGACCGCCGAGCACCTGGCCGCGTCGATCACGTTCCTGCTGTCGGACGACGCCGTGAACATCAACGGCGCCATCCTCGCCTCGGACGGCGGCTGGTCCGTCCAGTAACGCGACTGCGTGAGACCGACGCCCCCGCCGACCCGAACGGCGGGGGCGTTACTCGTGTGCGGGCGCGGGTCTGATGCGGCAGGTGAGAGCGGCCTGCGCCCGGGGCGAGGTGCACTGTCGTTACGATGCCCGGATGACGTACCTCGACCTGTGTGAGCGCTTCATCGAGCGGGAGTTCCCGGCGGCGGAGATCGCGGTGATCGGCGGCAGCACGGCCCGCGGCGACCGGACGGCCTCCAGCGACATCGACCTCCTCGTGATCGGCGACGCGCTGTTTCCGAACGGCGGGACGAGCCTGGCCGCGACCTACCGCTTCGAGGGAGAGATCTTCGAGGTGTTCGCGTACACGCACGACGGCTACCGGGAATGGGCGCGCGGCGGGATCGATCAGCACCGGCCCGTCATCGTCCACATGCTCGTCGAAGGCGAAGAGGTGCGCGGCGGCCAGGCCCTCACCGCCCTCCGCGAGGAGTGGGGCGCGCGACTCGCAGACGGCCCGACCATGGACGAGCATGAGCTCGCGCTGCGGCGCTACATGATCACCGACCTGCTCGACGATCTGCGCGACGCCACCGACGACCTGGAGCGGAACGTCATCGCCTGGACGCTGTTCTCCCGGGTCGCGGAGCTCGTGCTGCTCACCGAACGGCACTGGATCGGAACGGGCAAGTACCTCCCGCGGCGGCTCCGCGACCTGGACCCCGCCCGCGCGGAGCGCCTCGCCGCACCCCTGCTCCACGGCGACCTCACCGCGTTCGCGGCACGCGCGGACGAGGAGCTCGCCCGTGCCGGGGGTCGCGTGCAGGACGGCTTCATGCGCTGACGGCTACACCACCCCCACAAGCTCGTCCCGCACCCAGGACCGCAGGGTCGTGGGGGTCGTGGTCACGAGCGAGCGCGGTTGCTCCGGGGTGAAGTCGTCGCGCAGCCCGGTGGACATGCCCAACACGGCCTCCGCCATAGCCTCCGGCATGCCCGCAGCCTGCAGGCCCTGACGCAGGTCGTCGTCGGCGATGCGCTCCACCGTGACCTCGCGGCCGAGCTCGTGCGTGAGGATGCCGGCGACCTGCGCCCAGCTCAGATCCTCCGGCCCGTGCACCGCCTGCACCCGCCGCCCGCTCCACTCGCGGTTGAGCAGGGTGAGCGCGGCGACCTCGGCGATGTCGCGCGGCGCCACCCACGGCATCGTCGAATCGAGCGGCAGCACCGTCGACAGCCGCCCGGCCCGCAGCGACTCCGCGTCGAGCAGCAGGTTGCTGAAGAAGTAGCCGCAGCGCAGATGGGTCACAGCGATGCCCAGAGCGTCGAGCGCCACCTCGGTCGCGGCGAGCCCGTCGATCTCGCCCGCGCCGTGACGCTTCTCGGCACCGACGCTGCTCTGGAACACCACCCGCCCGATGCCGTTCCGCGCGACCGCGCCCACCAGGGCGTCCGTCGCCCGCGCGTAGTCGGCGAGCGGATCCTCCGACATCACCGACGGATCCACCCAGTACAGGGCGTCCACGCCCCGGGTCGCGGCGCTCACCTCCTCGGCGTTCTGCGAGTCGGCGCGGGCGATCTCGACGTGCGGCCGCAGCTCCGCCGCGATGCGATCGGGGGTGCGCGTGAGGAGGAGCGGACGGACGCCGGCGCGCACCAGCATCCGCGTCAGGTGCCGGCCGACATGGCCGTTCGGGGTCGTGACAGCGATGCGCATGAGGGATCCTCTCGTTCGATGTCCGCCCACGTTAGAACCAGATACGGCCTGATCCTGGCCGTATCTCGCGGGATCATGGAGGCGTGGACACTCCGTCGAACCGCACGCTCCGTCTCCTGTCCCTCCTGCAGACCGGCGGCGAGTGGAGCGTGCCCGAGCTCGCCGCACGCCTGGAGGTGAGTGCCCGGACCGTCCGCCGCGATGCGCAACGCCTCCGCGACCTCGGCTACGACGTGCACTCCCGACCCGGACCCGGCGCCGCCTACCGCCTGCGCCCCGGCACCCGCATCCCTCCGCTGCTGCTCGACGCGGACGAGGTCACCACGATCATCACGGCTCTGCTCGTGCTCGAGACCGGAGACCCCGCCGACCCCGCGCCCGCGGTCGCCCGCGCCAAACTCGAACAGACCCTGCCGCCCGCGCTGCGCCGCCGAGCCGCCGCCACCGCCCTGTCGACGCAGATCCTCCAGCCGGAGACGGCCGCCGTGGACTGGGCACTCGTCGGCACCCTCGCCGACGCGGTCGCCCAGGGCTCGCGCCTCACCTTCGACTACACCGACCAGCACGGCACCGCCTCCGCGCGGACCATCGAGCCGCACCGCCACGTGCGGCGGACGTCGCGGTGGTACGTCGTGGCATTCGACCTCGATCGCGACGACTGGCGGCTGTTCCGCCTCGACCGGATGCGGCACGCGCGGATCCTTCCGGGCACGCACACCCCGCGTGACTTCCCCTTCGCGTCGGTGGAGGCGTGGCTCACGAGCGACTTCGGGCGGACGGACGCGGCGGCGCCGGGATCCGCAGGAGTGATGTGAGTTGTGGTGAGCCGCGGTGCGCGGGCTGCGGGTGCGGGGTGCGGGCTACGGGGTGAGACGGAGGAGACTCGCGCGCAGACGCGCACGCCGCCCGGGTCCGCGGAGCGCACCCGCATCGGTCCGCAAGGCCCTGTCCCCCCTCCCGAGCCGCCCGTACACTCCCGGGCATGCTGAAGATCGTGTCGATCGTGATACGCGTGAACGACCTCCCGGCCCAGGCCGCGTTCTGGAAGGCCGCCCTCGACTATGTGGAGCGCGACCCCGCCGAGGACGACTGGCTCGTGCTGAAACCGCGCGATGCCGAGACGCCGTGCATCGCGCTCGACGCCCACCACTCCGAGCGGGTGCTGCCGCCGCGCATCCATCTCGACATCTACGCCGAAGACCAGGCCGCCGAGGTCCGGCGACTGGCCGGGCTCGGGGCGCGCGAGGTGCGCTGGGACGGCCGGCCCGACGACGCGGACTACATCATCATGGAAGACCCCGAGGGCAACCGCTTCTGCATCGTCGACCGCCCGGAGTGGCGCGGCTGGGAGGCCTGAGCCGGCCCGGATGCGGGCCGTGCGGGGTGGGAAACGCACCGGAAGCCGCCCGGGGAGGAGCGGTTTCGACCCCGCACGCCACCGGGCCCGGGGTCACACCCCGGCGCCGCGGGCGCGAGCCGCCCGGACGAGGGCGGCGTTGCCGGGGGCATCGGTGCCGTCGGGAAGCAGCAGCACGTCCTCCAGGCCGATCCGCGTGTCGAGCCCGAGCTCCACGGCGAGGTCGAGCGCGGGCCAGGCCGACCGCTCCTCCCCGTGCAGCAGGATCGGCAGGTCGGGCTCCTCCTTGGCCACGTGCGCGACCAGGCCCTCCGCGTGCGCACGCACCACCTCGGCCGCCTCGTCGGGCAGCTCGACGAGCACCCGCACACAGTCCCCGCGCACCGGCGAGTGCCGCCACACCTCCAGGCCCGCCGCGTCCCAGATCCCCGCCTCCACGCCGATCCCGCGACGCCGCAGCAGGGCGGCCACCTCATCGGCCCCCGCCTCGTGCCAGTTCACCGAGGCGTAGTCGGGCAGCTCGGTCCACGACTCGATCGCGGCGAGCCGTCGCGACACGTCGGGCTCCGCCCATGCACCGGTCGTCACGCCCACGGGCACACCGGGGCATGCCGCGCGGACGGCCCCGAGCCACCGCTGCACGTCCCGCGAGTCGAGCGAATCCCGGCCCGACGCATCCTTCGGGTGCACGTGCACCTCCGCCGCACCGGCCTCGAGCGCCGCCGCGGCGTCTTGCGCGACCACCGTCTCGTCGGCGCTCAGCCACGGATGCGACGCCACCTCGCGCGCGCCGTTCGCGCACACCTGCAGCAGCATCGGTGCGGTCACCACATCAGGTCGCGCGGGTGCGCCTCGTTCGGAGCGACATCCTCGGACGGCCCTTCCTCGGTGCGCACGAAGTGCTGCACCTGACGCGCGACCGCCGCCCCGCGACCGACCTTCACCGCCTCGTCCATCGACTCGAAGCTGCTCCCGAGCGTGTGCGACTCGCCCTGGATGCGGTTGAACCAGATCCCATTGCGCGAGAAGGTCTCGATGTCACCTGCGGCCATGCCCCTGCCTTTCGTCGTCCCTCCTTTCTACGTGGGGCAACCGACAGCGAAGAGGGCCTTGACACCGTGTTTCCGCCCACGGCGCCGGCCGCATCTGCGCACAACTCCTCCGATCCACGGCGGACCTCGCGCACCCTGACCGCCGCCGCGCGGCTTCGCTGATAACGTTCCCTTCAGATCGCGGACACCACGGCTCGGAGGCAGGAATGAGCGAGAGGGCGCACCGGCCGACCGTGAAGGAGGTCGCCCAGCGCGCGGGCGTCAGCCCCATGACGGTGTCACGCACGCTGTCCGGCGGCGTGAACGTGAAGCCCGAGGTGCAGCAGCGGGTGCTCGCCGCGGTCGCCGAGCTCGGGTATCACCGCAACGAGAACGCCCGCAGCATCCGCCCTGGTCACAGCAGCGGACTCATCGGCGTCGCGATCACCAACATCGCCAACCCGTACTACAGCACCTTCGCACTCGGCGTGGAGGAGGAGGCCGCCCTCACCGGCCGCCGCATCCTGCTCGGCAACACCTCGGAGGACGCCGCCCGCGAGGCCGAGCTCGTCGGCGACTTCCTCGGGCGTCGCGTCGACGGACTCATCGTGGTGCCCGCGAGCACCACCTCCACGCACCTCGCGCACTCGCAGAACCAGGGCGTGCCGGTGGTGCTGGCCTCGCGCCGCATCGACGGGCTCGCGGCCGACAGCGTGGTGCTCGCCGACGAAGACGGCGCGTTCCGCGGCACGACGGCCCTGATCGACGGCGGTCACACCCGCATCGGTTATCTCGGCAACGCCCTGTCGATCTTCACCGGCGAGCGCCGCCATGCCGGGTTCGTGCGGGCGATGGAGACGCGCGGCCTCCGGGTCGACCCGCACCTGGTCGCCACGAACCAGCAGACCGTCGAGCAGGCGCGCGATGCCACCCGCGCGCTGCTGCGGGCCAAGAACCCGCCGACGGCGATCTTCTGCGCCAACAACCGCAACGCGATCGGCGCGCTCAAGGAGATCAGCACGCAGCTCGCCACGGGGCTTCGTGCTCCGGCCGACTTCCCCGAGCTGCTGAGCTTCGACGACTTCGAGCTCGCCGAGCTGTCGCCCGTGCCCATCAGCGTGATCGACCACGACCCGCGAGAGCTCGGTCGCACGGCCGCCCGCCTGCTGCTCGACCGTCTCGACGGCGGCGATCGCGAGGCGCCCGCCCGCGAGGTCGAGCTGCCGGTGTCGCTCCGCGGCGTGCGCTGAACCACCCCTGCCGCGGATGGTTGACACCCTCCGCCCTCATTGATAACGTTACCAATCATCGACGAGGAGGCCGGATGGAGCTGTGCATCGATTTCGGGGGAACCGAGATCAAGCTGGCCGTCATCGACGGCGACCGCGTCCTCGCGTCGAACCGGCTCCCCGTGCGCGGCACCGCCGCCGACCTCGCCGACGCGGCCCTCGACGCCCGCCGTCTCCTGAGCGAACTCGGTGCCGAGGCCGACGCCGTGGGCATCGCCGTCCCCGGCGTGGTCGACCCCGCGACCGGGCGCATGCGGCACGCGAACGCCAAGTACGACTTCCTCCGCGACTTCGACCTCGGCACCTGGGCCCGCGCGGAGTTCGGGCTGCCCGCCGTGGTGGAGAACGACGCCCGCGCGGCGCTGATCGGCGAGACCTCCGCGGGCAGCGCCCTCGGCGAGCGCGACGCCGTGCTGGTCACACTGGGCACGGGCATCGGCACGGCCGCGCTCCTCGACGGGGTCGCGCTCCGCGGCCGCACGGGTCACGCGGGCATCCTCGGCGGACACCTCACGGTCGACCTCGACGGCCCCACCTGCCCGTGCGGCAACATCGGCTGCGGTGAAGCGCTCGCCAGCACCCGCGCCCTGCCGGCGGGCGTGAGCATGACCGAGGTCTTCACGACCGACGCGCACCCCGAGCTCCGCGACCGCTTCCTGCACGTGTGGGGCGCGGTCGTCACGAGCCTCGTGCATTCCTACGACCCGGCCGTGGTGATCCTCTCCGGGGGCATCCTCCGCGCGGGCGCCGCGATCAGCACGCCCGTCGACGAGTACCTGCGCGCACACCTGTGGCCGTCGCTCACGCCCCCGCGCCTCGTCGTCCCACCCGAGCCGGAGCTCTCGGTCGCCCGCGGCCTCAGCGTCCTCGCCCGCGCCGCCGCGGCGTCCGCCACCGCCGCCCCACCCGCACCCTCGAACCCCTCGTCGCGCCCGGCCCCATCGGGGACCCCGGAGCCGACGACCGCACCCCGCACCGCACCACCGCAGGAGGACCAGTGACCGCGCCGATCAGCGACATGCACGAAGGGCACACCACCCGGGGTCGCTACGACACCCAGCCGACCGTGGCGCTGCCGCCGGGCGAGCGCATCCTGCGCGGCGCCGAGGCGTGGGCCGCCGCCGCCGAGCTCGCCGAGGCCCGCGCCCGCGTGACCGGCACGGCGCCCGTGCTGCTGGTGGACACCTACCCCGGCGTCGACGTGCCCGCGCTCGCCGCCCAGGTGGAGGCCGCCCTTCCCGCCTGGACCCTCACCGACGTGGAGACCGCGGCGCGTCCGGTCGCCGAGGTCGAGCGGCTGATCGCCCCGAACCTCACCGACGACCGGGTCTTCGGCGTCATGAGCCACTTCACCCTGGACGACTTCTACGACGCCGAGCGCCTCGACGCCCTCGCGGCCGCGATCACCGGAACCCCGACGGTCGTGGTCGGCTGGGGCGCGGCGCTGCTCGAGGACCGTCTGGCCGGAGCCTCCGCGACCGTGCTGGTCGACATGGCCCGCTGGGAGATCCAGCTGCGGCAGCGCCAGGGGGCCACGAACTGGCGCGCCGACAACCCCGGCGAGGACAACCTGCGCAAGTACAAGCGCGGTTTCTTCGTGGAGTGGCGGGTGGCCGACCGCCACAAGCGCACGCTGTTCGACACGCTCGACTTCGTGCTCGACGGCAACGCGATCGCCCCGGCCGAACCGCACCCCGACTCCCCCGACGCGGGCATGATCACGGGCACCGCCTTCCGGCAGGCCCTGAAGGATGCGGCGCACCGCCCGTTCCGCGTCGTGCCGTTCTTCGACCCCGGCGTGTGGGGCGGGCAGTGGATGAAGAACCTCATCGGGCTCGACCCCTCGAAGGACAACTACGCGTGGTGCTTCGACTGCGTGCCCGAGGAGAACTCGCTGCTGCTGGAGGGCGACGGCGGCGTGATCGAGCTGCCCGCGCTCGACCTGGTGTTCAGCCGCCCGGTCGATCTGCTCGGCGCCAAGACGTTCGCGCGCTTCGGGGCCGAGTTCCCCATCCGCTTCGACTTCCTCGACACGATGGACGGCGGCAACCTCAGCCTGCAGGTGCATCCGCTGACGGACTACATCCAGAACACGTTCGGCATGCACTACACGCAGGACGAGAGCTACTACATGCTCGACGTCGGCGACGACGCGGTCGTGTACCTGGGCACCAAGGAGGGCATCGACCCCGCCGAGATGCTGCAGGATCTGGCGACCGCGCAGGACGGCGAGCACCCGTTCCCCGCCGAGAAGTACGTCAACTCGTTCCCCGCCCGCAAGCACGACCACTTCCTGATCCCCGCGGGCACCGTGCACGCATCGGGATCGAATTCGATGGTGCTGGAGATCTCGGCGACGCCGTTCATCTTCACGTTCAAGCTGTGGGACTGGGGCCGCGTGGGCCTCGACGGCATCCCCCGCCCCGTGCACCTCGACCACGGCGCCCGCAACATCCAGTGGGACCGCGACACCACCTGGGTGATGGAGAACCTGGTCGACCGCGTCGAGACCGTGCACACCGATGACGAGGTCACCGAGGAGCGCACGGGACTGCACGAGCTGGAGTTCATCGAGGTGCGCCGGCACTGGTTCGCGCAGGGCGCCGATCACGACACCGAGGGCACGGTCAACGTGCTCAACCTGGTGGAGGGCGACGAGGTGCGGGTGGTCAGCCCGACCGCATCGTTCGAGCCCTTCGTGATCCACTACGCCGAGACCTTCATCGTGCCGGCCGCGGTGGGCGCGTACCGGATCGAGCGCACCGAGAACTCGCGGAGCCCGCGCTTCGCGACCGTCAAGGCCTCCGTGCGCGGCACGCGCACGGGTGACAACTGAACACCGACACCCGACACGAACATCGACACCCGACACACAGCACGAGACATCACCGCGAGGATCCCACCCGGGAATCCCTTGCACCGCCGTCATCACCTCGGTATCGTGAGACCAGATTTCTGGTAACGATACCAACACGAACAAGGGAGTTCTGAATGATTTCGCGACGCACGATCGCCGCCGCCGCGGCCGGTCTCCTCCTCGGCACCCTGGCTCTCGCCGGCTGCTCCGGCGACTCCGGAGGCGGAGGCGCCGAGGGCGGAGAGGTCACCGGCACGCTCAACTTCTACACCGACAAGGCGGCGTGGAAGCCCGACTTCGAGTCGCTCAACGAGGTCAGCGGCGACGCCGTCGACATCACCCTCAAGACCACCGGCTACTCCGACGCCAACCAGTACGACGCCTTCATCAAGCAGTCGTTCCGCACCGACAAGTCGCCCGGCCTGTTCACGTGGCACACCGGCGACTCGCTCAAGCAGCTGGTCGACGAGGGCCTGGTGGCCGAGACCACCGACATCTGGAGCAAGGCCGTCGACGAGGGCTGGGTGAGCGAAGACCTGCGCGACAGCTACACGTTCGACGGCAAGCAGTACTGCGTGCCCATGAACATCGCCTACTGGATCATGTTCTACAACAAGGCCGCCTTCGCCGACAACGGCATCGAGGTGCCCACCACGTGGGACGAGCTGAACACCGCCGCCGAGACCCTGAAGGACGCCGGGGTCACCCCGTACTACCAGACCAGCGTGCTGTTCACCTTCCAGTGGTTCCAGCACCTCGTCGCCTCCACCGACCCCGACCTGTACGCCGGGCTCACCACGGGCGACGTGAAGTACACCGACCCCGAGATCGTCGACGTCATGAACGTGTGGCTCGAGGAGCAGGAGAACGGCTGGTTCAGCGACGCGGGCAGCACCACCGACCCCGCGGTCGGGCTCAAGCAGGGCGACTACGCCATGATCAACTTCGGCACGTTCTTCGCCGGCAACCTCGAAGGCGCCGGCATGACCACCGACGACTACGGCATGTTCGCGATCCCCGCGGTGAACGGCGACCTCGACACCACCCCGGTGGCCGTCGAGTCCGGCCCGATCTGCACGGCCGAGAACTCGAAGCAGCGCGACCTCGGACTCGCCTACGCCGAGTGGTGGATGTCGCCCGAGGCGCAGACCGCGTGGAACGACGCCCACGGCGACGTGGCGTTCAACCCGAAGGCCGAGGTCGCCGACCCCGCCCTGGCCGAGCTCGGCGAGCAGATCGCCGGCGACGACTACTCCCTCTACGACCGGTTCTTCGAGGCCATGCCCACCGAGATCGTGACCACCGCGATCGAGCAGTTCGGCGCCTTCAACGCCAACCCGGGCGACCCGATGCCGTTCCTGGAGAAGATCCAGGCGACGGCTGACAAGTACTGGGCAGAGCAGGAGTAAGCGAGCGGATGGCGCATCAGAAGACGCCGTACCAGTGGTCCGCCCGGGGCTTCGTCGCCCCGGGCGTGATCCTGGTGGCGGTCCTGCTCTACCTCCCGCTGCTGTGGACGGTGTTCCTCAGCTTCACGTCGTACAACGGCCTCGGCAGCCCCGACTGGATCGGGCTCGACAACTACGTCGAGATGTTCACCGACGCCGACTTCGTGGGCTCCGCGATGAACACCGTGCTCTGGGTGATCGGCACCCTGATCATCCCGGTCGGCATCGGCCTGGCGATCGCGCTGCTCACCTGGAACCTCGGCGGGGGCATCTGGCTGCGCCTCCCGTTCCTCATCCCCTACGCCCTCTCCGGCATCGGCGTCGGCGTGGTGTGGTCGTTCATCCTCTCCTCGGGCGGCGCGCTCGACCAGGCCCTCGCGGCGTTCGGGATCACCGACCCGCCCCGGTGGCTGCTCGACGCCCCGCTCAACACCGTCGTGATGATCATCGCCTCGTCGTGGCAGGGCGTCGGCGTGAACGCGCTGCTGTTCACGATCGGGCTCCAGGCCATCCCGAAGGAGCCCCTGGAGGCCGCGCGCATCGACGGCGCCGGCGGCGTCCGGCTCTTCACGAGCATCCTGTGGCCCATGCTGCGCCCGCTCACCGCCGTGGTCGTCGGGCTCTCGATCGTCGCGAGCCTCAAGACCTTCGACATCGTGTGGGGCATGACCAAGGGCGGACCCGGCACCGTCTCCGAGACCCTCGCGCTGACGATGTACAAGGAGACGTTCGTGAACAGCGACTACGGCCTCGGCTCCGCGATCGCGGTGTTCCTGACCGTGATCACCCTCGTCGCGTCGGTGCTGTACCTGCGCCAGCAGCTCTCCCCGAAGAAGGAGATGTGATGTCGAAGATCATCCGCACCGCCGTGCTCGTCGTCCTCGGGATCGTGTGGCTGCTGCCCGCGTACCTGCTGGTCGTGAATGCCATGAAGGACCCGACCACCTTCACGTCGAAGGAGTCGTGGATCCCCACCGACTTCCACCTGTTCGAGAACTTCGGCCAAGCGCTCGAGCTCTCCGGCATCGGCGACAGCATCGTCAGCACCCTCATCTACTCGATCGTGTCGCCCACCATCGCCGTGCTCGTGGGGGCGGCGGCCGGCTTCGCGATCGTGGCCCTGCGCCTCAAGCGCGGCTTCCTGTGGTTCGTCGTGATCTTCGGCGGCACGGTGTTCCCGCTGCAGATGGTGCTGCTGCCCCTGTTCGACGCCTACTCCCGCACCGGGCTCTTCGACACCCGGCTCGGCATGATCATGATCTACACCGTGATCTCGGTGCCGTTCTCGGCGTTCGTGATGCGCAACTTCTTCACCGGCGTCGCGCACAACGTGTTCGAGGCCGCGGTGCTCGACGGCGCCACCACCTGGCGCATCTTCACCCGGATGTACCTGCCGATGGCGTCGAGCGCGCTGGTCGCGATCTTCATCCTGCAGGCCACGTTCGTGTGGAACGACCTGCTGCTCGGCCTCACGCTCAGCCAGTCCGACGACATCCGCCCCATCATCACCACGCTGTCGGGCATGCAGAGCACCTACGGCGGCGCGCAGATGTCGGTCGTGCTCGCCGCGGCCGTGCTGGTGTCGCTGCCCACCGTCATCCTGTTCCTCTGCACCCAGCGGTTCTTCGCCAAGGGCCTCGCGCTCGGCCAGTACTGATCCCCCTCCGCCTCGAAAGGCATCATGAATCCCCTCATCCCCACCGTCGAGGATCTGGTCGCCGATGCGGTCACGCATCACTACGACGACATGATCGCGCCCACGGGCCTGACGAACATGCTCGGCACGGTGCGCGTCGATCACGACCTCACCGCACTCAGCGCCGTGCAGTTCCCGCCCGTGTCGCAGGGGCTCACGCAGACCGCGGTGCTGTTCGTCGACGGCCGGCTGTTCGCGTCGTACGGCGTCGCCGTCACGCACGAGTGGCGGCCCGACCGGGTGGTGCGGCGGGCGACCGTGGGCGAGCTCGAGATCGAGACGACGACCGTGTGCGTGCCGGGGCGGACGGCGGTGGCGATCGACATCGCGGTGCGCAACACCGGAGCGACCGACCGCGAGGTGCGCATCGGGCTCTCGGCCGCGGCACGCGTGACCCGCTCCGCCGACGCCTGGCTCGACGCCGAGTCGCCCTCCGAGCGCGACACCGCCACGGTCGACGGCGAGTGCCTCGTCTTCGCCTCCGCCGATGCCGCGGCGTGGAGCGTGCAGGGCCTCACCGGAGGATCCGCGGCGCTGAGCGGCGTGGCCGAGCTGCCCGACGCGTTCGACACGGGCATCGGCGGCAACGGTCGCGGCGGCGAGCTGTCGGCCGTGCTCACCGTGCCGGCGGGCGCCGTCTCCCGCACGGCCTACGTGCAGGCGCTCGGCCTCTCGCGCGACGACGCCGCCCGCACGTACGCGCTCGTGTCGGCCGACGTGCCCGCGGCCCTGACCGCCGCGCAGGAGTTCTGGAACCGGCAGATGCGGGCCGCGTTCGACTCCGCCGACACCGAGTTCTCGGGCGCCCTGCCGCTGCTCGACACCGCGTCCGAGCCGCTGCGGCGCCTGTACTGGTGGGCGGTGCTCGGGGTGATCTGGTTCCGCCGCGACTTCGCCGGCAACGTGCTCGGGCGGTCGTACGACACGCTGATGCCGAACTACTGGGGCACCACCACGTTCATCTGGGACTACAGCCTCAGCTCCGTCAGCCACGCCCTGCTCGACCCCGACGAGATGCGGGCGCAGGTGCGGCACTGGATCTCCCTCGACATCCACTCGCACTTCGGCACCTCCTCGCTCACGGGCGGCCCCGTCGGCCGCTGGTACTCGGTGAACGACTACGCCATGACCCGGCTCGTGCACGACTACGTGCGGTTCACCGGCGACGTGGCCTTCCTCGACGAGATCGTGGGGGATCAGACGGTCGCCCGGTCGGTGCGGGAGTGGGCGACGAACTGGAAGGAGTTACGTCGCGACACCGCGCTGGCCGACTACGGCGAGATCGACAACCTGCTGGAGTGCGTCAGCTCCTACACGCACGAGGTCGCGAGCCTCAACGCCGCGAACGTGTGGAGCATGCGCACGGCCGCCGACCTCGCCGCACTGCAGGGAGACGAGACCGCCGCGGCCGAGCTGCGCGCCGACGCCGAGGCGCTGCTGCCCGCGGTGATCGAGCGGTACCTCCCCGGGACCGGTATCTTCGCCGCCGGGCAACCCGACGGCACGCTGCTGCCGGTTCGCCACTGCTACGACTTCAGCATCGTCGGCACCACCATCGCCGACGACCTCGCCCCGGGCGTGCGCGACGACATGGTCGCGTTCTTCCAGCGGGAGCTGCAGACCGACAACTGGATGCGGGCGCTCTCGCCCTGGGACCCCGACGCCAGCTACAGCCCGCGCCCCGACCACCAGTGGAACGGCGCCTACCCCGCCTGGCCCGCCGACGCCGGGCGCGCGCTCGCAGCCCTCGGAGCACCCGAGGTGCTGACGGCCTGGGTCGAGGGGCTCTCCCGCACCGCGAACCAGGGCCCGATGGGCCAGGCGCACTTCGTGGACGAGGCGGTGCCCGGCATCAACGGCGGCGCCCGCAAGGCCCCACCCCAGCTGCCGTACATCATCGACTGGGCGTGCTCGTCGTCTGGCGCCTGGATCGAGCTCGTGGTCGAGGCGCTGTTCGGGGTGTCGGTCGCCGCGGACGGCACGGTGCGGGCCGCCGGCTGCGTGGCCGCCCTCGACCCGCACGCCGTGCTGCGCGGCCTGCGCGTCGGCGAGCGCGCGTACGACATCGACGCGGCCGGAGGGATCACCCGCACCCCTGGCCGATGACGCCCTTCCTCTCGCTCCGCTCTCTCGAAAGCCCGCGCAACCGACGAGACGACAGGCCCCCAGACGCACCACCCCCGCACCACCCGAACACGAAGGAGTGATCGATATGAGAAGACGCACGATCGCGGCAGGTCTCGCCGCCGCAGCCCTCGGCGCCGGAGCGCTGTTCGCCGCACCCGCGACGGCCGCGGTGCCCGCCGGCGGAGGACACGGCAGCGGCCCCGGCCAGTGCTCCCTGGTCGACAAGACGCTCACCGCCACCGCGAGCGTGAACCAGGGCCTCACCGACACGTTCACCACCTACGGCAACACGGGAGGCGAATGGACCGGCGGCGACAGCACCTACTCGCTGCCGCTCGGCAGGGGGAAGACCGGATGGTTCTTCTCCGACACGTTCCTCGGCACCGTGAACCCCGACGGCTCGCGGCCCACCGACTCCCCCTTCGTGAACAACTCCGTGGTGGTGCAGGACCGCCGGGGGAACCTGACCACGATCACCGGCGGCACCCCCGACGACCCGGCCGGCATCATCCCGCCCGAGCCCGACGGCAAGTGGTACTGGATCGGCGACCCGACCCCCGGCCGCGACGGGACCGTGCAGGTGCCGCTGCTGCAGTTCGCGCGCACCGGCACCGGCCAGTGGGACTTCGCGTGGACCGCGAACCGGCTGGCCACGCTCGACGGGCAGACGCTGCAGCTCGAGTCGATCGACGACCTCCCCTCCGCGACGGGCATCAACTGGGGCTCGTGGACGCTGGAGGAGCGCGGCACGACGTACGTCTACGGCATCGCCGACCCGGGTGGAGTGCGCTCCGCCTACGTCGCCCGCGTGCAGGACCGCGACGGCCTCACGGGCACCTGGACCTACTGGAACGGCACCGGATGGTCGGCCGCCGAGACCGACGCGGTGCCCGTGGTGCCGTACGTCGCGAACGAGTTTAGCGTCGCGCCCTACCGCGACGGCTACCTGCTCGTGACGCAGGACACCTCGGAGCTGTTCAGCACCCGCATCGTCGCGCGCACCTCGTGCTCGCCGATCGGCCCGTTCACCGACCCGGTCGAGCTGTACCGCACGCCCGAGACCGGAGCGCTGGGCAGCTACGGCGACCCCGACGTGTTCACCTACAACGCGCACGAGCACCCGAACCTGCGCCAGGGCAACCGCATCCTGGTGTCGTACAACGTGAACACATTCGACAACGTGGGCGACGTGTACGACGACGCCTCGATCTACCGCCCGCGGTTCATCGACGTGCAGCTCAAGGTCACCGGATGACCGACGACCGCACGGCGCTCCGGGGGCTCCTGGCCTCCGGGGCGCCGGTCACCTGGGTGTGCACGGGCGACTCGATCACGCACGGCCTCATCCACACCCGCGGCGCCAGGAACTACGTCGAGCACCTGCACGAGCTGATCCGGGGCGACCGCGGGCGCGTGCAGGACACCGTGATCAACACGGCCATCACCGGCTGGCGCGCCGACCTGATCCTCGACGACTTCGAGCGCCGCGTGGCCCACTGGCGGCCCGACGTGGTGACGCTCATGATCGGCACGAACGACTGCACCACGCAGTGGCTCGACCCCGTGATCGAGGTGTCCGCGTTCGCACGGTCGATCGCGGAGTTCGTACGACGCGTGCGCGACCTCGGCGCCGTGCCGGTGCTGCAGACCCCGCCCGCGGTCGACCTGCTCCATGCGCCCGACCGCGCCCGCATCGGTGACTTCGCGCAGGCGATCCGCGACGTCGCAGAAACCGAGGGCGTGATCCTGGTCGACCAGCACGCCGCCTTCACCGCGTTCTCCGCGGGCACCGGTCCGGGCAACGAGGACATGCCGTGGGGGCTGCTCGACGACGCGTTCCACCCGAGCGCCGCCGGGCACGCCCTGCTCGCGCTCGGCCTCGCCGACGCCCTGGGCCTGTCCGACGCGGATGCCGCCGCGGGCACGGGCTCCCCGGTGCTCGCGGACCTCTCCGCCCGCGTGGCCGTGGCCCGCCACCCGCAGTGGCCCCCGGTCTGACGCGCGACGGTCATCCCGGCTCCGCCTCACGCTGTCGCGGGCAGCCTCGATCAGGCGGGCGGGCGGAGGCGTCCCGAGGCCGCGGCGGCCACGATCGCCACGGTCGCGACGGCCATGCCCGCGACGGCGACGGCGGAGGCGCCCCCGGCGTCGAGCGCGAGACCGCCGATGAGCGACCCGGTCGCGATGCCCGCATTCACCGCGGACGCCGGCAGCGACGCCGCCAGGGGAGCACCGCGACCCGACAGTGCCACGACCCGATGCTGGATCGACGGCGCCGTGCCCATGCCGAACAGTCCGATGCCCAGCACCGCGAGGCCGACGATCCACGGGTGACCGCCGCCGATGAGGAGCAGCGCCAGCGACCCGAGCACACCCACGGCTCCGATGACGAGCATGCGGGCGGCGTTCTGGTCGGCGAAGCGCCCGCCCAGCGCGGAGCCGAGCGTCGTCGAGACGCCGTACAGCAGCAGGTAGACGGTGACGAGCGGGCCACTCACCCCGGTGACCTCGGCGAGGAACGGCACGAGGTAGGTGATCGCGGCGAGCATGGCCGCGAAGGTCAGGAAGCTCACGCTCAGCACCGCGAGCACGCGCGGGGCGAACGCCGCCCGTGCCTGTCCGAGCGCTCGGCCGCTCTCCGCGGCCGGAACGGAGGGCAGGACGGCGATCAGGAGCACCAGCACGACCGCCGCCGCGGCGGCGACCGCCGCGAACGAGCCGCGCCATCCGACCGTCTGGCCCAGGAGTGTGCCGAGCGGCAGCCCCAGTGCGCTGGCGGTCGCGAACCCCGAGATCACGACCGCCATCGCCCGCCCCGACCGCTCCGGGGGAACGATCGCCGTCGCGGTGACCATGCCCGCCGCGATGAACAGCCCCTGCACGGCTCCGACGACCACTCGGACGCCCAGGAACAGCGCGTAGTCGGCGAACAGCGCGGGGAGCAGGGTGGCCAGCAGGAACACCGTCGCCGACACGATCAGCACGGCGCGGCGATCGAACCGGGTCGTGAGGAAGGCGAGCAGCGGTCCTCCGACGGCGAGGCCGAGGGCGTTGGCGGTGACGAGAGCGCCGGTCGCCGACAGCGAGACGGCGAGATCCTCGGCGATCAGGTCGATCATTCCCACGACGAGCATCTCGGCGCAGCCCATCACGAAGGCTCCGGCGAACAGCACGGTGAGGACGACGGCGGGACGCACGCGGGTGCGGATCTGCGCGGTGGTGGTCATGGGTCTCCCTGGATCGAAATGCAAGGCCAGAGTTGCACATCGATCCAGGGAGCGCAACTGTGCAGTTGCAGATTGCCTCAGCGGGCGACGTCGAGCACCCAGGTGACGCCGAAGCGGTCGGTCAGCATGCCGAAGCCGGGCGACCACGGCGAGGCGGCCAGCGGCTCGATCACCGTCGCCCCCTCCGCCAGTGCCACCCAGTAGCCCTCGAGCTCGGGGAGGGTGTCCGCCCGCAGCGACTGGAAGAACGCGCGGTCGGTGAGGGTCGCGCCGTTCTCCCGCCGCGTCGAGCCCGCCGTGGTCGCCGGGTCGTCCAGCCCGGGGATGTCGTACGCCATGAGCCGGATCCCGTGGTCGCCGTCGAGCTGGCCGAACACGATCCGGTCCGGACCGGGCGCGTCCGCGGGCATGCCCACCTCGGCGTAGGTCGCGGCGTGCACGGTGCCACCGAACACCGAGCGGTAGAAGTCGAGCGCCTTCCGGGCCGTGCCGCGGAAGTTCAGGTGCGTGGTGGTGGTGAGGGACATGGGCTTCTCCTGGTTCTGCGGGCTGCCGTTCAGCGCCGCCGTGAGTCCACGATCACAGGGGTAGCGGTCGGGTTCTGTCCTCTCCCTCCCGCACAATGAAGTCATGACCGGAAGCTCCTCCCGCATGCTCGCGCTGCTGTCGCTGCTGCAGGCGACGCGCGACTGGCCGGGCCAGGAACTCGCCGACCGCCTCGGCGTCACACCCCGCACCGTCCGCCGCGACGTCGACCGGCTGCGCAACCTCGGCTACCGCATCGGGTCGAGCAAGGGCCCGTATGGCGGCTACCGCCTCGAAGCCGGGTCCGAGCTGCCGCCGCTGCTGTTCGACGACGACCAGGCGGTCGCGATCGCGGTGGCACTGCAGGGCGCGAGCGCGAGCGGCGTCGATGTGACCGAGGCGGCAGAGCGCGCCCTCGCGACGGTGCGGCAGGTGATGCCCTCGCGGCTCCGGCACCGGATCGACGGCATCCGCTTCACCGGCGCGGCGGCCGAGGTGCGGGTGGACCCGGGGGTGCTGGAGGCGGCGAGCGCGGCGGTGCGCGACCGGCGGGTGCTGCGCTTCGACTACGGCGCGGCGGCGGACCGCCCCCCTCGGCGCACGGAACCCCATGCCGTCGTGGCGCGCGAGGGCCGGTGGTACCTGATGGCGTGGGACCTGGAGGCGGCGGACTGGCGCACCTACCGGCTCGACCGGATGCGACCGCGGGTGCCGAGCGGGCCGTCGTTCACGCCGCGACCGCTTCCCGCGGAGGATGCCGCGACCCACCTGGCGGCGCGGGCGAAGGGCTCAACCACGGAGGACCGCTGGCCGTGCGTCGGCGAGGTCGTGATCGAGCTTCCGGCGCGGGAGGTGGTGCCGTGGGTGGGCGACGGCGAGGTCGAGGAGCGGCCGGACGGGCGCTGCCGCGTGACAGTGGGTTCGTGGTCGTGGGTGGGCGTGCTCGCCGCGGTCGCCCGGTTCGATGCGCCCTTCACGGTGGTCGGACCGGAACCCCTGCGCGAGGCGGCGGAGACGCTCGCGGCCCGGTTCGCCACGGCCGCGGACCCGCCCTCCTGATCCAGGCGTTCTCGCGAGTTCTCCCCCTTCTCTGTCGGTGCCCCGTGGCAGGACGGAATCGCCGTCGATCATGAGCTTCCCTGGTGTCATGACAAACTTTGCCATCGGCACTAGCGTGGGGGTATGGCCACGATGAACATCTCTCTTCCGGACGCACTGAAGGACTTCGTCGAGACGCAGGTGGCCGCGCGCGGATACAGCAACAGCAGTGAATTCATGCGTGAACTGATCCGCCATGAGCAGGCCCGCGAGCAGTTGCGATCCCTGGTCGTCGACGGGATGACATCCGGACCGGGCTCCGAGGTGGACCACGCATACTTCGATCGCCTTCGAGCCCGCGTCCACACAGACGCCGCCGACGCGTGATCGCGGGGCGGGTTGTCACCACCAGGCGGGCCGATGAGGACATCGACGACGCAGTCACGTACTACCTCGGCGAAGCAGGGCCTCTCGTCGCGACCGCGTTCATCGACGACCTCGAGCAGACGATGAGCCGGCTGGCTGCGCATCGCGCGCTCGGATCGACGCGCTTCGAGCTGGTGACCGAGATTCCCGACATTCGCGTCTTCCCTCTTCGAAGCCATCCTTATCTCGTCGTGTACACGGACGATCCGGATTCCGTGCGAGTCCATCGCGTGCTCCACACGAAGAGAGACATCGCTTCCGTCCTCACCGCCCGCATCTGACGCCCAACCCTCGCGGGAGAGCCGCCTCACCCGCGCCGGTAGACTGAAGACGCCCCGCCGGCCCCTTCCCTTGGAGTGCGCGTGACCACCCCCTCTGCACCTTCCCCCCAGCACGTCCCCGACTCGGTCGAGAACGCGATCGCGACGCCCGAGAAGGAGCAGCCGTACGGCGCGCTCGGGCTCAAGGACGACGAGTACGCGCGCATCAAGGAGATCCTCGGCCGCCGCCCCACCTCGGGCGAGCTGGCGATGTACTCGGTGATGTGGTCGGAGCACTGCTCCTACAAGTCGAGCAAGAACTACCTGCGCCGCTTCGGCCAGAAGGTCTCCGACGAGATGAAGGAACGCCTCATGGTCGGCATGGGGCAGAACGCGGGCGTCATCGACGTCGGCGAGGGCTGGGCCGTCACCTTCAAGGCGGAGTCGCACAACCACCCGAGCTTCATCGAGCCGTTCCAGGGTGCGGCCACCGGCGTCGGCGGCATCGTGCGCGACATCATCTCGATGGGCGCCCGCCCGGTCGCGGTCATGGACGCGCTGCGCTTCGGCGCGATCGACCACCCCGACACCGCCCGCGTGGTGCACGGCGTCACGAGCGGCATCAGCTTCTACGGCAACTGCCTCGGCCTGCCGAACATCGGCGGCGAGACCGTCTTCGACTCGGTGTACCAGGCGAACCCGCTCGTGAACGCGCTCGCGGTCGGCGTGCTGCGCCACGAAGACCTCAAGCTCGCCAACGCGACCGGCGTGGGCAACAAGGTCGTGCTGTTCGGCGCCCGCACGGGTGGCGACGGCATCGGCGGGGCGAGCATCCTCGCCTCCGACTCGTTCGACTCCACCGGCCCCACCAAGCGCCCCGCGGTGCAGGTGGGCGACCCGTTCGCCGAGAAGGTGCTCATCGAGTGCTGCCTGGAGCTGTACCGCGGCGAGCTGGTCGAGGCGATCCAGGACCTCGGCGCCGCCGGCATCTCCTGCGCGACCAGCGAGCTCGCGGCCAACGGCAACAGCGGCATGCACGTCTCGCTCGACAACGTGCTGCTGCGCGACCCCACGCTCACGGCCGAGGAGATCCTCATGTCGGAGTCGCAGGAGCGCATGATGGCGATCGTCGCGCCCGAGAAGCTCGAAGCGTTCATGAAGGTCGTCGACAAGTGGGAGGTCGAGACCTCCGTGCTGGGCGAGGTCACCGGCGACGGGCGTCTCATCATCGACTGGCAGGGCGAGCGCATCGTCGACGTCGACCCGTCCACGGTCGCCGTCGACGGCCCCGTGTACGACCGCCCGGTCGCGTACCCCACCTGGATCGACGCCCTGCAGGCCGACGCCGCCGAGAACCTGCCGCGCGCCAACGACCCGGAGACGCTGCGCGAGCAGTTCCTGTCGCTCGTCGCGAGCCCGAACCTCGCCGACACCCGCTGGATCACCAACCAGTACGACTACTACGTGCTCGGCAACACCGCTCTGAGCTTCCCCGACGACGCGGGCATGATCCGGGTCGACGAGGAGTCGGGCCTCGGGTTCTCCATCGCGACCGACGCCAACGGCCGCTACTGCCAGCTCGACCCGTACGCGGGGGCGCAGCTCGCGCTCGCGGAGGCCTACCGCAACGTGGCCGTGACGGGCGCCACGCCCACCGCGATCACCGACTGCCTCAACTTCGGCTCCCCCGAGAACCCCGAGGTCATGTGGCAGTTCGGGCAGACGGTCGACGGCCTGGCCGACGGCTGCTACGAGCTGGGCACCCCCGTCACCGGCGGCAACGTCTCGTTCTACAACCAGACCGGCGACGTGCCGATCCACCCGACCCCGCTCGTCGGCGTGCTCGGCATCATCGACGACGTGTCCCGCCGCATCCCGTCGGGGTGGCAGGACGAGGGGCAGAACATCTACCTGCTCGGCACCACGCAGACCGAGCTGTCGGGCTCCGCGTGGGCCGAGGTCGTGCACCAGCACCTCGGCGGTCGCCCGCCGAAGGTCGACCTCGCGGGGGAGAAGCGCCTCGCGGGCCTGCTCGCTGCGGCCCGCGACGAGTGGCTGATCTCGTCCGCGCACGACCTGTCCGAGGGCGGTCTGGCGCAGGCGCTCGCGGAGGGCGTGATGCGCTTCGGCGTCGGCGCCCGCGTGTGGCTCACCGAGATCATGGACCGCGACGGGGTGGACGCCGCGACCGCGCTGTTCTCCGAGTCGACCGGTCGCGTGATCGTGACCGTGCCCCGCGAGGACGACGTGAAGTTCCGCGGGCTGTGCGAGGGCCGCGGCTACCCGGTGATGCGCATCGGCGTGACCGACAGCGAGCCGCAGCTCGAGGTGCAGGACGTGTTCACCGTGTCGGCCGCCGAGCTGCGCGAGCGCTCGCAGGCCACGCTGCCGTCGTACTTCGGCCCGACCGTGACGGAGCCGGTGGACGCATGAGCGACAACCTCAGCGAGGACTACGGCGACCTCGGCGAGAAGCGCAACCGGCGCATCCGCATCGTGGCGTGGACGGTCATCGTGGCGCTGATCCTCGGTGGCGGCGGCGCGACCGTGCTCACGATCCTCCTCGGCTGACCCGGGCGGCTCACTGGCGCTCGCTCACGAACCACGCCGGCGACAAGGCGACCGGCGTCAGCGGAAGAGGAAGCGGGTCAGGGCGACGACCGAGCCCGGATCGTGGGCTTCGCGGCCGAGCGCCTCGACGATGATCGCCCCGAGGATCGCGCGACCCAGTTGCTCGACCGGGGCGTCGGCGGCGAGCTGCCCATCCCGGATGCCGCCGCGCAGCCGCTCGACGAGGTACTTCTCCACGCCGAGGCTCTCGCCCAGGTGCGCGCCGACCGAGGCGTCTTCGGTGGCGGCGGCGACGAGGGAGCGCAGCAGCACCCCGCCCTGCGGCTCCTCCAGGATCGCGAGGACGCTGCGCAGCCACGTCTCGACGTCGGCGGAGAGGTCTCCCGTGTCGGGCACGACGAAGTCCACCGGGACCAGGAGCCCTTCGGCCAGGCACTCGCCGATGAGAGCCCCCCGCGATGGCCACCAGCGGTAGATGGTCTGCTTGCCGACCCCGGCCTCTTTCGCGATGCCCTCGATCGTGAGCCGGTCGTAGCCCTGGTTGTGGAAGAGCCGAGCCGTGGCGGCGAGGATCGCCTCGCGGGCCGCGGTGCTGCGCACAGGGCCGCTGCGATGCACGTTCACCATGCGTTCAGGATAGCCACAGAACCCTAGACGAGACGTGCCGTATGATCTTTTCGTCTGAAGGAGATCACGTGGCCTCACTGCTGTTCCGTCTGGGTTCTTTCGCTGCGCGCAGGGCGTGGACGGTGATCGTCTCGTGGGTCGTGATCCTCGGCATCGGCGTCGGCGCCTTCCTCACCCTCGGCGGCACGCTGAGCAACAGCTTCGACATCCCCGGCACCGCGTCGGGCGCGGTCACCGACCAGCTCGCGAAGAAGCTGCCCGACACCGCGGGCGGCACCGGCACGGTCGTGTACCGCACCGACGACGGCGAGCCCTTCACCGACGAGCAGAAGCAGGCGATCTCCGACCTCGCCGCGAGCGCGGAAGACCTCGACGGCGTCGCCTCGGTGGTCGACCCGTTCGACGCCCAGCAGCAGCAGGCCGACCAGGCGCAGCAGCTCACCGACGGGCAGGCGCAGCTCGACAGCGGACGCACGCAGCTCGACGCCGGACAGGCGCAGCTCGACGCGGGTCGCACCCAGCTCCAGGGCGGACTCGATCAGCTCACCGCGGCGCGGGCACAGGCCGAAGCCGCCGGAGCGCCCGCGGAGCAGACCGCCGCCCTCGACGCGCAGCTCGCCGCCCTCAACGCGCAGCTCGCACAGCTGGAGGCGCAGCAGGCGACGATCGACGCGAACCGCACCGAGCTCGACGCGAACGCGGAGCAGGTCGAACTCGGCTCCCGCCTGCTCGACCTGACGGACGGCATCGGCGTCGTCTCGGAAGACGGCTCCACCGCGATCGTCAACGTGTCGTTCACCGACCCGCGCCTGGAGCTGTCCGAAGAGGTCAAGCAGGCCACCATCGCGCACTTCCAGGACGAGAAGATCGACGGGGTCACGGTCGACTTCGGCACCGACATCGCGCAGGGCGTGCCCGAGATCTTCGGCGTGGGCGAGGCCATCGGGCTCGCGTTCGCCGCGGTCGTGCTCATCGTGATGCTCGGCTCGCTGATCGGCGCCGCGCTGCCCATCGTCACGGCGGTCGTGGGAGTCGGGGTCGGCGTCACCGCCTCGCTCGCCTTCTCCGGCGTTGTCGACATGGCCTCGGTCACTCCCGTGCTCGGTGTGATGCTGGGTCTCGCGGTCGGCATCGACTACTCGCTCTTCATCGTCAACAGGCACCGCAAGCAGCTGCTCGCCGGGTCGCCCGTGCGCGAGTCGATCGGGCTCGCCACCGGCACCTCGGGCACGGCGGTCGTGTTCGCCGGTACGACCGTGATCGTCGCGCTGCTCGCGCTCAACGTCACCGGAGTGCCGTTCCTCGGGCTCATGGGCACGGTCGGCGCGGTGTGCGTCGCGGTCGCGGTACTCGTGGCCATCACGCTCGCCCCCGCGATCCTCGGCCTCGTCGGCACGCGACTGCTGAGCCGCAAGGCCCGCGCGACGATCGGGCAGGAGCACGCGGCGGGCAAGCCCGTGCGCCGCATGTCGACCCTGCGCGCCGTGGTCACCGCGGTCGTCAGCATCGTCGCGCTGCTCATCATCGCGATCCCGTCGATGTCGATGCGCCTGGGGCTGCCGGACGGGTCGAGCGAACCGTCCGACTCCACCAGCTACCGCGCGTTCCAGGCGGTCGAGGAGCAGTTCGGCGAGGGCGCGAACGGTCCCCTCCTGGTGACCGCGACGCTGGACGACGCCGTGAGCGACGACGACCTGCTCGCCACCCAGGTGACGGTGGCGGAGAAGATCGCGGAGCAGGACGACGTGGCCGCCGTGGCACCCATCGCCACCTCCGACGACAACACGCTCCTCGCCTTCCAGGTGCTGCCGGAGGAGGGGCCGAACAGCGCCTCGACCGAGAAGCTCGTGCAGGACCTGCGTGCGCTGCCCGCGATCGACGGCGACATCACGCTCGGCGTCGCCGGTCAGGCCGCCATCAACATCGATATCTCCGAGGCCCTGGCGGCGGTGCTGCCGCTGTACCTCGTGGTGGTGGTCGGGCTGTCGCTGCTCATCATGATCGTGGTGTTCCGCTCGCTGCTCGTGCCGCTGATCGCGACCGGCGGCTTCGTGCTGTCGCTGTTCGCGACGTACGGCCTGATCGTCGCAGTGTTCCAGTGGGGCTGGGGTGCCGACCTGATCGGCCTGCACAGCACCGGGCCGATCCTGAGCTTCCTGCCCGTGATCCTCGTCGGCATCCTGTTCGGGCTCGCGATGGACTACCAGCTGTTCCTCGCCTCGGGCATGCGCGAGGCGTACGTGCACGGCGCCTCCGCACGAGACGCCGTCGCCCAGGGCTTCCGCGCCGGTCGCTCGGTCGTGATCGCCGCGGCGCTCATCATGGTGTCGGTGTTCGGCGGGTTCATCTTCTCCGAGTCGACCATCATCCGCTCGATCGGGTTCGGGCTCGCGTTCGGCGTGCTGCTCGACGCCTTCGTGGTGCGGATGCTGCTGATGCCCGCGCTCATGCATCTGCTCGGCCGTTCGGCGTGGTGGCTGCCGCGGTGGCTCGACCGTCTCATCCCGAACGTCGACATGGAGGGCGCGGCCCTGGAGCGCGACCACCCCGCCGTGCACACCGACTCCATCCCCGCGGTGCAGCCCCCGCGCACCCGGGCGGAGCGCCGCGCGCACGAGTGAGCCACGCGGCAGGCGCGCGCCGGTGTCGGAAGGCGCGCCTAGAGTGGGCGGATGAGTGAGGATCCGCGCGTGCTTCTGGAACGACTGCGCGCCGAGGCGGACGGGCGGGTGCGCGCGACCGCGGCCACGCTCGACGAGCTCATGCACGACCGCGAGGGCTCGAACGACGACGACGAGCACGACCCCGAGGGTGTGACGCTGTCGTCGGAGTGGTCACGGCTCACCGGGCTGGCCGAGGCTGCGGCGGTGGAGCTGCAGCAGGTGGACGACGCGCTGGCCCGTCTCGATGCGGGCACCTACGGCGTCTGCGCGAACTGCGGGAAACCCATCCCCGCCGGGCGGCTGGAGGTGCGACCGTTCGCCGAGTACTGCGTCGCGTGCGCGGAGAAGCTCGGCCGCTGACACCACGTCACGGCACGGCGTAGCATCGCGGCATGCCCATCCACCTGGAGAACGTCGGGATCGCCGTGCGCGACCTGGAAGCCACGATCGCCTTCTTCACCGACCTCGGGCTGGAGGTGGTCGGGCGCGACGAGGTGAGCGGCGAGTGGGCGTCGACCGCGGTGGGGCTCGACGGCAACCACGCGAGGATCGCCGTGCTGCAGACGCCCGACGGCCAGGGGCAGCTCGAACTGTTCGAGTATCTCCACCCCGCCGCGATCGAGACCGAACCCACACTGCCGAACGAGATCGGCATGCACCGCGTCGCCTTCTCCGTGGACGACATCGACGCGTCGCTGGCCATCGCCGCCCGGCACGGCTGCCACCCGCTGCGCGGCGTCGCCACCTACCGGGACGTGTACAAGCTGACGTATCTGCGCGGCCCGAGCGGCATCATCGTGATGCTCGCGCAAGACCTCACGAGGAGCTGAGATCGGCCGCGTGGTCACCGGTGCGGGCGTTCGATATCTGGCGCCCGAGGAGTCGCGCGGAGGAACGCCTCCCACCTCCGCGGCGCCGGAGCATCAGAGCGCGCGCGTGATCTGCTCCAGCACCGCGATGGGCTCGCGCAGCTGGGCGACCGGGACCGGGGTCTCGCCGGTGAGCAGCATCCGCACGAACGCGTCGACCCCGGGCCGTACGTAGTCGGGGCCGACCTCGATGTCGCGCTCGACCGTGCCGCCCGTACCGACCGCCGTCACGTGGAACGGCACGGCCGCGTCGCCCACGGGCCGCACGAAGTCCAGCACCACCGGCACGCCGCCGACGCGGTAGCGCGCGACGACACGGCCGTCGGCCCGCTCGACCTCCACGCCCTCCGCCGCGCCGGGCAGCAGGTGCTGGGCGACGTCGGCGTGGTGGATGCCGTAGAAGAAGAGACCGCCGTGCGGGCTGTCGGCGTCGGCCGGGCCCGAGACGGTGAGCGACTGGAGCGCGCCGACCCCGGCCACGGCGTCGGCGATCGCCGCGGTGTCGTCGAGCCAGCGGAGCGCCGAGGAGGAGGTGACGGTCGTGCCGCCACGCTCGGCCGCGGCGAGGATCGCGTCGGCGTCGTCGAGCGTCGTGGCCAGCGGCTTGTCGACCCAGACGGGAGTGCCGGCCTCGAGGAACGGCACGGCGAGCGCGCGGTGGAGCGCCCCGTCACGGCTGGTCACGATGAGCGCGTCGACCGCGCCGTTGAGCTCAGTCACCTCGGGGGCGATGCGGGTGATGGCTCCGAGCTCGGCGAGCTCCCTGGTGCGCTCCACCTCGCCCGCGACGAGGGCCGAGACCCGCACCGGGAGGTCGGCTGCCTCCTCCCCGTTGAGGTGGCGGACGATCTCGGTGGCATGACTGTTCTCGATGCCGACGATCGCGACGTTCTTCGTCTCCATGCTGTCCTCCTCCACGGCGACCGGCGGAGGACGACGATGCCGCGCCCCCGCCCGGCCGGCTCTGCGCCCACCCTAGCCGCGGTCTGCCTCGCGGCGCGGGTCCACCACCGCGGACGCTGCCGATCCGAGCCGACGGACGGCCGCCGGCGCCCGGCCCCTGCGCAGTAGGCTGAACCCATCATGGACGAGTTCATCCAGGGCTTCTGGACCTTCGCGGGGCACTACTGGTGGCTCGTCTTCCCGCTCATGGGCATGGCCGGAGGCGTGGCGAAGGCGTGGGAGCGCAGCTCGAAGCGCCGTCACGAACGCCGCCTGGAGACGCTGCGCATGAAGGCGCAGCTGAAGACCGCCGAGATCGAGGCCCGCGCCCTGGGCCGCGAGGCGCAGCGCCGCGGCCCGTCGGTGGTCGACACCACGGCCCCCGTGTCGACCGACGACCTGCTGACGCGGCTGTTCGCCGAGCACGACGAGATCACGGCCCGCTGGCTCGACTACGAGCTCGACGTGGCGAAGCTGATCGCCTTCCCCGCGATGAGCGACGGACGGCAACCGCTCACCGCCGCGTTCCTGCGCGCCAAGAAGACCGCCGACGCGCTGCGCCCCGCCTCGGCCGGCGCGACGCTGTCGGAGCACCAGATCGCGGAGTACCTGCAGGCCGTTGGCGACTACGCGGTGGCGTTCGAGATCGCCGAGAAGGATGCCCGCCGGCTGCGCGACTCCACCTTCACGGAGGCGGAGCGCAAGCGCCTCGACCGCGCGCAGCAGCTGCTGAAGGTCGCGGTCGACGAGTCGGCGACGCAGGCCGAGCGCAACGTGGCCTACAAGCGCGTGCGCGAAGAGCTCGACGGCCTGATCCTGCTGTCGGACGAGGCCGTGACGGTGCTGGAGAAGCAGGTCGCCCGCGAGCTCCCCGCCACTCCCGCCGCCCCCGCCGCGACGCCCGAGGCCCAGGCCGAGCCGGAGCCCGAGCGCATCCCGGTCGCCGACCCCCTGCACCGCACCCCGCCGCAGCCGCCGCGCGACCTCGCCTGACCTCGCACACCCCCGACGGCCTCTGGCCGCGGCACGGCGCACTCAGCGAAAGGAGCCGTGCCGCGGACACAGGCCGCCGGGGTCGCGTCAGCTCAGGTGCACGCGCTCGGTCCGCTGCCGCTGCTGCCCGAGCCCCTCGATCTCGATCGTCATCTCATCGCCGTCCTGCAGATAGGGGAAGCGTCCGGAGAGCGCGACGCCCTGCGGGGTACCGGTGTTGATCACGTCGCCCGGCTCCAGCACCAGGTAGTGACTGAGCTCGTGCACCAGTTGCAGCACCGGGAAGATCATGTCGGCCGTGGAGGAGTCCTGCCGCGGCTCGCCGTTCACGAAGGAGCGGAGGCGCAGCGCCTGCGGGTCGACCTCGTCGGCGGGCACGAGCGCGGGGCCGAGGGGGTTGAACGTCTCGGAGCACTTCCCCTTCGACCACTGCCCGCCCGAGACGTCGAGCTGGTACGCCCGCTCCGACACGTCGTTGGAGATGGTGTACCCGGCGATCACGTCGCGGGCGGCCTCGGGCGACGGGAGGTAGCGGGCGGTCCTGCCGATCACCACCGCGAGCTCCACCTCCCAGTCGACCTTCTCCGCACCGGGCGGCAGCAGCACCACGTCGTTCGGGCCGACCACGGTGTTGGGGTGCTTGAAGAAGAGCACCGGGTGCACGGGCGGCTCTGCGCCGGACTCGGCCGCGTGCGCGGCGTAGTTCTGGCCGATGCACAGGACCGCGGTCGGGCGGGCGACGGGAGCGCCGAGGCGGAGGCCGTCGACGTGGGCGACGGGCAGCTCGTCGCGGCGCAGGGCCTCGCGGGTGCGGGCGATGCCGTCGGCGGCGAGGAACGCCCCGTCGATCTCGGCCGTGAGGGGCGCGAGGTCGCGGATCACCCCGGCGTCGTCGCGGACGTAGGGGCGTTCGTGGCCGGCGGGGCCGAGGCGCAGGAGTTCCATGTCGGGCTTTCGGGTCAGCGGGCGGCGGCGAACGACGGGTTGACGATCGGCACGGACTCGCCCGCGAACGACCGGATGATGTTCTGGGCCGCGTGCACCGGCAGGTCGGCGAGGGCCTCGGGGGAGTACCAGGCGGCGTGCGGGGTGAGCAGCACCTGTTCGAGGTCGCGGAGCGGGGAGTCGGCGGCGAGCGGTTCCCCCGCGAAGACGTCGAGCGCGGCGCCGCCGAGGTGTGCGTCGCGGAGGGAGGCGGCGAGCGCGTCCTCGTCGATGAGCGGTCCGCGGCAGGTGTTCACGATCACGGCGCCCTGCTTCATGGTGGCGAGGGCGGCCGCGTCGATCAGGTGCCGGGTGGCGTCGGTGAGGGGCACGTGGAGGGTGAGGATGTCGGCGCGGGCGATGGCGTCGGGGATCTCGACGGGCTCGCAGCCCGCCTCGCGCACGGCGTCGGCGGGGGCGTACGGGTCGGCGACGAGCACACGGAAGCCGAGGCCGCGGAGTCCGCGCGCGACGAGCGAGCCGATACGGCCGAAGCCCAGCACGGACACGGTGGTGGTGGAGGGGCGCACGGCGAGCGGTCGGGCGTCCACGGCCTTCCAGGTGCCGGCGCGCACGGCGCGGTCGTAGGCGGGGAGTCCGCGGGCCTGCGTCATGATCATGGCCACGGTGTGCGCGGCGACCTCTTCGATGCAGTAGCTGGGGGTGTTGGCGACGGCGATGCCCCGGGCGGTGGCGGCGTCGACGTCGATCATGTCGTACCCGATGCCGACGCGGCTGATGAGGCGCAGGTTGGGCATCCGGTCCATGAGGTCGCCGTCGATGCGTGCCCACTGCACCACGAGTCCCTCGGCCTCGGCGGCGAGCGCGGCGATGTCGTCGGGGCTGCCGGAGGCGGCGCGATCGGCGCGCAGGCCCGCGCCGCGGAGGGTGTCTTCGATGACGGTCCCCGGGAGGTCGCAGTCGGTGACGAGGATGAACGGCGCAGTCATGGGAGCGATGCTATAGCATCTAGCAAAGCGGTGTACAGCGGCTGACAGCGATCGGTTCTTGCTATAGCGTTTAGGCATGACTGTTCGCCGCGCACTCATCACCGGCGCGAGTTCCGGCATCGGAACCGCCGCCGCCCTCGAACTCGCCCGCGAGGGCGCCGCCCTCTGGATCACCTACACCGGGCGCGAGGCCGAGGCCGAGCGCGTCGCCGAGGAGTGCCGGGCGGCCGGTGCCGCCGAGGTGCTGGTGTCACGGCTCGACCTGCGCAACCCCGAATCGATCGACGCGCTCACCGACCGCATCACCGTCACCTGGGGCGAGCTGCACGTGCTCATCAACAACGGCGGAGTCTGCCCCTACACGCCCTACCCCGACATCGACATCGAGGAGTGGGACTTCGTCCTCGAGACCAACGCCCGCGGCACCTTCCTGCTCACCCGGGCGGCACTCCCCCTGCTGCGCGCCGCCGAGGGCGACCGGTCGGTGGTCAACATCGCCTCGATCGCCGGACAGGTCGGCGCCCTGCAGACCGGCATCCACTACGCCGCCAGCAAGGGGGCGCTGCTCGCCATCACCCGCAGCTTCGCGCGACACCTGGCCTCCGAGGGCATCCGCGTCAACGCCGTCACCCCCGGCCCTGTCGCCAGCGCCATCACCGACCAGCTCCAGGGCGAGGGGCGCGCGAAGCTCGAAGCCGGCATCCCCCTCGGCGCGTTCGGCCAGCCCGAGGACGTCGCCTGGATCATCGCGTCGCTCGCCTCGGAGCGCGCCCGCTTCATCACCGGAGCCACCTACGACGTCAACGGAGGAGTTCGCATTGACTGACCGCACCGCCCTCGACCGTTCCGCGCACGACACCGTGCAGGCACAGCTCGACGCGTTCAACGCCCACGACCTCGACGCGTTCGTCGCCACCTACGCCGACGACGCCGTCATCACCGGTGTCGCGCCCGAACCCATCGTCGGCGCCGAAGCCATCCGCGCGTTCTACGAACCCCGGCTGCAGAACCCCGAGCTCTCGTGCGTCATCGAGTCGAGCGTGCTCTTCGGCGCGCGGTGGGTCGTGGCGCAGGAGCAGGTGATCAACGCGGGTGTCGCGACCGAGACCATCGCTACCTTCGACGTGGTGGACGGCCGCATCGCGCGGGCGTCGATGCTCAAGGCCTGAGGCGCGGAGGCGGGGTCACCTGCGGCGGTACACGTCCGCACGGTGGGCGATGCGGCCGGCGGACGGCCGCACGGTGCGCAGGAGATCTCGCGTCATGAAGGAGCGGAGCTCCGGAGACCTCCTTCATCGCGTGAGATCTCCTTCGTTTCGAGGAGGGCGTGCGGGCCACCGGCCTCTGTCAGTCCCAGTGCGGAGCGGGCGGGCGGTACGCATCACGGCGGTGCCGGGCGCGCACGACCACGATCGTCTCTCGCGCGCCGAGGAAGAACAACACTCGGTAGTCCCCACGGCGTGCAGAGCGCAGGCCCTCGAACTCGTCGACGAGCGGCTTGCTCATGCGTTCCGGATTCTCGGGCAGGGTGAAGACAGCGAACTCGACGATGGCCTGTGCGATCTTCTGCGGCAACCGATCGAGGTCGCGCCAGGCGGAGTCAGCGAAAGCGGTGGTCCAGGTCACCGGGGCCGAACCCCGTAGCGCTCCATCGTCTCCTCCGCGCTGCGCAGCTCGCCGGCCTCACCCTGTCGCCGCGCATCGTCGACATCCTGTCGCGTGCCCGGCTCCGACAGCCAATGCAGCGTCTCGTACAGAGACTCCAGGGCGTCCTTACTCATCAACACTGCCGCGCCCCGGCCGTGGCGAGTGATCTCGATCGTCTCGTGCTCGCGCTCGACCTGGTCCACCAGGCGCGAGAGGTGGTCCTTGGCCTCGCTCAGCGGTACAGTCTGCATGCCCTCAGTGTAGCCCGACTTCTAGCCAGAAGGTGGGGTGAAGTCTGGCCTTAACCATGGCAGCCCTCGGCCGAGGCCGTCACTCGTGCTCGGGGAGGATCGGCGTGGACCAGCCGGGGTCGCGTCCGAGCTGTGCGGCGCGGGAGACGGAGGCCGCACCGTAGCGGTCGCGCAGGGTGTCGAGCACCGAGTCGAGTCGCGCCTCGTCACCCCAGTCGATCGGGAGCTCCGGCTGCACGCGGTCGGCGCGGTCGAGCTGCGACAGGGAGAGGCCGAGCAGCGTGATGCCGCGGTCGGCGACCTCGGACTGCGCGGCGGCGAGCAGGGTGCGCGCCACCGTGAGGAGGATCGCGGTGCGGTCGGTCGGCGCGCCGAGCGTGCGGGAGCGGGTGGCCCTCGTGAAGTCGCCGAAGCGCAGTCGCAGCACCACCGTGCGGCACACGCGGTCGCCGTCGCGCAGCCGCCGGGCGAGCCGGTCGACGATCTGCGTGAGGATGAGGTCGAGCTCCTCCGCCGACCGCGGCCGCGAGCCGAGCGCGCGCTGCGAGCCGATCGACCCGCGCCGCCGTGTGGTGTCGACCGGGCGCGGATCCCGCAGTCGCGCAAGCGCGTGCACGTGCGCGCCGGTGGCCTTGCCGAGCATGCGCTCCGCCGTCGCCGCCTCCAGCTCCGCGAGCTGGCCGACCGTGCGCACGCCGTAGCGGTGCAGCTTCTCGGCCGTCACCGCGCCCACACCCCACAGCCGCTCGACCGGCAGCGGCAGGAGGAACTGCTCCTCGCGCTCGGGCTCCACGACCAGCAGACCGTCGGGTTTGCTCACGGCGCTGGCGACCTTCGCGAGGAACTTGGTGCGCGCGACCCCGACCGAGATCGCGAGCCCGACCTCGCGTCGCACACGCTCCCGCAGGCGCACGGCGATCTCCTCCGGCGTTCCCGCGATGCGCCGCAGCCCGCCGACCTCCAGGAACGCCTCGTCGATCGACAGCCCCTCGACCAGCGGCGTCGTGTCGCGGAAGATCGCGAAGACGTCTGTGCTCGCGGCGGAGTACGCCTCCATGCGCGGCGGCACCACGACGGCGTCGGGGCACAGCTCCCGCGCCTGGCGACCGCCCATCGCGGTGCGGACGCCGCGGGCCTTCGCCTCGTAGCTCGCCGCCAGCACGACCCCGCCGCCCACGATCACCGGTCGACCGCGCAGCTCGGGGGCGTCGCGCTGCTCGACCGACGCGTAGAAGGCGTCGAGGTCGGCGTGCAGCACGGTGGCTTCCCCACGCATCCGTTCTCCCGTCGACGAGCGGATCGTCGCACGGACCCCGGACATCGGTGCGGGCGCGTCGTTACGATCGCTCGGAAACCCCACCGGCGACGAGACGAACGGCGCTCAGACACCACGCCGGCGACGAGACGAACGGCGCTCAGGAATCGGCGGTGTCAGGCGTCGAAGCGGGCGCGCAGGGCGGGGTCGACGGTGATGTCGCCGAAGGACGCGCTCCAGGCGCCGTCGACCGCGATGGACTGACCGGAGAGGTACGGGGCCTCATCGGAGAGCAGGAATGCGGTGACGGCGGCGACCTCCTCCGCGCGGGCGATGCGTCCCATCGGCGGGCCCTCCGCGAGCGCGCGCTCCTCCGCAGCGGGGTCGGCCGCTCGGGCGATCTGCGCCTCCAGGTGAGGGGTGCGCACGCCGCCCGGCGCCACGGTGTTCGCGCGTATGCCGAGACCGCCATATGTCACCGCGACACTGCGCGTGAGCGCATCGATGCCGCCCTTCGTGAACTCGTAGGCGGCGTGATCCACGAAGCTCGCCCGCCCGTGGATCGAGCCGATGTTCACGATCGCCCCCGGCACGCCCTGGTCCACGAACGCCGACACCGCGGTCGAGCAGCCCCACAGATAGCCGAAGCCGTTGATGCCGATGATCTCCCGCACCGCGGTCTCATCCAGCTCGTGCAGGGGAGTGCGCCGGGTGATGCCTGCGTTGTTCACCCACCCGGCCAGCGGTGCGCGCGCCCGGGCCGCGGTCGCCGCGCGCGCGTGCGCCTCCCGGTCGGACGCATCGCCGAGCACGACCTCCGCCAGCACGCCCGCCTCGACCGTGCCGGAGCCCGGGGAACGTTCGAGCCCCACCACGATCCAGCCGTCGGCGGTGAGGCGCTCGGCGACCGCGCGGCCGATGCCCTTGCCGCTGCCGGTGACCACGACACTGCGCGGGGAGTCGGTCATGTCAGTCCCTCTCGAATCGGAACACGGCGGGGTCGAGCCCGAACCCGAGGCCCGGGGCATCGCTCGGTATCACGGCGCCGTCGAACCGCGGGCCGCCCGTCACGAACGAGGGCGCGGGGTCGTACGGGTTCACGCCGCGCGCGAAGGTCTCGACCTGGATGCCGAGGTGGGCCGTCACCTCGGGGTAGACGTGGCCCGACACGGGCACGCCCCGCTCGGCCGCCCACGCGATCAGCTCCCGTGCGGGGGTGACTCCGCCGATCGCGACCACGTCGAGGCGCAGCGCATCGACCTCGCCGACCTCCACCAGCGCCTTCAGCACCGCGGGGTCGGTCACCTCGTCGCCCACCGCGACCGGCAGCCCCGACTCGCGGCGGATCCGCGCGACACCGGCCGCGTCCTCCGGCAGCAGGGGATCCTCGAGCCACGTCAGGCGCGGGTCGCCCCACTGCGCGATCTCGGCGAGGGCCGTGCCGGCGTCGGGCCAGCCGAAGCCCACGTCGACCACCAGCCCGGTCGTGTCGGGCAGTTCTGCGTTCAGCAGCGCCAGCAGCTCGCGCATGTATGCCGGATCGGGAATGCGGGAGATCTTCACCTGCGACCACCCGTCCGCCTGGGCCAGCACCTCGTCCGCGACCTCCCGCGGCGTGCGCTGCGGCGATGGGTACGCGGCCACGAGCATCGCGTCGCGGGGAGCGTCGCCCGTGCCGAGCAGGCGCCACAGCGGCACCCCGGCCCGCCGCGCGGCGATGTCCCACAGCGCGATGTCGACGAGCCCGATGGCCCGGCGCACGAGCCCGACCCGTCCGACGATCGCGCTCCCCCGCAGCATCCGCTCCCACGTGCTCGCCGGGTCGTCCGCGTCGGTGCCGACCGCGTGCGAAGCGACGAGCCGCTCCACGATCTCGGCCATCGGCGCCTCGCGCGACAGGCAGTACGCGACGCCGGTGGTGCCGTCACCCGCGGTCGCCCGCACCGCGGTGTACTCGCGGCGCGTGACCGTCATGGCCCCGAGCTGCAGGGGCGCGGGCAGCGGCAGCACCACCGTGGCGGTGTCGACGCGGGCGATCGCGCTCATTCGGGCTTCTTCGCGAGGGGCACGCCGTAGTCCACCATGAACCCGCCGTCGACGTACAGCGTCTGGCCGTTCATGTAGCGCGACTGGTCGGAGACGAGGAAGCTGACCGCCGCGGCGATCTCGCTCGCGTCGGCCAGGCGCTTCGCGGGGATGCGCGACAGGATCGTGTCGAGGCTCAGCGTGCCCTGCTCGACCCCCTGCCGGAAGACGCCCGTGTCGACGTAGCCCGGGGCGACCGCGTTCACGCGCACGCCCCGCGCCGCCCACTCGGCCCCGGCGGTGGAGGTGAGCCCGATCACGGCGGCCTTGGTCGTGGCGTAGGGCGCCCGGCCCGCGGAACCGCGTGAGGAGATGGACGAGATGTTGACGATGCGCCCCTCGCCGCGGTCGAGCATGCGGCGCCCGGCGGCCTGGAGGGCGGAGAACACCCCGTGCAGATTCACGTCGACCACGGCCGACCACTCGTCCCACGTGAGGTCTTCGATGCCGCGGTGCCGCTGGATGCCCGCGTTGTTCACGAGAACCTCGATGGGCCCGAGCTCGGCCTCGATCTCGCCGAACACCCGGTCGACCGCGGCGTGATCGGTCACGTCGAGCTCACGCCACAGGATGCCGGCGGGGTTGTCGCCCGCGGTGAGGCCGGGCACGCGGTCGGTCGCCACCACGCGGTACCCGTCGGCGGAGAGCCGCTGTCCGATCTCCCAGCCGATGCCGGCGGAGCCTCCGGTGACGATGGCGACGGGGCGCTGCGCGGTCATGTCTCTCCTCTACGACGGGGATTTGCTATAGCAAGTGTAGCGGCCGCGGGCGGACGCGAGTCAATGCACACCGTGGCCGTGCAGCGCGAGCATTGCTAAGCTGGAGGAGCAGACCCCCTCCGCACCTGTGGATCCAGGGGGTCTCGCTGTGTCCGAGGTCAGATCTCCCGGGGAGAGCGCCGGGGGTCGCGCTCGGCAAGGAAATCGCCGTACCACTCCCAGGCGAACTCATTCCCCGGGTGCCGGTCGACAGCGGCGTACGCGCTCCAGGCGACGAGATCGGCCATCTGCTCGAGCTGCGAGTGCCTGGAATCCAGATGGATCGCGTCCTCCAGCACTCGACGCTGGTCGAGCTTGAGTCCACGGTGCGCAGTCCGATAGCTCGAGTCCGACCCGTCGCCGTCCATGAAGACGATGCCCAGCGCATCGCGCTCGTGAAGTTCCTGCTCGAACCGATGGACGAGCGCGGCATAGGTGTCGCTGCGAGTCCGTGCGAGCGCCCGAGGGTCTGCTGATCGGAACACTGCTCCGACCGACAGTCCTTCCGTGAAGCGCAGCGTCTCCAAGCACTCTCGAGCGACGTCGCGACCGAAGTCCTTCCAGTACTCGACCTCGCCGTGTCGATGCCGTTCGGGAAAGCGCCGAGAGATCCGTCCTCGACCGTTGACGTATTCCGTGGTGTGCAGCTCCTGTATGACGGGAACGCCCAACTCCCGCCAGAGACGTTTGCGCATCTCCAACCAGGTCCGCAGTACGCTCGACCACCGGTCGGGTGCGAACTCCACCCAGCCGTACACCACCAGTCCCGTCTGAGGGTGGCCCGAGTCGTCGACGTAGATCATCCGCTCGAGCGCTGCCATGCTCCATTCTCGCCATGGGGCGGCGGCGCAGATCGCGCGGGTCAGGCGCGACACCGGCATTCCGCGTCGCTCCCCCGCCGGTGGAGGTAGGGACGCGTGCAGGTCAGTCGTCGAGCAGGCTCGCGACGAGGGTCACCGCGTGCGCCTCCAGCAGCTCCAGGGCCCCGGCGGCCAGGGGGGTCTGCCAGGCCTGGTAGGCGCCGCGGTCGTAGGCCTCGCGCGTCGGGAGGTAGACGAAGCCCGGGCCGTTCGTCAGGTTCATCACCACGATGGGCGTCGCGGGGAACCGTTCCCGCAGCGTCGTCTGCAACCGGGAGTACGCCTCGCCGGGATGCCCCACGATCACCGCGTCGCCCCAGCGCCACGCCCACACCGGGTGCTGCACGGTGGGCCCGTCGATGTAGCCGTCGCGCAGGTTCCGCGCCCGGCCCAGACGCTCGTCGCGCGAGCGGGGGTCGATGTCCTTCCACTCCTCCGCCAGCTGGTCGAGCGTCGGCAGGTCGCGCAGGGGGAGCTCGACGGCCGCCACGACCCCGCGCGCCCCGTCTCCGCCGTCGACCGGCCGCCCCGTCCAGATCGCGAGCGGCGCGCCCGACTCGACCACACCGTCCAGCGTCAGCTCCTCGCCCGGCAGCGGCAGGGCGTCGAGCGCGGCGAGGACCGCGTGTCCGAGCGAGCGTCCGTGCCGGTCGGCCACGCGCACGTCTCCCGTGTACTGCTCGCGCGGGGCCAGCTCGCCCGATGCCCCCTGCACGAACAGGCACGGCTCACCGGTCGCGGCCTCGACGATCTCGCGCATCGCCCCGACGTAGTCCGGCGACACCTCGCGGCTCTGCCAGGCGAGCGTGGTCGGGTGGCAGGCGTAGTTCACCAGGGTCGCCCGCACCCGGCCCTCGACGCTGATGCGACCGATGGTCACGGTGTCATCGGCGGTGCCCTGCGGGTTGTAGCCCACGAGCGCCCGTCCGTCGAGGTCGAGCTCCCGTTCCGCGGCGAGGGTGCAGGTGCCCGTGGTCCACTCGATCAGTCCGGGGCGGGCGCCGTCGAGCGCTTCCCGTCCGGCCGCGACCCCGGCGGCGGACAGCGCCTCCAGGTAGCCGGGGATGAGCTCGCCCCCGGGCAGGTGCGCGTCGGCGGCGCACAGCACCGCGCCGGCGTGCGTGTGCGACAGCGACAGCATGAGCTGGTCGGCCTCCAGGCCGAGACCGTCGAGGATCGCGCCGCGCACCCCCTGCTCGTCGGCGACCCGGCGCCACCAGGTGCCGTCGACCGCGAGCAGCACGCGCGGGCGCTCGTCGGCCCCGATCACCGCGAGCGCGGTCAGCTCGAACGGGCGATGCGCCCCCTCGGAGCGCTCCCAGTCGGCGGGACCCCAGTTCTTGGCGCGGATGCCCACCGGGGGCGTGATGTCGCGCCGGGCCACACCGATGCGGGCGCGCGTGCGCGGAACGCGGATGCGGTCGCCGAGGCGCGTGGCAGCTGCCGTGTCGTTCACTCCAGGTCCTCCCTGTCGTCCATCATGGCCGTCGCTCACACGCTCAGCACGTCGGCGATCAGCACCCGGTCCCCGGCCTCGGGCACCGTCGTCTCGACCCCGCGCTCCACGGAGTCGCTGTAGAGCAGCGTGGACGGCTCTGCGAACCCGTCGGCCAGCCGCAACCGTCCCCCGACGAACTGGGAGCCGGTGATGCGCGCATGGTTCACGCCCGCGCCGATGTCGGCGTGCGCCGCACCGTTCGCGACCGTCGAGGTCACGCCGCTCAGACGCCAGGTGACGACGCCGTCGCCGGCCGCCCGCGACAGCAGGGCGACGTCGGCCCGCTCGGTGCCGAGCTCCACGCCCTCCACGGCGATGAGCTGGTCGCGCACGGCGGTCGCCGACAGCAGCACGTCGCGCACCGTACCGCCGCGGATCGTGACCCGCGACGCGCCGAGCTCGAACGGCGCGCCGGAGGCCGGGCCGCTCAGCCGGCAGTCGACGAACTCGACCGGTCCCGAACCGCGGGCCTTGGTCCCGTCGATGCCGCCGATGGTGCAGCGCACGAAGCTGACCGGGACCGTGACGGGCGTCTGCACGAGCACCTGGTCCTTCGGCAGCGCGAACGTGGAGTCCTCGATCGTCGTCGGCCGCGACGACCGCGCCGACCGCTGCCCGATCGCCAGCAGCCCGGCGGTGCAGCCGCGCACCTGGGCCCCGTCGGCGTTGATCGTCATGGTCGCCTGCGGGTCGAACGTGGAGCGGCCGATCACCCGCACGTTCTCGAGCGTCAGGTCGCTGATCTTCGTGCCCGCGACGAACCATGAGCACACGTGGTCGCGCACCGTGATGCGCTTGGCGGCCGTGCCCCACTGCGCCCCGGAGTTGGCGATGTCCATCAGCCCGGAGTTGCCGATGAAGGTGAGGTCATGCTCGTACTGGCCATGCGTCGTGAACGGGTTGCCGCCCTGGTCGTCGCCGTCGCCGTGACAGTTCTCGACGATGCAGTACGCGCTCGCGGTGAGGTCGTTCAGGTGTCGCGCGTTCGACGACGTGCAGTCGGCGACCCGCCCGTAGAGGCTGTAGATCTGCTGCGTGAGGTACCCCGCGCCGCCGTAGAACACGGTGGGCGGGTTCTCGACCGAGCAGCGCTCGGTGGTGAAGTGGGTGTTCCACCGCCGCATGATCACGGGCCACCAGGTGCGGCTGGCGTGCACGTCGGCGACGTCGCAGTGGACGGCGTACTCGAAGGCGATCGGGTGCGACCCTGTGCGCTCGCGCGGATCGGGGAAGGACCCGTCGGTGGGTCCGTCGAACGGTCCGGCGCCGAGGAACCGCATGTTCGCGATGCGCACCCCGACGACCGGCTCCATCCGGCGCCAGGTGAGCCGGCGACCGGTGTCGAGCGGCCACCCGTTGAGGTAGTCGACGCGGATGTGCGTGGCGTCGAGCTGCTGCGTCACCTGCACGAACCGCTGCAGCTCGCGCTCATCCCGCCCGCCACCGGCAACCTCGTCGCACTGCACCGCCCACCAGGTGTCGACGGCGAACGGGGTGGCGTCGGGCACCGCGACCGCGTCGGTCAGCTCCGCCCACGGCTCGGTCAGCCGGTGCTCGACGACCACGTCTGCCGCCACCCCGGTGAAGAACATGACCGCGCCGAACGGGTTGTCGGCGGTGTTCGGCTCGATCCCCTCCGTGGTGACCAGGTGCCCGCCGAAGTCGATCTCGATGTGCGAGCGGGTGAAGACGTGCCGCCGCTGGAACAGCAGGTCGGTCTGGGCCTCGATGCGCCGGACGGCGGGGTCGTTCACCAGCGCGTCGAGCGCGTCGTCGGCCGCCGTCTCAGGTCCGGTGATGCCGAAGACCCGGAAGTCGACCGTGCCGTCGTGGAGCAGCACCCACTTCGTGTGGCGCTTGCCGGCGACGACCGTGCCGCCGTTGACCGCGGTGTCGGCCTCACCGGCCCCCACGTACACGAGCAGGCCGGCGTCGCCGGGCGCGTGATACCCGGCGACGATCGCCAGCTCGCCCTCACGCGCCCGCAGCCCGGCCAGGTCGGCGACGGTCTCCGCCCTCGTGACGTCTTTCGAGCCCGCCGCGACGGGGGCCGCCTGCGCGGACGACGCGCCGACGACGGACCCGGCCGCACCGAGCGCGACGGCGCCGAGCCCGGTCATCAGGGCGCGACGCCCCGTCGAGCGCACACCCTGTTCGGTGCCGGTGGTGGTGTCGGACATGACGACTCCTTCGTTATCGACGGCGGGTCGGAACGTGGTGTCCCGTCGGTGTCATCCGCGCGCTCCCGCGGCGGTGGGCGCCGGAACGACCGCGGTGACCGCCCCCTGCGCCTGCCAGAGCGCCGCGGCCTCGGCCCGCCGGCGCCGCTCGAGCACCGGATCGGCCACCGGGATCGCGGCCATGAGGCTGCGCGTGTACTCGTGCTGCGGGTTCGCGAACAGGGCGTCGCGCGCGCCGACCTCCACGATCCGCCCGTGCTGCATCACGGCCACGGTCGACGACATGTACCGGATCACGGCGAGGTCGTGGCTGATGAAGAGGTACGTCAGGCCGAGCTCGGTCTGCAGGTCGCGCAACAGGTTCAGCACCTGCGCCTGGATCGACACGTCGAGCGCCGACACCGACTCGTCCAGCACCAGGAACTCCGGCTCCAGCACGAGCGACCGCGCGATCGACACCCGCTGGCACTGGCCGCCCGACATCGAGCGCGGGAGCCGGTGCGCGAACTCCTCGTCCAGCCGCACCCGGTGCATCGCCTCGCGCACCTTCTCGGCCCTGGTCGCCCGGGTGCCGATGCCGTGGGCGAGCAGCGGCGCCTCGATGATCTGCGCCACGGTCTGCCGGCGGTTGAGCGCCGAGAACGGGTCCTGGAACACCATCTGCATGCGGCGGCGCAGCCTGCGCAGCTCCTCGCCGCGCAGGTCATGCGGACGCTGCCCGTCGAACACCACCGCACCGCCGTCGATGCCGCCGAGCGCGAGCACCGCCTTCGACACGGTCGACTTGCCCGACCCCGACTCGCCGACGAGCCCCACGGTCTCACCCCGGCGGATCTGGAACGACACGTCGTCGACCGCGGTCACGCGGCGTCCGGAGCCCAGCGTGAACACCTTCGTCACGCCCTGCACGTCGACCAGCACGTCGCCCGACTCCCTGGCCCGGTCGACCGCGCTGATCGTGTCGGCGGCGCCCTTCGTCTCGCCGAAGGGCCCCTCGCTCACGGACCGGGGGTGGGATGGCCCCGCACCGTGCGGTTCCGGGGTGGGCGGTGCGAGGTGAAGGGCGTCCACGGTCGGGATGGGCTGGTGCACGTCCACCGTGAGGTCGACCACGGCCCCCAGCAGCGCCTGCGTGTACGGGTGCTCGGGCGCGGCGTAGATCCGGTCGACGGGGCCCTCCTCGACCACGCGCCCGTGCCGCATCACGTGGATCCGCTCGCAGAAGCCGGCCGCGACGCCGAGGTCGTGCGTGATGAGCACGACCGCGGTGCCGTGGTCCTCCGCGAGACGGTCGAGCAGGTCGATGATGCGCGACTGCGTGGTCACGTCGAGGGCGGTGGTGGGCTCGTCGGCGATCAGCACCGCGGGCCGCGACGACATGGCCATCGCGATCATGACGCGCTGGCGCATGCCGCCGGAGAACTCGTGCGGGTACTGGCTCAGGCGCTCCTCGGGCAGCGGCACGCCGACCTCGGTCAGCAGCTCGACGGCCCTGGCCCGCGCGGCCTGCCGCGACACCCGCTCGTGCAGCCGGATCGCCTCGACGAGCTGGTGCCCGATGGTGCGCACGGGGTTCAGCGACGACATCGGGTCCTGGTAGACCATCGCGATCTCGCCGCCGCGCACCTTCGTCATCTCGCGCGTGCGGAGAGTCAGCAGCTCACGGTCGCGCAGCCGGATGCTGCCGCCGAGCTTCGCGCCGTCGTTGAGGCGCATGATCGACAGCGCGGTGAGCGACTTGCCGGAGCCGGACTCGCCGACCAGGCCGATCCGCTCGCCGGGGCGCACCGCGAAGCTGATGCCCTTCACGGGCGTCACGTCGCCGTAGGAGACGGTGAGGTCCTGCACCCGCAGGACGGGAGCGGCGTCGGTCATCGGCCCTTCCCCTTCCGGTCGCCGCCGAACTGGTCGGCGAGCACGTTGAGCAGCCAGATGGTCACGAAGATGAACAGCGCGGGGAACAGCACGTACCCGATCGACTGGTACATCTTCTGGTAGCCCTGCTGCACGAGGGTGCCCCAGGTGGCCTCGGGCGGCGCGATGCCGAGCCCGACGAAGCTCATCGACGCCTCCAGCAGGATCGCGTTCGCGGCGTTGATGGCGGCCTGCACCACGATCGGTCCTTTGGCGTTGGGCAGCACCTCCGCGAACAGCAGGCGGCTGCGCTTCGAGCCGAAGGCCACGGCCGCGGTGAAGTAGTCCTCCTGCAGCTCGCTCAGCACCGACGACCGCACCAGCCGCGCGGTCGTGGGGGTGAGCAGGATGCCGATGATGACGGCGAGCTTCACGGGGTCGGCGCCGAACGCCGAGATGAACACCAGCGCGAACAGGATCTGCGGGATCGCCATCACGGTGTCGGCCAGGCGCATGAGCAGCTCGTCCACCCAGCCGCGGGCGAACGCGGCGGCCATGCCCCACGCGATGCCGAGCACCATCGCCACGAGCGTGGCACCGGCGGCGATGAACACGGTGAGCTGTCCGCCGTACAGCACGCGGCTGAACAGGTCGCGGCCGAGCTCGTCGGTGCCGAACAGGTGCACGGCCGAGGGCGCGGCGAAGCGGTCGGGCGACTGGGCCGCGGGGTCGAACGGCGCGATGACGGGCGCGAGCACGCAGGCCAGCACGATCAGGGCGAGCAGCGCGAGGGGGATCCACGAGGCGACGGCGAGCCGGCGGCGAGGACGGGTCGAGCGCAGGGCGAGGGTGAGGGTGTCAGCCACGGCTGCTCCTTGCACGAAGACGCGGGTCGAGCACGCCGTAGAGCAGGTCGACGATCAGCGTCGTGAGGATGAACATGGCGGAGATCAGCAGCACCACCGACTGCAGCACCGCGTAGTCGCGCTTGAACACGGCGTCGATCGCCAGCGAGCCGAGCCCGGGAACACCGAACACGTACTCCACGATCACGACCCCGCCGAGCGTGTACCCGACGATGAGGCCGAGCATGGTGAGCCCCGGGATCAGGGCGTTGCGCAGCGCGTGCCCGAGCACCACCCCGCTCGCCGACTGCCCCTTGCCGCGGGCGGTGCGGATGTAGGGGGCGTCGAGCACCTCGACCATCGACGCCCGCAGGAACCGCATCAGCAGCGGCGCGGCGGCGAAGGCGAGGGTGAGGGCGGGCAGGATCATGCGCACGAGGTTGTCGGCCGGGTCGTCCGCGAACGGCGTGTAGCCGCGGGCGGGCAGCCACTTCAGCTGCACGGCGAACACCACGATCAGCACGATGCCGATGAGGAACTGCGGCAGCGCCATGCCCGCGGTGGAGATGGCCGTGAGCACGCGGTCGACCACGCCGAGCGGGCGCAGCGAGGCGATCACGGCGGCCGGGGTAGCGATGAGCACGGCCAGCAGGATGCCGATCAGCGTGAGCTCGAGCGTGGCGGGCAGGCGCTGCCCGATGAGCTCGGTCACCGAGAACTGGTTGAAGTACGACTGCCCGAAGTCGCCCGTGACGACGCCGCCGATCCAGCGCAGGTACTGCTCGATGACCGGGGCGTCGAGCCCGGCCTCCTCGCGCAGACGCTGGAGCATCTCGGCGTCCACGCCCGGCGTCGAGCCGAGACGGGTGATCACGGGGTCGCCCGGCAGCAGCCGGAGCACCACGAACACGAGGAGCGAGGTGGGGGGGGGGATGGCGGGGCTGGGTGGGCCCCCCCCCAAAAAAGAAAAGAGCAAACCCCCCCCCCCCCCCCCCTCTCTCCCCGCTCCCCCCCCCCCTCTCTTCTCCCCC
>NZ_JBSHIM010000001.1:76660-154311 GCF_053618975.1 Microbacterium sp. NPDC055599 | reverse complement strand
GCTCGTGTGGGGAGGGGGGGGGGGGGAAGGGGGGTGCCGCAGGAGAGAGGGGAAAAAAAAAAAAAGAAGGGGGGCGGGGGGGCCCCCCCCCTCGCGGTTTCCCCCCCCACCCGCCGCAGGACGGAGAGGAGCACGTCAGCCCTTCAGCTGCGCGTTCTCGAGGTGCAGCTGCCCGCCGCCCTCGACCCACACGCCGTCGACCTTCGTGCTGGTCGCGGTGACCACGGTGGACTGCAGCGGCACGATCAGCGGCACCTGCTGGTTGATGATCGTCTGCACGGTGCCCCACTTCTCGGCACGCGCGGCCTGGTCGGGCTCGGCGACGGCGGCGGCGAAGGCCGACTGGAACTCCGGGTCGACCCAGTTGCACTCGCAGCGGCCCTCCAGATAGAAGTTCAGCGAGTAGGCGGGCTCGGGCGGCGTGGACTGGAAGTTCGGCACGATGTAGCCGGGGAAGCTCTTGCCCGCCGGGTAGAACGAGTCGACCCAGGTGCCGACGTCGTTGTTGTCGATCTTCAGGGTGATGCCGATCTCCTTGAGGCTGGCCTGCAGGATCTCGCCGCTGGTGTTCCACTCCGGGTACTGTCCGGCGACGCCCCACCAGGTGAGGGTGCTGCCCTCGGTCATGCCGGCCTCGGCGAACAGCTCCTTGGCCTTGTCGAGGTCGTAGGAGTAGTCGGTCAGGTCGCCGCCGTACCAGGGGTTCACCTCGCCGAGGGCGTTGTTGGTCGGGGAGACCGTGCCCTGGCCGTAGTACGCGGCGTCGAGGATCGCCTCGCGGTCGATCGCGTATGCGAGGGCCTGCCGCGCACGCACGTCGTTGAACGGCGGGGAGGTGGTGTCGACCTCCCACGACGGCCACTGGCTCGGGTTCTCCGGCTTCACGAGCGCGATGTCGCCGCCGGCCTCCAGGCCCTCGACGTCGCCCTGCGGCACCGACCACAGCACGTCGATGTCGCCCGAGCGCAGTCCGGTCACGGCGGCCGTGGACTCGGCGGCCTTCACGATCCTGATCTCGTCGAGCGCGGGGGCGTCGCCGAAGTACTCGGGGTTGGGCACGAGCGTGAGGCTGTCGTCGGGTGTGAACGCGTCGACGATGTAGGGGCCGGTGCCGATGGGCTCCTTGTCGATGGTGTCGAGCGCGTCGACGTCGAGCATCTTGACCCAGACGATGCCGGCGTCGAACGTGGCGATCGGCTCGGAGAGCGTGATGACGACGGTCTTGTCGTCGGGGGCGGTGACGTCGGTCACCATGTCGATCTTGTTCTTCTCCTGCGTGGCGGTCTCGGGGTCGAGGTAGTACTCGAAGGAGGCTACGGCGTCTTCCGCGGTGAACGGGTCGCCGTTGGAGAACGTGACGCCGTCGCGGAGCGTGAACGTCCACGTCTTCTGGTCGTCTGAGGTCTCCCAGCTCTCGGCGAGGTCGCCGACGATCTCGCCGGACTCGTCGGTGGTGGTGAGGCCGTTCCAGAGCAGCGGGAACAGCACCTCCTCCCACGCGAAGGTGCGGATGGCCGGGTTGAGCTGCGGGATGCCCTGGGCCGCGGCGACGGTGAGCGTGCCGCCGTCCTGGGCGGAGCCGTCGGGGGTGGATGAGGTGCTGCAGCCAGCGGTGATCAGCGCGGCGGTGAGCAGCGCTGCTCCGCCGAGAAGGACGCGACAACGCGACATGGGTGCCTCCAGGTGTCGGGTGGTGCTTCGGGTGATGCTTCGGGTAAGGGTGTTCGCTATAGCATGTAGCAAAAGCGCGAGGGCGTCTAGAGCGAACCGGATCGGCGGGGTTACGTTCTCGTTACGCCCGCCGATCCGGACGGCTCAGTGCGCGGCGGGCGCCGACTGCGGCGACGGTGCGGGCGCCGTGGTGAAGTCGGCGCGACGGCTCAGCACGAACGCGATCGTCGCCCCGAGCAGGGTGAGCCCGGAGATGAGCAGCAGGCCCCACACGGCGGATCCCGTGGTCTGGCTGATCCAGCCGATCGCATACGGACCGGCGAACCCGGCGAGATTGCCGACGGAGTTGATGAACGCCAGTCCCGCCGCCGCGGCCGTGCCGGTGAGCACCATGGGCGGCAGGCTCCAGAACAGCGGCGTGGTCGAGAACAGGGCGGACATCCCGACGCACAGCGCCGCGAGCGCGAGGATCGGAGTGCCCTGCGCCGCGACCGCTGCGATGAGCGACAGGGCCGTGATGCTCAGCGTGATGCCGATCTGGAGCGGGATGTTGCCCTGCTTCCGCGCGGCGCGCTCCCACGGCAGCATCACCAGCGCCGCGCAGAGGTTGGGCAACGCCACCAGCCATCCGGTCGTGGCGTTGGAGAAGTCGCCCATGCTCTTCACGATCGTCGGCAGCCACATGCCCAGGCCGTACGCCCCGAACACGACGCCGAAGAACAGCACGATCAGCGTCCACAGCCGCCCGTTGCGGAAGACCTCGCCCAGGCGGAGGCGGCCGTGGCGCTGCTCCGTGGCCTGCGTCTCGGCGGCGAGCGTGTCGGTGATCCACCGCTGCTCTGCCGGGTTCAGCCAGCGGGCGTCCTGCGGGCGATCGGGCAGCCAGAAGAACACGACGAACGCGAGCAGCACGGCGGGCACGCCCTGCAGGAGGAACACCAGCTGCCAGCCGTCCAGACCCCACAGTCCGTGGAGCTCGAGCATCCAGCCCGACAGCGGTGCGGCCACGGCGTTGGCGATCGGGTTCGACAGCACGAATACGGCGAGCACCTGCGTGCGGTACTGCCGCGGGAACCAGAGCGTGAGGTAGAGCAGCACGCCGGGGAAGAACCCGGCCTCCGCGATGCCGAGGATGAAGCGCGCGATCGCGAACTGCGTCTCGTCCTGCACGAAGGCGGTGAGGGCGGCGACGATGCCCCACGAGATCATGATGCGCGCGATCCACTTGCGGGCGCCGAACTTCTCCAGCAGCAGGTTGCTGGGCACCTCGAAGAGGAGGTAGCCGATGAAGAAGATGCCGGCCGCGAAGCCGAACGCCGCCTCGGTGATGTTCAGCGCGGCCGTCATCTCGAGCTTGGCGAAGCCCGCGTTGTTCCGGTCGATGTAGGCGACGAGGTAGAGCAGTCCGAGGAACGGGCCGAGCCGCCAGATCGCCTTCTTCATGGCCGCGGCTCCCACCGCGGCGTCGGCGGCGCGCTCCTGGGCGGCCGAGTCAGTGCCGGACATGACAACTCCTTCGTCATCGCTGGGTTTTGCTATAGCATCTAGCACCAGCGTCGTTCTGTCCAGTCCTGTCGCGGATGCCATAGCATCGAGCGAGCGAAGAGGCCCCGCGCGACGAGCACCGGGCCGCGCGAAACCGAGAAGGGCCCCGGATGCGCAGCGTGTCGGATCAGAACATCGCCGAACAGGTCACCGACGAGCTTCGGGCCGCCATCCACTCGGGCGAGCTCGCGCCGGGCGAACGGCTGGTGGAGCGCAAGCTCGCGGAGCGGCTCGGCGTGAGCCACATCCCGGTGCGAGAGGCGCTGACCCGCCTGGCCGAGGAGCGCCTGATCACACGCGAACCCCGCCGCGGCGCCCGCGTGGCCCAGCTCACCGCGCAGGACCTGGAGGAGATCTCGAGCCTGCGCATCGTGCTCGAGCAGTTCATGGCCATCCGCGTGCAGGAGCGGTGGAACGAGGAGTCGGCGGCACGCCTCGGCGCCATCATCCAGGCGATGTCCGATGCGGCGCCCGGCGACATCGCGGAGGTGCTGCGCCAGGACCGGCTGTTCCACGAGACGCTGGCCGACCTCGCCGAGCACCGGTTCCTCGACGAGCTCAGCGCCCAGCTGCGTGGTCGGATCGCCGGGTTCATCCAGGCCGCGAACGCCGCGCTCGACCCCGCCGAGCAGGAGGAGCACGTGCGCAGCCACCAGCAGATCATCGACGCCGTGGCCAGCGGCGACCCCGATCGCGCCCGCGCCGTGATCGCCGAGCACGTGACGCGCGCTGTCGAGCGCATCACCCCGACGGTCGAGGCGGAGGCCGAGTGACCGCGACCGGCCGCCGCACCATCGTCCTGACCGGTGCTTCCGACGGCATCGGCGCTGCCGCCGCGCGTCAGCTCGCCGACACCGGGCATCGGCTGATCCTGGTGGGGCGCTCCCCGGAGAAGACCCGCGCCGTCGCGGAGGAGACCGGAGCCGAGCATCACGTGGCCGACTTCGCGCGGCTCGACGACGTCCGCTCCCTCGCGACCCGCATCGACGCGGCCGTGGGTGACGACGGCATCGATGTGCTGGCCAACAACGCCGGCGGCATCTTCGGCGACCGCACCCCCACGGTCGACGGCTACGAGAAGACGCTCCAGGTGAACCACCTGGCGCCGTTCCTGCTGACGAATCTGCTGCTGCCCCACCTGCTCCGGGCGCGCGGCGCCGTGATCAACACGTCGAGCGTGGGCCACCGGCTGTTCGGGCACCTCGACCTGGACGACCTCGACAACCATCGCCGCTTCAGCCCCAACAAGGCCTACGGCGACGCGAAGCTCGCCAACATCCTGTTCGCGAAGAGCCTGCACGAGAGGTTCCACGCGCGGGGCCTCAGCGCCGTGGCGTTCCACCCCGGCACGGTCCGCACGAACTTCGCGGCGGGCTCGTCCAGCATCATGCGGCTGGTGTACCGGTCGCCGCTGCGGCACGTCCTCCTGATCGGGACCGACCGCGGAGGGGCGACCCTGCGGTGGTTCATCGACGGGACCCCGGGCGAGACCTGGACCTCCGGCGCGTACTACGACGAGCGCGTCCTCACCACCCGGGTGAATCCGCAGGCGAACGATCCCGTGCTCGCGGAGGCCCTGTGGCAGCGGAGCGCCGAGCTCGTCGGACTCCCCGCCGCCGAGGACTGACCCCGCGGACGCCGGTCGCGTCGCCTGATCCCGCGGACACCGATCGCGGGTCGCCGGATCCCGCGGACGCCGATCGCCCGCGGTCGTGACACGAGGAGCGCCCCCTCGCGCACCGGTGTGTGAGGCACCGGCGCCCGAGGGGGCGCAGTCCTGTCGAGCGGAGTGGCTCGACGCGGGGTCAGTTCCCGCGCGTGTTCACGAACGGATCCAGACCCGCGTCCTTGAACGACTCGAGCATGCCGGGGCCGTTCTCGATCTGAAGCGTGCACTTCTCTCCTGTGCCCAGGGCACCGGGCGAGTTGAACCGCACGAGCGCCTTCAGGTTCGGGTAGTCCTTGAGCGCATCGGGGATGTCGCGGTGCCAGTCCTGCGCGAGCGCCGGGTCGGACGTGTTGTACGAGGTGCCGTACTCGGACAGGATCTGCGGCTTGGTGCCCAGGCTGCCCTGCGTGAAGAAGTGGTACTTCTGATCGATCTTGTCGGCGAACGTCGTCCACCCGGTGCCGTTGCACGTGTAGAAGTTGTACGGGTCGTAACCCACCCAGTCCACGTAGGAGTCTCCGGGGTAGCCCTGCATGATGCGGTCGTCGTTCCCGTCGCCGAGGTACCCGGTCGACACCCAGGCCCACGCGACGTTGGTCACGCCCTTGGCCTCGAAACGGTCGTGGATGTGGCGGTAGGCGCTGGCGTAGTCCGCCATCGTGCCCTTCTCCTCGTTCGGGCCGTTGTCGAACTCGGGATCGAACGCGATCATGACCTGCTTGCCGAACGCCTTGACCCGGTCGGCGGCGGAGTCGATGTACGAGTCCATCTCGCCCTTGGTGATGCGCGACCACGCGATCATGGTGTTGGTGTCGGAGACGCGCGACTGCCACGAGAACAGCAGCGTGCGGTCCTGACCCAGCGTCTGCTCCTCCGCGTCGGGGAACTGCCCCTGATGCACGTGGGTGGAGAAGTCGTGGTACCGCATGGTCATGTCGAACTTGCGCCCGACCTTGGCCTCGAGATCGGTGACCGAGGTCACGAGGTTCGATCCGCCCTCGGTGGCGTACACGCCCCACAGGGCGCCGCACGACGGGGCCAGCATCGCCTGGGCACCGCAGGCGTCGGGGTCGCTCGTCGCCGACCCACTCCCGTCCGTCGCCGGCGCGGGCGCGGGTGCGGGTGCGGGTGCGGGGGCCGGCTCGGGTGCGGGAGCGGGCTCCTCGGCCGGAGGTTCCTGCTCGCTCGCCGGCGGCGCGACCTGCGTGGAGTCGTCCTCCGGAGCCGGGGCCGGAGCCGGAGCCGGAGCCGGGGCGGGTGCGGGAGCCACGGCCTGACCCGACGGGGTGTCTTCCCGCACGAGGTGTGCGTCGAAGCTCACATTGGGGGTCGCGTGGTAGTTGGCCAGCACCTGCACCGCGATGGTGTTCTCGCCCTCGTGGAGAAGGTTCACCGGGATCGAGAACGACACCGGGTTCGAGCGGGCGGAGGTGGTCGACGGCGCGGCGGTGGCGTAGCTCTTCGCCGTGATGTCGCCCGTCGGCGCGTTCTTGCGCCCGACCTCGGTGCCGTTGATCCACACCACGATGCCGTCGTCGGCCCAGGTGTTGAGCCACGACCACTCGGGGAGGTCCGAGGTGAGCGTGAAGCTCTTGGTGAAGAAGGTCGACAGCGGGCGGTCGGTCGACGACGGGATCTTCGTCGCGACGCGTCCGACCCGCGAACCGGCGCCGAACGGAGCCTTCGCGGTGTCCCACGACGACGAGCCGGTCTGCCAGTCCGACGAGGGCGCCGTGGTCGACCGGTAGTACGACCACTCCGACCCCCTCTCGATCACGGAGGCGATGGCGTTCGACGCCGCGTCTGCGGCGGAGGCCGAGGAGGGTGCCGCGATGGCACCGGAGCCGATCACCGCGACGGCGGCGAGAGAGGCGAGCAGGGTAGAGCGGACAGGGTGAATCGAATTACGTAGTGATCTCATCATTTCGAAGGGTCAGGAAGACCGCCCGGATCTCTCGGGACGTCACCGGGTTCTTCTGGTTCGGATGCGGGCCGAGCTTTCCCCCTCGATGCATCCTGCGAACAGATAGCGGTGTCCACCCTATGCGACAGAATGTAACGCGTTACCCATATTCCAGAGCGATACGATCCCGACGGCCGCGGGAGAGCCGACGAACGGCCCTCCCGCGGCACACCCTCACACCAGCAGATTCGCGGTGTCGACCACGCGGTCGCCCGCGTCGGGGAAGGCCGTGCGAGTCACCCCGGCCTCGACGTTCCCGGTGTGCAGCAGCGTCGACTCGGCACCGAACGCGTCGGCCCCCAGCTCGAGGCTGCCGCCCTCGAACCGGTTCCCGACCGCGCGGTAGTGCGTCGCGCCCGAGGTGAGGGAGACGTGGGTCGTGCCGCCGTCGCCGCGGAAGGTGCTGTCGCTCAGGGTCACGTGCAGCTCGCCCGCGCCCGTCCGCCCGATCCCCGTGCCGCCCTTCGCCGCGACGTCCGCACCCGCGAACTCCAGCGTCTGCCGCTCGCCCCTGGCCGCCGCGATTCGCACGTTGCGCAGGGTCGCGCCCTCGAACCGCAGCCGCTCGGACGACGACGCGAGGGGCGCGGAGTCCTCCGCGGCGGTGAGGGTCGAGCCGCGGAACGTCACGGCGCCCGCCCCGCCGATCTTCACGCCGCCGACGTTCGTGAGCACGGTGTCGACGAAGGTGACCGGGGTCGTGACCGTCGCGTTGGTGAGGTCGCCCGGAGCGACGAACGTGATGTGCGAGTCGGCGATCACGGTCGGGCGGGCGGAGTTGTCCGACGCCTGCGTGATGATCAGGGTGTCCGACGCCGTGCACCCGCGCAGCTGCGCGCCGTCGGCGTTGATCCACAGCATGCCGGAGCCCGACAGCGACGGCTTGCCGATCACCTGCACGTCCTCCAGCGTGAGGTCGGTGATGCGCACGCGCGCCACGAACCACGAGCACACGTGCTTGCGCACCGTGATGCGCTTGGCGGCCGAACCCCACGCGGCACCCGAGTTCGCGAACGTCATCAGGCCGGAGTTGCCCGTGTAGGTCAGGTCGTGCTCGTACTGCCCGTGCGTCACGAACGGGCCCTGGTCGTCGCCGTCGCCGTGGCAGTTCTCCACCAGGCAGTAGGCGCTCGCCGTGAAGTCGTTGAGGTGCCGCGCGTTCGCGGTGTGGCAGTTGGCGACGTACCCGTACAGGCAGTAGATCTGCTGCGTCAGGTAGCCCGCGCCACCCCACGTGACGGAGGTCGGGTTCTTCAGCGTGCAGCTCTCGGTGCTGAAGTACGTGTTCCAGCGACGCTGGATGAGCGGCCAGAACGTGGCGGTGCCGTCGATGTGGTCGACGTCGCAGCGCACCGCGTACTCGAACGCCAGCGGGTGCGAGCCGGTGTACTCGTCGGTCCCTCCGCCCAGGAACTTCAGGTTCGACACCGTGATGTCCTGCACGGGCTTCACGTGCCGCCACGTCATGGTGCGGTCCTTGCCGAGCGGCCAGCCGTTCTTGTAGTTCACGCGGATATGCGTGCCGTCCACGATCTGGGTCACCTGCACGAGCCGCTGCAATTCGCGCTCCCAGCGACCCGAGAGCGCGTTCACCTCGGCCGCGTACCACTCGCCGACCGCGAAGAACGAGGAGTCGGCGACCGGGAAGACGTCGGCGAGGTCGGGCACGTTCTCGCCGAGCCGCGCCTCCTGCACCGCCTCGGTCACCTCGCCGCGGAAGAACATAACCGCGGCGAACGGGTCGTCCTTGCCGGCGTTCTCGATGCCCTGCGTGGTCATGAGGTGGTGGTGGAAGTCGAACGCCAGGTTGGAACGGGTGAACCGGTGCCGGCGCACGAAGTTGAGGTCGGAGTACGCCTCGATGCGGCGGACGCTCGCGTCGCCCACCAGCGCGTCCAGCGCGTCGTCGGCCGGGACGGAGGCGTCCATGATCCCGAACACCCGGAAGTCCACCGTGCCCTGGTGCACCAGCACCCAGACGCCGCCCTTGGGCCCCGCGAGCACCGTGCCGCCGTTGGCGGCAGGGCCGTCCTTCTTCACGAAGCGGTACAGGCCGGCGCCGCCGTCGCCCGGAGCCGCATAGCCGCTCGTGCGCACCAGGTCGCCGTCCTTGCCCTTGCGAGCCGCGAGCGCCGCAGCCGTGCCGGCGTTCGCCACGGTCTTCGAGCCCGACGAGTCCTGCGGCGCCACGGGGCCGGCGGCCTGCGCGGCGCTCGGGGCGGCCGCCGCCGCGACACCGCCGAGCGCGGCGGCACCGAACCCGGCGAGCAGCATGCGCCTGCTGCGCAGCGCGGCGGTCTCTGTCATCTCCTGCTGGGTCATGCTCATCCTCCTTGCGGCGTCGTCGCCGCGGTCAGGCGTCCGGCCGTCCGGCCGAGCCGCGTCCTCCCTCGAGTCCCCCGACCCCAGCACCCCGGGCTCCCGCCCGGACGATCCACCCCGCGTCAGCCGGCGGGGTCGTCCCCGCGCGCGATCACCGCGGTCATGCCATCCACGCCAACGCGGCGCGATCCACCGTGTGGGCGAGCGGTCGGCCCTCGAAGAACGCCGCGACCTCGTCCGCCACGATCCGGCCCTGCCGCAGCCGCCCCTCGTGGGTGCCGGCGGCGCGATGCGGCGTCACGAGCACCCCGGGGAGCGTGCGGAACGGGCTGTCGGCGCCGAACGGCTCCTCGTCGAACACGTCCACCGCGGCGCTCAGGCGGCCCGCACGCACCTCGTCGATGAGCGCGGCCTCGTCCACCAGCCACGAGCGGGCCGTGTTCACCAGCCCCGCGCCGTCGGGCATCAGCGCGAGCTCCCGCCGACCGAGGAGGTGATGCGTCTCGGGCAGCGTCGGCGCGTGCACCGCGACGATGCGGGCGCGACGAAGCGCCTCGTCCAGCGGCACCAGCTCGGCACCGAGGGCGGCGGCCGCGGCGGCGTCGATCGTGGGATCCACCAGCAGTGGCTCCGCGCCCAGCGCCGAGATCAGCGGCAGGTACGCACGACCCGTCCGCGACGCGCCGATCACCGCGATGGGCGCCCCGAGGATCTCGTGCTGCGTGCCCACCGCGACCGCGTCGTACCAGCCGCCCGCGCGCACCCCGTGCGACAGCTCGGGCAGCCGGTGCAGCAGCGCGAGCGTGAAGGCGAGCGACACCTCGGCGACCGGGCGGGCCATGGCGTCGCCCGCCTGGGTCACCGCGACGCCCCGGTCGAACAGCTCCCCGGTCGCGAACGCCTTGACGGACGCGCCCGTGTGCGCCACGAGCTCCAGCGCCGGAAGGCGCGCGAGCAGGGCGGGGTCGAACGGCGGGGCACCCCAGCTCGTGATCACGACCCGTGCCCCGCGCAGCTCGGCGGGGTCGAGGTCGTCGAGCGACTCGACCCGCACGAACCTCCCGCCCGCGGCGGCCGCGGCACGGTGCAGGCGCTCGAGGTCGGCGGGCGCGAAGAACTCCGCCGACAGCGCCTCCGGAACCGCCCCCACGACGACCGCGGGCGCCGCGGCGCTCATCGCAGCCAGTCCTCGAGGTGCGCGGCGATGAACGCGTCGTCGTTCAGGGCCGGGTAGGCACGGCGCACCCGGGCGATCTCCTCCGCCTGCCCTGGCGAGAGCCCCTCGGCCGGGTCGAGGCACCACGTGCCGTCGAGCAGGCCCTGCTGGCGCAGCATCTCGTGCACGCCCGCGATCACGCCGTGGAAGTCGTTGCCCGGGTCGAACACCGCCTGGTTCACGTCGACCATGTCGGAGGCCAGCAGCCCCAGCCCGCGGTACGCCTCGGCGTCGCCGTCCATCGCCTGCCGCGCCCGCTCCAGCAGCGCGACGGCCGCCCGCGTGCCCACGGCCCACTGGCCGAGCAGCCCGCCGACGAAGCGCAGCGTGCGCGGGCCGGACGGCGAGTCCACGTGGAACTCCGACAGCAGGTCGGCGACGATCGCGTCGTCGTTTCCGGTGTACAGGGCGATGTCGTCGGCGCGACCGGACGCCGCCACCCCGCGCACCAGCTCCAGCGTGCGGTAGCGGTCGAACGGCGCGGCCTTCACCGCGACCACGGAGGGGATCGACGCGAACTCGCGCCAGAAGTCACGGCCGAGCACGGGCCCGCCGATCGCGGTCTGCAGGTAGAAGCCCACCACGGGCAGCACCTCGCCGACGGCGCGGGCGCGTTCGAGCAGGGCACGCTCGTCGGCGCCCGCGACGCGGGGACTCACCAGCACGGCGTCGTACCCCAGCCCGCGCGCGAGCTCGGCCTCGGCCACCGCCTGCGCCGTGCCACCCGCCACACCGGCGATGCGCACGACCTCGGCACCCGCGCGGGCGTCGAGCTCCTCCGCGGCGAGCGCGAGCACGGGCTCGAACAGGGCGTGCTCCGGGTCGCGGATCTCGAACTGGGTCGTGTGCACCCCCACCGCGACACCACCGGCGCCCGCGTCGAGGTAGTAGCGCGTGAGGGCGCGCTGGCGGCGTTCGTCAAGCGTGCGGTCGGCCGTCAGGGCGAGCGGGTGCGCGGGGATCACGGCACCGCGCGCGAGCGTGGCCGCGGCCTCGGGTCGCAGCACCGGCACGGTCGCGGTGTCCGCGGACGACGACGGCATCAGAACTTCCCGTCCCGCACGGCCCACTTGGTGGGCTTGGCGATCATCGGCAGGCCCGCGTCGATCCAGGAGGCCTGCATGCGGATCAGCTCCTCGGCCGACACGGACGGGTAGCCGAACAGGGCCATGCAGCGGCGGGCGTCGCTGAGCAGCGCGGTCGGCTGCGGCTCCTCGACGATCGAGACCTCGCGGTCGAACAGGGTGCCGAAGCCGCGGGCGACCGACTCCACGCTCAGCAGCTCCGGCCCGGTGAGGTTGATGACGAACGGATCGGTCGACGCGTGCACGAGGCTGCGCAGCACCACCTCGTTCGCGTAGCCCTGCCAGATCACGTTGACGTTGGCGGTGGCGACCGACACGGGCTCGCCCGCGTGCACGGCCGTGCCGATGTCGGCCAGCACCCCGTAGCGCAGGTCGACCGCGTAGTTCAGGCGGATGATGGCGACCTTCGTGCCGCGCTCCTGCGCACCGAACTCGAACACCCGCTCCCGGCCGAGGCACGACTGGGCGTACTCGCCGATCGGCGCCGGGGTCACGTCCTCCGACGCGCCGCCCGACGACGCGGGCACGAACGGGTACACGTTGCCGGTGGACAGCACGGCGATCGCGCTGTCGCGGTAGCGGCGGGCCACCCGGTCGGGCAGGGCGGCGTTGACCTCCCACGCCCACGACGCGTTGGTCGCCGCACCGAACTTCGCGCCGACCATGAACACCACGTGGGGGGCGTCGGGAAGGGCGGAGAAGTCGTCGTTCTCGATCAGGTCGAACGGCACGACGGTCACGCCCGCGGCCTCCAGGCGCTCGCGGATCGCGGCGTCGCCGAAGCGCGAGACCGCGTACACGGCGTCGTCCTTCCGGCCGGCCGCGTCCATCCCGCGGCGCGCGAGCATCGCGAGCGTCGGGCCCATCTTGCCGCCGGCGCCGAGGATCACGAGGTCGCCCGATCCGCGTGCCAGGTCGGCCACGAGCGCGTCGCTCGGCGTGGCCAGGGCCTCTTCGAGCTCGGCCTCGGAGGCGAAGCTGTGCTGAGTCATGTGGTGCTTTCCCTTCTTCTCAGCCCTTGATCCCGGTGCCGGTCACGCCCTCCTGCACGTACCGCTGGGCGATCAGGTACGCGAGGAAGATGGGCAGCAGCGCCACGACGGAGCCGGCGAGCATGGTGCTGAGCGGCACGTTCTGCTGCTGCAGCGACGAGATGCCCACGGTGAGGGTGAACATCGAGTTCGACTTGGCGATGATGAGCGGCCACAGGAAGTCGTTCCAGTGCCACAGGAACACGAAGATGCCGAGGGTGGCGAGGATCGGCTTGCACAGCGGCAGCACGATCTGCAGGAAGATGCGGAACTCCCCCGCACCGTCGATCCGTGCCGCCTCGAACAGCTCGTCGGGCAGCCCCTGGATGAACTGCCGCATCAGGAACACGGCCTGCGCGTTCGCGAGCGTCGGCAGGATCAGGCCCCAGTAGGTGTCGATGCCGCCGAGGTTCGCCATCAGGATGAACGTCGGGATCAGCGTCACGTGGAACGGCACCATGACCATCGCCAGGAACGACCAGAACATGACCTCCTTGCCGCGGAAGCGCTTCTTGGCGAAGGCGTAGCCGGCGAGCGCGGAGAGGAACAGCACGGCCACGACCGACACGAGCGAGTAGACGAGCGTGTTGAACAGCCAGCCGAGGATGTTCTGACCGCCGAGCACCTGCGCGTAGGAGTCGAACGAGATGTCCGTCCAGGGCAGCAGCGAGCCGGGCAGCTCGACGACCATGCCGGGCTTCAGGCTCAGCACGACCATCGCATAGAACGGGAAGAAGCTGAGGATGCCCGCGAGGCTCAGCCAGATCCACCGCACGACCACGCCCCAGCCGGTGGGCTCCAGCGCGCGGAACGAGCGGCGCTTGCGGGGCGCGGGCTGCGGGGTCGGCGCGGCGGTCTGCGTCGGGGGCTGCAGGAGAGCGGTCATTTCTGCTTTCCGATCACGAGGCGCTGGATGAGGGCGACCACGAGGGTCATGACGAACAGGGCGACGCCGACGGCGGCCGCGTAGCCGTAGTCGAAGTAGCGGAAGCCCTGGTCGTACAGCAGGTAGACGAGCGAGTAGCTGGCGTTCGCCGGACCACCCTGGGTCATCACGTAGATCACGTCGAACACCTGGAAGGCCGCGGTGGTCTCGATCACCGCGAGGAAGAAGAACGTGGGGCGCAGGTGCGGGAGGATGATCCATCGGAACCGCTGCCAGGCGTTCGCGCCGTCGACCAGCGCGGCCTCCTCCAGCTCGCGCGGCACGTCCTGCAGCGCCGCGATGAGGATCATCATCCCGTAGCCGAACCGCGACCACACGCCCACCACGACGATCGCCGGGATCACGAGCACGGTGCTGCCGAGCCACGAGCCGCCCAGCCCGAGGGGGGCCATCAGGGCCGACCAGGGGCCGTTCGCGGAGAAGATCCACACGAAGATCGAGCCGGCGAGCACCAGCGAGGTGATGACGGGCAGGAAGAAGATCGACCGGAAGAAGCGGGCGCCGCGGAAGGCCCGCCGCACGCCGAGGGCCATCACGGTCGACAGCACGAGCGCGATCGGCACCGCCAGCACCGTGTAGATGACGGTGGTCCCGAGCGCCCGCCAGAACAGCGGATCGGCGACCAGGCGCTGGAAGTGGTCGAGTCCGCGCCACGCGATCTCGCCGGAGATGTCGTAGTCGAAGAAGCTCAGCGCCACGCCCGCGATGCTCGGGCCGAAGCGGAAGGCGATGAACAGCAGGAAGGCGGGGAGCACGAACAGGAAGGCGATGCGCGCTTCCCGCCGGGCGAGCACCCGGGCGACGCGCCCTGCGGGCTTGGGCGCCGTGGTGGCCGTCGTCATTGTCGTTTCCTCACGTCGGGGGCGGAGAGGAGGGGGCGTGCGGCGGGTGTCCGCACGCCCCCGTCGCCTCACTTCTGCAGCAGCGGGGCTGCGGCGGCCGCGGCGTCCTTCAGGGCGTCGGCGGGCGACTTCTGGCCGAGCAGGGCGGCCTGGATCTCGGGCGACAGCACGCCCATCAGGGCGCGGGAGCTGGCGTCGAGCTGACCGACGGTGGTGTCGGGCACGTACTTCTCGACCTCGCCGAGCAGCGGGTCGTCGGCGTACAGCGGCTCGGTCGTGCTGAGCGCGGAGAAGTAGCCGGCGGCGGTCAGGTACGGCTCGACCACGTCGGCGCCGGTGGCGTACTCGGCGAACGCGGCGGCGGCGTCCTTCGCCTTCGAGCCCTTGAGCACCGAGAGCGAACCGACGGTGCCGTACGCGACGGACTCCTTGTCGCTGAGCGGCGCGAGCACCTTCACGTTCTCCTCGCCCCAGAACGGCGCGACCTCGGTGACCGCGTTGTTCCAGGTGCAGGCGACCTTGCCCTGGGCGATCGCGGTCTGCTCGAGCGGCACGTTGGTGGTGAGCGCCTCGGGGTCGAGCGCGCCCTCCTCTGCCAGGTCGGTGAGGAAGGTGAGCGCCTTCTCGCCGGCCTTGCTGTCGAAGCCGACCTCGCCGTCCTCGGTGTAGACCTCGCCGCCCGCCTGCCACAGCAGCGGGTAGTAGGTGAGGTTGAGGGTGTTCTCGGCGGACGCCGGGTAGTTCAGGGCGTACATGCCCTTCTCCACGAACGCGGGTGCCATCTCGGCGACGTCGTCCCAGGTCTCGGGGTACTCGGTCACGCCGGCGGCCTCGAACGCGGCGGCGTTGCAGATGAGCGGCTGGGCGCTGGTGAGGATGGGGGCGCCGAGGATGTCGCCGCCGATGGTGACGGACTCCTTGACGTTGGGCAGCAGGTCGTCCTGACGCTCCGTGCTGAGCAGGTCGTTCAGCGGGGCGATCGACTTCTGGTAGGCGGCGAGCTGGTCGGGGATGAGGTAGACGACGTCGGGACCCTTGCCGGCCGCGATCGCGGTCTGGAGGGCCTCGTCGCGATTGGCCCACGGGAAGATCTCGTAGGAGACGTTGACGTTCTCGTTCTCCTTCTCGAACGCCTCGATGGTCGAGTCCCAGAAGTCCTTGTGCACCGCCTCGTCGGCGATGACCGGGTAGAGCCAGACCGTGATGTCCTGCTCGCCCTCTGCGGTGGTGCCTCCGCCGGCCGAACATCCGGCCAACAGGGTGGCGGCCGCGACTCCCGCGACGACGCCGGTGATCTTGCTGACGCGCATGGTGCTCCTTTGCGTAAACCGTGCTGAGTACGGTTCATTATGACATTGGGCTGGGATAATTCGTCAAGTACAAGTTCTCAGACGCTTGTTTCCAGCGTGTTTCTCGATCGTCAACGACAAAACACGATGTGAGAACCGGGTGTGCTAATTTGATCGCACCAACGACGGGGACGAAGGAGGCACCGCACATGGGCGTGACGAGTCCGCTGTCGATCGTGGCGCGCTGCGCCCTCCAGCTGCGCGACACGGGACCGGCGACCGTGAGCGATCTGTCCCGCTCGCTGGAGGTCTCCCGCACCTCGGTCGAGAACGCCGTGACCGTGCTCAGCGACTCCGGGCTGCTGGTCGACGCGCCCGCGCAGAACGGCGGAGGGGCCGGACGACCCGCCCGCCGGTACGCGTTCCACGCCGCCGCCGGCACCGTCGTGGGCGTCGACATCGGCGTCGCGAGCGTGCGAGTCGTGCTGTCCGACCTGGCCGGAGCGGTCGTCGCCCAGCGCAGCTACCCCGGCGTCTCGGCGCAGACCGACGGGGCCGCCAAGCTCGCCGCCGTCATCTCCCACATCCGCGGCACCCTCGCCGACACCGGCATCCCCGCGTCGCAGGTGCGCGCCGTCGGCGTCTCCCTCCCCGGGCTCGTCGACGACGCCGGCCGCGTGACCACCTCGGTCGTCATCCCCGAGTGGTCGGGCATCGACATCGGATCGCAGCTGCGGCACGCGTTCGGGTGCCCGGTCGCCGTCGACAACGGCGTGCGTCTCGCCGCGGTCGCGGAACACCACCTCGGGGTCGCGCAACTCGTCGACGACGTGATCTACCTGTCGGTCGGCAACCGCATCGCGATGGGCCTCATCCTCGGCGGACGCCCCCGCCGCGGCATCCACAACGCGGCGGGCGACATCGGACGCCTGGCCTTCCGCGGACTCAACAGCGAGACCGGGCAGATCCCCTGGCGCACGGCCCCCACCGCCGCGGAGGTGTTCGCCCTCGCGCGGGAGGGCGACCCCGGGGCACGCGAGGAGCTCGACGCGTTCATCGACGAGCTCGCGCACGGCATCGCCACGCTGATCCTCACGGTCGATCCCGCCATGGTCGTCATCGGCGGCGGACTCTCGGCGGCGCACGAGCAGCTGCTCGACCCGCTGCGGGCCGCACTCCCCGGGCACCTCGGGCTGCCGTTCCAGGTGCCGGTCGCCGAGGCGCGACTGGGCGCGGAAGCCGCCGCGCACGGTGCGGTCGTGCACGCGTTCCAGCGGCACCCCGCCGAGATCTCCGGCATCGACGACATGCCCGCCCCGCCCATCACCCCCCTGCCGCACGAGCCGGTCACCGGCGACGACACCGAGGAGAAGCAGTGAGCACGTTGACAGTCGGACTCATCGGCGCGGGCGGCATCTCCCGCGTGCACGCCGACGCGTGGCGGGCGTTGGGCGTGCGGGGTTACGTGACCTCGCTCGACGGTGCCGAGGAGATCGCCGCGGAGTACGGCTTCGAGCTGGTCGCCGACGTCGACGCGCTGATCGAACTGGTCGACCTGGTCGACATCGTCACGCCCAGCAGCACGCACGCCGACTTCGCGCTGCGCGCCATCGCCCGCGGTCGCGACGTGATCTGCGAGAAGCCGCTCGCCGCGACCGCCGAGGCCGCCGCAGAGGTGACCGCTGCCGCCGCTCGCGCCGGTGTCCGACTGTTCCCCGCGCACGTCGTGCGGTACATGGGCGAGTACGCGCAGATCAAGGCGGGCATCGAGGCCGGGCACGTGGGCGAGCTCGCGGTGCAGCGGTTCAGCCGTGCGGGCTCCGCGCCGCAGACCGGGTGGTTCTTCTCCGAGCGGGCGGGCGGCGGTGTGATCCGCGACCTCATGATCCACGACATCGACCAGGCGCTGTGGTTCGCCGGACCGGTCGCCAGCGTCTACGCCGTGCAGAACCCGCCGACGGTGGACGACCGCGTGCCCGCGCCCGTGACCGCGCACGTCGTGCTCACCCACCGCAACGGGGTGCTCAGTCACCTGCACGCGAGCTGGGTGCAGCCCGGCATGCCGTTCCGCACGAGCGTCGAGGTCGCGGGATCGGCGGGCCGTCTGCGGTACGACAGCGCCGAGGACCACACCCTCCGCACCGACGCCGTGGTGCCCGAGGGCGACGCCGACTACCTGCCGCCGATGTCGCCCGAGGAGAGCCCGTACTACGCCGAGATCGCCGACTTCGTGGCCGCGATCCGCGAGGGCCGTGCGGCGCGCGTCGCCCCCGCCGACGGGATCGCCGCGGTCGCGGTCGCCGAAGCCGGCTACGCCTCCATCGCCTCGGGCTCCGCGGTCGCCCTCCCCGGGGAGGGTGCCGCGGCCGACTCCACCGCTCCCGATCCCGCCGCGCCCGCCACCGAGGAGGCCACCCGATGACCGCCCCCGCCCCGCTGCGCATCGCCGTCCTGTCGTTCGCGCACACGCACGCCCTCAGCTATGTGCACGCGCTGAAGGAGATGCCCGGCGTCGAGCTCATCGCGACCGACCCCGACGGCGCGGCCGCGCCCGACCACGCTCCCCGCGGCGCCGAACTCGCCGCCGAGTTGGGCGTAGCCTACGTCGACACGTACGACGAGGCCTTCGCGTGGAAGCCGGACGCCGTCGTGATCGCGGCCGAGAACTCCCGGCACCGCGCCCTCGTCGAGCGTGCTGCGGCGGCGGGCGTGCACGTGCTGTGCGAGAAGCCGCTGGCCACCACGGTCGAGGATGCGATCGCCATGCGCGACGCGTGCGAGACCGCGGGTGTGCTGCTCATGGTCGCCTATCCCGTGCGGTTCTCCCCCGCGGTGCGCGACGCGATCGCCGAACTGCGCAGCGGACGACTCGGGCGCATCCTCGGCGTGACCGGCATCAACAACGGCAAGCTCCCGCAGGACAGGGCCTGGTTCACCGACCCCGAGCTCGCGGGCGGCGGCGCGCTGGTCGACCACGTCGTCCACTGCGCCGACCTGCTCGGCGAGCTGCTCGGCGAGCGAGCGGCGTCCGTGCGCGCCGTGTCGAACCGGGTGCTGCACGCGCAGCGCGAGCTGTCGGTGGAGACGGGCGGGCTCGTCACGATCCAGTACCCGGGCGGCGTGGTCGCCACGATCGACTGCTCCTGGAGCTGGCCGATGAGCTCGGCCACGTGGGGCGGCCTCACGCTGCAGGTCGTCGCCGAGCGCGGCACCGTCACCGTGAGCCCGTTCGCGAAGGGCGTCGCCGGGCACGACGCGCACGGCGAGACCTGGAGCCCGGTCGGCGCCGACCTCGACGCGCTGCTGCTGGAGGAGTTCGTGCGTGCCGTGCGCGACGGCCGTCAGCCGCAGCCCGACGCCGGGGTGGGCATCCGCACGGTCGAGATCGTGAAGGCCGCGCAGGCCTCCGCCGCCCGCGACGGCGAGGTCGTGCACCTCTAGCCGGCGCCCCACCCGCTCGATGCGGGGTCAGAATCGCGCCTTCAGGGCACCGCACACGCACCTTTTCGACCCTGGCACCACCGCGGCGGACACACCCGCTCGACGCGGGATCGAAACCGTCCCCGCGGAGCCCGCCCCCGGCACCTTTTCGATCCCGGCACACGGCTCACGCCCGGCACCCGGCACCACGGCCTATGCCCGCGGCAGGAGGTACGCGGGCATGGATGGAGGCGCGGCGGTGTTGCACACGGCAGCACCGACACGGAGGAGCATCATGCGCATCGACCTGACCGGAAAGACCGCCCTCGTCACGGGCTCCACCCAGGGCATCGGCCGCGCCATCGCCACGGCCCTCGCCGATGCCGGAGCCCGCGTCGCCGTCAACGGCCGCAGCGCCGACACGGTCGCGGCGGTGGTCGCCGAGCTGCGGGAGGAGAATCCCGAGCGGAGCCTGGTGCCCGCGCCGGGCGATGTCACCACCGACGACGGCGCCGCGGCGGTGCTCGACACCACGGGCGACGTGGACGTGCTGGTGAACAACCTCGGGATCTTCGGCGCGACCCCGGCACTCGACATCTCCGACGACGAATGGCGCCGCTACTTCGAGGTGAACGTGCTCGCCGCCGTGCGGCTCATCCGGGCGACGCTGCCGGGCATGATGCAGCGCGGCTGGGGGCGGGTGCTCGACATCGCCAGCGACTCCGCCGTCGTGATCCCCGCGGAGATGATCCACTACGGCATGTCGAAGACGGCGCTGCTGGCGGTGTCGCGCGGCTTCGCGAAGGAGGCGGCGGGCACCGGCGTCACGGTGAACTCGGTGCTCGCGGGGCCCACCCACACGGGCGGCGTGGAGGACTTCGTGTACTCCCTCGTCGACCCGGACCTGCCGTGGGACGAGGCGCAGCGCGAGTTCATGCGCCTGCACCGCCCGCAGTCGCTGCTGCAGCGGCTGATCGAGCCGGAGGAGATCGCGAACATGGTCGCCTATCTCGCCTCGCCGCTCGCGTCGGCCACGACCGGCGCGGCGGTGCGGGTCGACGGCGGCTACATCGACGCGATCGTCCCGTAGTCGGCCGCGGCGAGCGGCCCCGATCGGGCTCCGCCGCGACCGGGTCGCCAGGTCAGGGCGCGAAGACGGTCAGATCGCCGGCTGCGTAGTAGTTCTGCGTCATGGCGTCAATGCGCACGAGGTAGCGCTGGCGCTTCTCATCGAACGACACCACGGTGCCCACGGTGCCGCTCATGGGCGATCCGGTGATCTGCACCATGTCTCCGATGGCGAACTCGTTCATGTGTCTCCCTGTCCGGACGATCGAACCACTGCCGCGCCCCCGTCCAGGTTCCGGGAGTATGCTGGCACGTCGGGTCGTGTGACCCCCGAGAGTCCGGAAGGCGGTGATGGCGATGTCCGACGATAGTAACGACGCCGCCCTCGCTGCGTCGCGACTCCCTGCGCTCTCGCGTTGACCTCCCGGTCCGCGTCCGCACGTCCTGTTCCGCAGCCGTCGGCGGCGTCTCCCGCCCCCTGACGAATCCGCGCACGGAGCCTCCGCTGCCGTGCGCTCGCGAGAACGGAGCCGCATCATGGCGCTCATCGACAACGGCGTGTACGTCCACGGACGTCGCGTGGAGACCCCGAGGAACCTGGACGAGACCTACCGCATGCTCGACGCGGCGGGCGGCATCGCCTGGATCGGCCTCTACCGCCCCAGCCCGGCGGAGGTCGAGTCCGTCGCGCGCGAGTTCGACCTGCATCCCCTCGCCGTGGAGGACGCGCTCTCCGGGCATCAGCGCTCGAAGGTGGAGCGCTACGGCGACACCCTGTTCGCGGTGCTGCGCCCGGCCCGCTACCGCGACAAGGAGGAGTCGATCGAGTTCGGCGAGCTGCACCTGTTCGTCGGGCCCGACTTCGTGGTGACCATCCGGCACGCCGAGTCGCCCAACCTCGCCGCCGTGCGCTCCCGCATGGAGGCGAACCCGGAGCTGCTGGCGATGGGACCGGAGGCCGTGCTGTACGCGATCCTCGACGAGGTGGTCGACGGCTACGAGCCGATCGTCGCCGGTCTGCTCAACGACATCGACGAGATCGAGGACCAGCTGTTCGGCGACGGCGCGGACGACAGCGCACTGTCCCGCCGCATCTACGAGCTGTCCCGCGAGGTGATCAACTTCCAGCGCGCCGTGCACCCCCTCAGCGGGATGCTGGAGTGGCTCCGCCGAGGGTCGGAGAAGTACCGCATCGACGAGGAGCTGCAGCGGTCGCTGCGCGACGTGCTCGACCACACGATCCGCGTCAACGAGCGGGTGGACTCGTTCCGCGCGATCCTGGAGAACGCCCTCACGGTGCACTCGGCGCTGGTCGCGCGGCGGCAGACCGAGGCGGGCCTGGCGCAGAACGACGAGATCAAGAAGATCTCCTCCTGGGCCGCGATCATCTTCGCCCCCACGCTCGTCGGCACGGTGTACGGCATGAACTTCGACGTGATGCCCGAGCTGCACTGGGCGTTCGGGTACCCGATGGCGATCGGGGCGATGGCGGCGTTCGCGGTGGGCCTGTACGGGGTGTTCAAGTACAAGAAGTGGCTGTGACCGCCCCTGGTGGAACGTCCGTGACGGCACGTACGATCCACGGGGACGCGCGAAGGAGATCGACATGACGCAGCACACCCTGGAACTGCCCGACGTGGATCTCGTGTACGACGTGCACGGCCCGTTGCCCACGGCCGACGGGCGGCGTCCGCTGGTCATGATCGGCCAGCCGATGGACGCCAGCGGGTTCCAGGCCCAGGTGGCGCTCTTCCCCGACCGCACCGTCATCACGTACGACCCGCGCGGCCTGGGGCGCAGCGTGCGGCACGACGGGGGCGTCACCAACGAGCCGGAGACGCAGGCGGAAGACGTGCACGCGCTGATCGAGGCGCTCGGCGCCGGACCGGTCGACCTGTTCGCGAGCAGCGGCGGCGCGGTGACGGCGCTCGCCCTGGTCACCGCCCACCCGCACGACGTGGCCACCCTGGTCGCGCACGAGCCGCCGATCGATGCGGTGCTGCCCGACGCCGAGGCCGCCCGCCGCGCCAGGGCCGCCTACACCCGCGCGTATCAGGACTGCGGCTGGGGCGCCGGCATGGCAGGCTTCCTGGCGATGACCTCGTGGGAGGGCGAGTTCACCGAGGAGTTCCTCGCGCAGCCGCTGCCCGACCCCGCCGCGTTCGGGATGCCCGCCGACGACGACGGATCCCGCGACGATCCGCTGCTGTCGGAGCGGTCGTGGGCGGTCGTCGACTACACGCCAGACATCGCGGCGCTACAGGCGGCACCGACGCGGATCGTGGTGGCGGTGGGCGAGGAGTCGCTGACGGGGTACACCGGACGGACCGCGCTCGCGCTGGCCGAACGGCTGGGCCAGCAGGCGACCGTCTTCCCCAGCCACCACGGCGGCTTCCTGGCCGGGGAGTCCGGCTATGCGGGCCAGCCCGAGGCGTTCGCCGCCACGCTCCGTGAGGTGCTCGACGCGGAATGACGGGGGCGCTCAGTCCTCGTCGGAGCGGCTGATCTCGTCGAGGAGGTCGTCGAGGGTGTCGAACTCCACCGTCTCGGAGCCGTCGAGCGCACGCACCTCGACGCCGTCGACCTCCAACTCCTCGTCGAGCTGCACCAGGATGCGCGACTCCGGGAACTGCTTCGGAGCGACGAACGCGAGCAGCACGGCATCGGCGAACACCACGACCGACGTGGCCTCCAGGTCGTCGCGCAGATCGATCTGCTCGACCACGGGCTCGTCGTCCACCGCGTCGTCGATGTCCGACGCGACCTCGTCGACGATCGCCCGCCACCGCGACTCGTTCACCGACAGCACGCGCTCCAGCGTGGCGACCAGCGCGTCATCGTCGACCTCGTCGTGCTCGTCGAGCTCCGGATCGACGTTCACCGAGACCGTGGCGCCCGCCGCGTCGATCCCGGCGCGGCCGTACACCAGGCCGTTCTCCGCGACGGGGTCGTCGAGCAGACCGGAGTCGGCGATGCGGGCGAGGAGACGGTCGAGCGCAGACGAGGTCATCCGTCCAGTCTCCCGCATCCGTGGTCGCCGTGGTCGGCCGATAGGCTCGGAGCCGTGCCGAACGCCGAATCCCCCGCCCCCGCTTCCGCCACCGCCGACCTCCAGCGCCTCACCGCCGCGCTGGCCGATCCGGCGCCGCTGAACTGGCTGATCACGGGCGACTCGATCACCCACGGGCTGGTGCACACGCAGGGCGGACGCAGCTACCCCGAGCACCTGCACGAGCTCATCCGCGGCGAGCTCGCCCGCGTGCGCGACATCGTGATCAACTCGGCGATCAGCGGCAACCGCATCGCCGACATCCTCGACGACTGGGACCGCCGCGTCGCCTCCTGGAACCCCGACGTGGTGACCCTCATGATCGGCACGAACGATGTGTCGACCGGCGGCGAGCGCCCCGTGCTCTCGGCCGCCGAGTATGCGGAGTCGCTGCGGGAGTTCGTGCGGCGTGCGCGCGACCTCGACGCAGTCGTGGTGCTGCAGACGCCGCCCGCGGTGGACGGCCTCAACGCCCCGGAGCGGTCGCGGATCGCCGAGTTCGCCGAGGCCGTGCGGCGCGTCGCCGCGGCGGAGGACGTGCTCCTGGTCGACCAGTACGCCCGCTACGCCGAGCTGGGGAACGGCGGGGTGCCGTGGGGCCTGATGGGCGACCCGTTCCACCCGAACGCGGCCGGGCACGCGGCGCTCGCACTCGAACTCGCGCGCGCCCTCGGCCTGACGCCCGCGGGCAGCCGCACCCTGCCGCTGCTCGAGGCGCAGGTCGGCGCCGCCCGCCTCAACGCCTGACCCCGCCGCGCGGAACCGCCTGAGCCACCGGAACCGCTGGCGCCCCGAGCTGCCCGAGCGCTGACCGCAACCGCGACTCAGCTCCGCGGCGGCAGCGGCTCGATCCAGATCGCGCCGGGCACCCGGGTCTCCGCGGCGACCTCGGCCGTGGGCACCCCGTCGCGCAGGCGCAGCGCCACGACCACGCCGTCGGCGGAGTGCACCGCCAGCAGGTGCCGGCCGGTGAGCACGAGATGTTCCGGCCGGGAGCCGCCGCCGGGCACCTCGGACACGCGCACCAGGCGGTCGCCGTCGATCCGGGCGGTCAGGATCGTGTCGGCGCCGCGGTTCGCGACGTGCACCAGGCCGCGCACGGGATCGTGCACCACCGTGCTGGGCGCGTTCGACCCGCCGGAGCCGTGCGCGGTCGCAGGCAGCACGTCGAGCACGCGGCGCTCGGTGACCGAGGCCAGCACGAGCGTCGAGCCCAGCTCGCCCGAGAGCGCGACCCGTCCGCCGCCGAGGTCGGCCACGTGCCGGGGTCCCGTGCCCGCGGGGAGCTCCAGCGGCGCCCGCTCGGCGAGGGTCGTCGGGTCGAGGATGCGCAGCACGTCCGCGCCGAGGTCGGTCACGCCGATGCCGGCGGCGAGCGCGAGGGCGTCGTGGGCGTGCGGGCCGTCCTGTCGTTCGGGGTCGGGCCCACCGCCGGTGAACGCGGCCACTCGGGCGGGCCCGGCGAAGCCGCCGTCCCGGTCGAGGTCGACCACCCCGAGCGCCCCGTTCCCGTACCCGGGGATCAGCAGGCGCCGCGAAGCCGCGTCGAACCGCACCCGGCACGGCAGCTCCACCCCCGGCAGGGCGAGGCTCTGCCGCACGACCCAGTCGGCCGCGCCGTCGCCGGGCCCGCGCGTGAGCCGATGCACTGCGCCCTCGGGGGTGAGGCCCGCGGCGTACAGGGAGCCGGACGGGTGTGCGGCGAGCGCGAACGGCCGGTCGAGCGCGACCGCGGCGTCGCGCGCCTCCCACCGTTCGGTCTCGGGATGCCAGACCAGCGTCCACAGCGCCGGGCGCTCGGACATCGCGCACACCGCGAACTCGCTCGATGCCACCGTGGGCCCTCCCGCCGTCGTCGACACGTCCCCTCCCACTATGGCGTGCGCCGACGGCCGCACCGTCCCTCACGTCGAGCGGGTGAGGAGTGCTGGACGCGCCGGGTCGCGCACCACTATGTTGACGCCTGAGAGCAGCCGTCGAACCGGGGGGTCACCGATGTCACATGTTGTCGCAACCGGAGCCGGGAAGGCCATGATGGAGCGCCGGAACGATCCGACGCACGACTACATCCTGAGACTCACCGGCAAGGACAGACCGCGGGTGCTGTTCGTCGGCACCGCGACGGGCGACGACACCGCCTACATCGTGAGCTTCTACTCCACGTACGACTCCGACCGGTGCGCGCCGCACCACCTGCCGCTGTTCCACCGTGCGGTCGACGACCTCGCCGGGTTCGTGAAGGGCTTCGACGTGATCCACGTGGGCGGCGGCAACACCGCCAACATGCTCGACGTGTGGAAGCGGCAGGGACTCGACGAGATCATGCGCGAGATGTGGGAGGACCCCGCGTCGAACGTGGTGTTCACCGGCGGCAGCGCGGGCGGGATCTGCTGGTTCGAGGGCGGCACGACCGACAGCTACGGCCCCACACTGCAGGTGCTGCCGGAGGGCCTGGGCTTCCTGCACGGCAGCTTCTGCCCGCACTACGACGCCGAGGACCAGCGCCGGCCGCTGTTCCACGCCTCCCTGCTCAGCGGGGAGCTGTCGACCGGCTACGCGGTGGGCAACCTCCAGTCGCTGCACTTCGAGAACTCCGAGTTCGTGACGGCGATCAGCCCGGTCGACGACCCCCTCGCCCTGCGGGTGGAAGCGGTGGACGGGCGGATCGTCGAGACCGAGCTGCCCGTGCAGGTGCTCACCGGTACCGGGCCCATCGCCACCGGACCCTCCTCCTGACCGGGCCATCCTGATGATCGGGGCATCGTCATGAACGACAACGTCTTCCTCCTCATCGCCCAGCTGATCGTCGTCGTCCTGGCGATCTTCATGGGCACCCGCACCAGCGGGATCGGCCTGGGCGTGTGGGGCCTCGTCGGCGTCGCCGTGCTGGTGTTCGTCTTCGGCGAGGCGCCGGGCAACGCCCCCGTCGACGCGGTGTTCATCGTCATCACCGTGATCACGGCCGCCTCGACCATGCAGGCCGCCGGAGGCATCGACTGGATGGTGTCCGTCGCGGCGAAGGTCATCCGCAAACGCCCCAAGTCGGTGGTGTTCCTCGCCCCCGCGATGTCGTTCCTGTTCACGGTCGGCGCGGGAACGGGCAACATCTTCTATCCGCTGCTGCCGGTGATCTACGACGTGTCGTACCAGCAGAAGATCCGTCCGGAGCGGGCGCTGGCGGTCTCGGCCGTGGCCTCGCAGGTCGGCATCCTGTGCTCCCCCGTGTCGGCTGCGACCGCCTCGATGGTGGTGCTGCTCGCGCCGCAGGGCGTGGACCTCGGCGGGCTGCTGCTCATCATGTGGCCGGCCTCCATCGCGGGACTCCTCGTCGCGGCGCTCGTGATGATGCGCCACGGCAAGGACCTGGAGGACGACCCGGAGTACCAGAAGCGCCTGGCGGACGGGCAGATCAAGCCGCCGGTCGTCGACGCGCACGAGAAGACGCTGCCGAAGACCGCGGTGCTCTCCGCATCGCTGTTCCTCGCGGGCGTCGCGGTGATCGTGTTCTTCGGCCTGTTCGAGAATCTGCGACCGGTGATCGGCACCGATGACGGTGGCGACCCCGTGCGTCTGAGCGTGACCGTCATCATCGAGGTCACCATGGGCATCATCGCCGCCCTCATCTTCGTGTTCTGCAAGGTGAAGGCGGCCGACGTGCCCAAGCAGCCCACGTTCCCCGCCGGCATCGTCGGCGCCATCGCCCTGTTCGGCATCGCGTGGCTGGCGAACACCTTCGTCGCCGCGAACCAGACGCTCATCGTCGACGGACTCGGCTCCGTGGTGTCGGGGTCGTCGGCGTTCCTGGGCGCGCTGCTGTTCGCGCTGGCGCTGTTCGCGGTCGCGATGCTCACCACGAGCCAGTCGAGCGCGACGAACGCGATCGTGCCGATCGGCATCACGATCGGGCTGCCCGCCCCGCTGCTGGTGGGCCTGTGGCCGGCGACCATGGGCATCTACACGCTGCCCGCCAACGGCAGTCAGGTCGCCACGGTCGCGTTCGACCAGACCGGCACGACCAAGATGGGCAAGTTCGTGGTCGACCACTCGTTCCAGCTGCCGAACCTGGTCTACGTCGGCACCGCGATCGTGGTCGGCGTCGCCCTGTCGTTCCTGTTCGCGTGACATGACCGCGGTGGGGTGACATGACCGACGTCGTCGACCGGTCGGCGCTGCGCCAGTTCCTGCTCGGGCTGGCGCAGGGGATGAACGCCTCGGCGGAGTCGGTCGACCGCATCCGCGACACGATCGCCGAGGTGGCGCGCGCGTCCGGCGGCGACGACACCGACTTCGTGGTGCTGCCGACGATCATCATCGTGGAGACGGGCGACGAGGAGGAGGAGCGCGTCGCCATCCGTTCCGCGACCAACGCGTCGTTCCGCTTCGACCAGATCGCGGCACTGTACGAGCTGATCGCGCAGGCCCGCACCGGCGCGGTCGCGCCGCGCGACGGCATCCGGCGGCTCAACGAGATCGGCGCGATGCGACCGCGTCTCGGCTGGTTCACGCGCACGCTCGGGCACGCGATCCTCACCACCGGGCTCGCCCTGCTGCTCGCCCCCACCTGGCAGGGCGCGACCGTCGCGTTCGTGCTCGGTTTCGGGATCGGGCTGCTCAAGCTCGTGCGCTCGCCCACGCTGCAGCTCATCATGCCGATCGCGGCGGCGTTCGTGTGCGCGACCGCGGTGTTCCTGCTCGCGGAGGCCGTGGAGGTCGGCGACCCGATCCGCGTGCTGATCGCCCCGCTGGTCACGTTCCTTCCGGGCGGGGTGCTGACCACCGCGACGGTCGAGCTCGCCGCCGGCCAGATGATCTCCGGGGCGTCGCGGCTGGTCTACGGGTTCGTGCAGCTCGCACTGCTGGCGTTCGGCATCCTCGCCGCGGGTGCCGTGGTGGGGGTGTCGTCCGACTCGTACGAGCCGCTCGACGCCTCCTCGTTCCTGCCGTGGTGGGTGCCGCTGCTGGGGATCCTCGTGTTCGCGCTGGGCAACTACCTCCATTTCTCGGCGCCGCCGTCGACCTTCGGATGGGTGCTGCTCGCGCTCGTGGTCGCCTACGTGGGCCAGTGGGCGGGCACCGAGTTCATCGATCCGGCCGTGGGCGGCTTCGTCGGCGCGCTCGCGGTGACCCCGGTGGTGTTCTGGATCGCGGGGCTGCGGCACGGGGCGCCCTCGCAGCTGACGTTCCTGCCGGCGTTCTGGCTGCTCGTGCCGGGGGCGGCCGGACTGGTCGGACTGACCGAGGCGTTCGCGACCGACAACGGCCTGGCCGACTTCGCCGCCGCCCTCGTGTCGGTCATGTCGATCGCGCTGGGCGTGCTGATCGGCACGGCCCTGTACCGCGTGGTGCACCACGGCGCCGAGGAGTTCGTGCAGTTCGCGGTGGCTCCGCCGCCCGCTCCCGACGACACCCCCGCCCCCACGCTGTGGCAGCGGCTCGCGCACCCGCTGCGACGTGTGGCGCGCCGCGTCGGGAGGGCCGAGCGGACTCCGCCGCGCCCGGATCAGCGATAGCCCTCGCGGCGATGTCCGGCGGCGGGAGAAGGGGTGAGCCCCGCGCCGCGCGAGGGCGACGCGGGGCTCTCGGCGTCAGAGGCTCGCGAGGATGTCCTTCATCTCCGCGATCTCGGCCGTCTGGGCGTCGACGATGTCCTGCGCGAGCGCCACGGCAGCGGCGTTCTCGCCGTCCGCGAGCTGCACCTCGGCCATCTCGACCGCGCCCTCGTGGTGCACGATCATCTGCTCCAGGAACAGCCGCGACGCCTCGGGCCCGGTCGCGGCCTCGAGCGCGGCGAGGTCGTCGTCGCTCATCATGCCGTCGCCGTGGTCCATGGCGCCGGCGTCGGCCGCGTCGACACCCCAGTCGTCGAGCCAGCCCTGGAGCTGCTCGATCTCGGGCCCCTGCGCGGCCGTGATGCGTTCGGCGAGGTCGACCACGCGCGGGTCGACGCCGTCCTTCGCGAGCACGATGTCGGACATCTCGACCGCCTGCTGGTGGTGCACGATCATCATCGACGCGAACATCGCATCCGCGTCGTTCGCCCCGGCGGCCGGGGCGTCACTCGGGGAGTGGTCCATGCCGGAGTGGTCGGCGGGGCCCGCGGGCTCGCTCGACGCGCAGCCGGCGAGCGCGAGCGACCCCGCGATCACGAGGGCGGCCGCGGTACGGGTGGTTCGATTCTTCATGGGTCTCTCTTCTCGGTCTTCTCGATCGGATGGGCGAGCGCGGTCGCGGTCGCCCCGGGCGCACGACGGCGCCTCAGGTCCGGCTGATGCAGAGCACGTGAAGAGACGGAGGTCGCGGGATCGGCAGGGTGCCGCGCGCGCGGAGGACGACCGTGGCCGCCGGTGCCGCGAGGGCCGGGGACGCCCGGTGGCGCAGGAGCAGGAGGAGCCCGCCGAGCAGGGCCAGCACACACGCGGCGGCGCCGTCCGCTCCGCCGGCCGACGGCGCGGCGAGGGCTGCGGCGAGGTCGTGCGACGGCGGGGTGCTGCCCTCGTGGGAGGCGAGCGGCGCGGCGCGGTCGCCGCGGTCGTGGGCCGCGGAGCCCGGGCGGTCGTGGGCGGCGTCGCCCTGGGACGCCGTCGCGACGACCGCGGCGTGACCGGGGCCGTGCGCCCCGGCGGTGCCGTGCAACCCGAGCGCGTGCATGCCGAGCAGCCCGAGCAGCACTCCGCCCGCGAGCACCACCGCGAGCAGTGCCCCGCGCAGCGCCCGTCGATCGGTCATGCCCCGATACTACCCGCAGGGGGTATAGGTATTCGGGGCATGTTCAGCGGACGACGCCCGCGCGGGCCAGCAGCCTCCGCACCGCGATCACGACCCCGGCGACCGCGACCTCCCCGACCACGCGCGCGGCCAGCGTCGCCACGAGCACGGCGGGCACCAGGTGCTCCGGCGAGAACACCGGCAGCGCGACCAGGAACAGCGCGATCCCCGCGACGGCCCCGGCCGCCACGATCCGCCCGGCGCCCACCCGAGCGTCGCGCCGCAGCGGAAGCACGAGGTCGAGCACCAGACCGCCGAGCAGGAGCGGGACCAGCCCGAGTGGTCCGATCGGCGACACCGCGACCGTGAGCGCCCCGGCCACGAACGCCGTCAGCGTGGCGGCGCCCGGCGTGCGCGTGACCACGCGCGCCAGGAACGGCAGGGCCGTGTGCACGGCGGCGACGAGGGCGTAGGCCGGGGGCGAGGCGGCCGCGAGCACTCCGGTGACGGGAACGACCGCGAGGAACACGAGCGCCTGGATCGCACCGAGCGCCGCACTCACCAGCAGGGCGCTGGTCGGCACGCGTCGCACCGTCTTCGCCCGCCCGTCCGTCACGTCTCCGAGCCTAGAGTCCACGGCGGCCGGCCGATCACCGACGTCGCCGCGGCGTCATGTCACCCGCCCGATCGTCATTTCGGAATATTGTGGAGGCGGGGACCTGGGGAGGGGACATGACGGATTCCGTCGCGCGTGAGAGCAGGCATCTGCCGCGCGTCTCGACGAACGTGATCGGGCGACCGCGGCTCAACGCAGCCCTCGAGACGGACACCCCGCTCACGCTGCTCCGCGGGGCATCGGGCTCGGGCAAGACCACCGCGGTGGTCGGCTGGGCGTTCGTCACCTCGTCCCGCGTGGTCTGGCTCACCGTGTCCCCCGGGCGTGAGAGCAGCTCCGACCTCGCGCTGGCCCTGCTGCGCGCCCTTCGCGAACAGGCGCCAGAGGGCAGGGCTTCCGCAGACCCCCCGACGGAGGCACCCGGAGAGCTGTGGGCCGCGGTCACCGAGCATCTGTGCCCGCTCACGGAGCCGCTGGTGATCGTGCTCGACGACGCCGCCGCGCTCGACCGCGAGAGCGTGTTCGACCTGTGTCGCACGATCGCCGCGCTCCCGCTCGTGCGACTCGTCGTCGCGACCAACCGGCCCAGTCCCTTCGACAGCGCCGGGCTTCGCCTGGTGATCGACACCGCGCTTCTCGGCCCGCAGGAGCTCATGTTCGACCACGACGAGATCCGCGCGATGCTCGACCCCGCCGTCGACGATGACACGGTCCAGGCGATCCAGGAGGCGACGGGCGGCTTCCCCGCGGCCGTCCGGGCGGCGGCCCTGCACGGGGGCGGGTCGGCCGTCGTCGAGGCGGCATCCGCGACGATCGAGGACTACCTCCGGGCTCGCATCGAGCGGGACGACTTCGCCGAGCGGACCCTGGACGATCTCGTCCGGCTCAGCATCACCGACGCCGTCGACACCCCCCTCGCTGCCGCACTGACGGGCAACCCCGACATCGTGCACGCCCTCGAGGAATCCGAGGTGTTCGGCTTCGGGCACTGGGAGCCCGGTGAGCCCCGCCTGTTCCGGCTGGCCCCGCACGCCCGCACCCTGCTGCGCCGCGAGCTCCGCCGCACACACCCGGCCGAGATCCCCCGGTTGCGGCGCCTCGCAGTGGAGGGCGCCGTGCGGCGGGGCGCTCCGTTCGAGGGGCTGCGTCTGGCCGTGGAAGAGGACGACCTCGCCCTCGCGGCACACGTGATCATGTCGGGATGGAGCCACCTGCTCGACCACGACGGCAGGGCGGTCGTGCGACTGCTCGGCGACCTCTCGATCGCACGCCTCAAGCAGGAGCCGCTCGTGGCGATGCTCCTCGGCATCTGCCTCAACGCCAACCGGCTGCGCCGCCTGCGCGGACTCCAGCTCCTGCGCCTGGCGGTCTCGGCAGCGAACGGGCGGAAGACCCGCCTCTCGGCGACCGAGCGCCTCTTCATCTGGACGGCCGAGAGCGCGGCCCTGCGGGTCATCGGCATGCCCGACCGGGCGGGACAGGTCGCGGCCCGTGCGCTCGCGCTGTTCACGGAGACCCCCGAGAGCGAGTGGCACCGCTACGCCCGGGAGATGCCGCTGCTGTGCACCCACCTCGCGCTGTCGCTGTACTACGGAGGCCGCCGCGAACAGGCGGTGGGGCTCTTGGAGGAGGCCGCGGCTCTCGCCGGTGCGCAGGGCACCGGCAACGGGTTCCACGCCATGAGCCTGCTCGCCGGGATCCACGCCAGGGCCGGAGACCTCCCCGAGGCACGGCACTTCGTCGGCCTCCTCCGCGACGGCGGTCACAGCCAGGAGCTGCTCGACGGCTACCGCGGCACGTTCTACCGCGTGGCCGAGGCGATGCTCGCGGTCGAGGACGGCGACCTCCACGCCGCGAAACAGCACGTGCGGGCGTTCCTCCCCCACCGGGCGACGAGCGAGCACTGGACGACCATGGCCGCCGTGGAGGCGTGGATCGCGCTGCACGACGGCGACGCCGCGGGCGGGCTCGAACGCCTGGAGTCCTTCGCCAGGATGCGGGGACGCGAGGGCGCAACACCCCACGCACGACAGGCCCTCAGCCGCCCGCGGATCCTGCTGCACCTCGCGCTCGGCGACGTCCGGGCCGCCCGCAGCATCAAGCAGCGCGACGCGCCGGGCGACCGCTTCGCGACGCTGCTGGAACGCGCCAGGGTGGCCCTGGTCGACGGTCGTGCGCCGGAGGCGGTGCGCATGCTGGCGCAGACGCGGCTCCAGCCGACCACGTCTCGCGAGCGCGCGGAGGCCGCGGCCGTGCAGAGCGCCGCCCTGCACCGCGTGACCCCGGCCGCCGCGCAGCCGACCACCGACGCGCTGGCCGCGCAGCTCGCCGACCGGGAGCTGCGGACCCCGATCGCCCTGCTCGGCGCCGAGGACTTCGCGGCCGTGCGCGCCGACCTGGCCCCCCTCGGCGGCGCGCCCCTGCCCACGCGTTCCGCGCTGCCGTCGTTCGCGACGCGGCCGCGACTGTCGTCCCGCGAGCAGGTCGTGCTGCACGCCCTCACCTCGGGGGCGGCGCTGCCGGACATCGCCGCCGAGCTGAGCGTGTCGCCGAACACCCTCAAGACACAGCTGCGCAGCATCTACCGCAAGCTCGACGCGGCCAATCGCACCGAGGCGCTGGAGCAGGCCGCCCGGCACGGACTGCTCCCCGACTGATCCCGAGGGCTCCCGGCCGCGCGTGGGGCGGCGGCCGGGAGCCGGCGGGGGGTCGTCAGGCCTGCATGCGACGCCGGCGCACGATCAGCAGCGCGGCTCCGGCGAGCAGCAGGGCGATCGCGAGCATCAGCACCCAGGGCGCCAGCTGTCCGCCGGTGACGGCGAGCGGCGTCAGCACCCGGTTCTCGGTCGTGCCGGCGGGCGGGGTGATCGTCTCCCCTCCGGGCGGCGTGGCCGAGGCGACGGCCACGTTCCGCAGCGAGGCACCTGCCGCGTCGGCGTGCACGGTCACGGCGTAGGTGATCACGACGCTCTCCCCCTCCGCGAGACTGCCCGTCCAGCGCAGCGCCGTCCCGTCGATCACGGGGGCGGCCACCTCGCGGTCACCCACCGTGGCCGTCGCCGTGCCGCGCAGGTCGGCGTGCCGCAGCACTCCGGCCAGGTCGTCCCGCACGACCACCTCGTCCAGCCCGGTCTCGCCGGTGTTGGTGCCGGTGAGCGTGTAGGTCACGACGCTTCCCGTCGCCACGGCCGTGCCCGAACCGGGGTCCGAGGTCTTCGCGAACGTGAAGCCGGGGGTGCCGACCGGGTTCTCCGTGGTCGTCGGCGGGGGCGTGATCACCGCGCCACCCGGAGGCGTCGCCGTGCCCTCGACCGTGTTGGCGATGGTCGCACCGCCCGCGTCTGCGTGCACGGTCACCGAGTAGGTGATGGTGACGCGCTGGCCGACCGCGAGGTCGCCCGTCCACGTCAGCTCGTCGCCGGCCACGACCGGGGCGGGCGCGACGCCGTCGACCACGGTGGCCGTCGCGTCGCCGTTGAAGTCGGCGTGCGCGAGCACGCCCGACAGGTCGTCGTCGATGCTCACGGGCGCCAGAGCCGTCTCACCCGTGTTCACGCCGGTCACGGTGTACGTGATGACGCTGCCCGGGTCGACGCGGGTGCCGTCCGCGGGGTCGGCGGTCTTGCGCAGCTCGAAGCCGGGCGCGTTGACCGGGTGCTCGGTCGTGGCGGGCGGCGTCTCGATCGGCGGCACGCCCCCGGGCGGGGTCGCGGAGCCGGAGGCCCGGTTCGCCAGCACGGTGCCGCCCGCGTCGGCCGCCACGGTCACGGAGTACGTGAGGGTGACGGTCGCACCCACCGGCAGTGCACCGCTCCACGACAACCGGTCGCCCGCCACGGTGGGAGCCGTGGCCGGGACGCCGTCGATCGTGGCGGTCGCATCGCCGTTGAACGCGGCGTGGGCGAGCACGTCGGACAGGTCGTCCGTGATCGCGACGGGGTCGAGCGCCGTCTCACCCGTGTTCACGCCGGTCACCGTGTAGGTGATGACCGCGCCGGGGTCGACCGCGGTGCCCGTCGCCGGGTCCGCGCTCTTCGACAGCGAGAAGCCCGGACGGTTCACCGGCGTGGTCGTGGTGCCGGGAGGCGGCGTGATGACGGAGCCGCCGGGCGGCGTGGCAGACGCGGTCGCCGCGTTCTCGATCACGGTGCCGACGCCTTCTGCGGTCACAGTCACGGAGTAGGTGACGGTCACGGTCTCCCCGACCGCGAGCGACCCGCTCCAGGCGAGTGTCGCGCCGTCCACGGTCACGGCACCCGCGGACGCGCCGCCGATGGTCGCGACAGCGTCGCCGTTGTACGCCGCCGAGGGCAGCACGCCGGACAGGTCGTCCGTGATCGCGATCGGGTCGAGCACGGTCTCGCCGGTGTTCGCGGCGGTCAGCGTGTAGGTCAGCACGGTGCCGGGGTCGACGGCGGTGCCCGTGGCGGGGTCGACCGTCTTCGCGAACGTGAAGCCGGGCTCGTTCACCGGGTGCTCCGTGGTGGCGGGCGGCGGCGTGATCGGCGTGCCAGGCGTGGTCGGGCTGCCGGGGTCGCTCGGATCCGTGGGGATGAGCGGGGTCGCGGCGCCGGTGGCGGTGTTGGCGATGAGCTCGCCGCCCGCGGTGGCGTCGACGGTGACCGAGTAGGTGATCACCACGTCCTGCCCCGGGAGCAGTCGGCCGCTCCAGTTCAGCGTTCCGTCGGCCACGCGGACGTTGCCGCGGGTCGCGGTCGCATCGTCGTTCGAGCTCGCGTGGGCCAGCACGTCGCGCAGGTCGTCCGTGATCGTCGCCGGGTCGAGCACGGTGTCGCCCGTGTTGGTGCCCGTGACGGTGTACGTGATCACGCTGCCCGGGTCGACGCGGGTGCCCGACGCGGGGTCGGCCGTTTTCGAGATCGTGAAGCCGGAGCCGAGCACGGGGTGCTCCGTGGTGGAGGTCGGCGGGACGATCGGCTCACCGGGCACCAGCGGTCCGGTCGGGTCGCCGGGGTCGGGCGTGACCGGGGTGCCGGAGCCCGCGGCGGTGTTGCGGAGGATCTCGCCCGAGGCGTCCTCTCCCACGGTCACGGAGTAGGTCACGGTCACGGTCTGCCCGGGCTGGAGGGCCCCGGTCCAGGCGAGAGTGCTGCCGGTGAGGGTCGCGCCGCCCGTGGTGAGGGTCGTGCCGTCGATCGCGGTCGCGAGGTCGTCGTTGTACGCGGCGTGGGCGAGCACGCCGGAGAGGTCATCCGTGAGCGAGGCGGGGTCGAGCGGAGTCGCGCCGGTGTTGGTGCCGGTCACGGTGTACTGGATGGTCTGGCCGGGCTCGACCGTGCTGCCCGAGGCTGGCGACGAGGTCTTGACGAGCTCGAAGCCGGCGACCGGGTGCTCGGTCGTGACGGCCGGGGGGACGATCGGGTCGAAGCCGCCGGGGGGCGTGCCCGACGCGGTGACGCTGTTGGCGATGCGCTCGCCCTCCGCGCCCTCGTCGACGATCACCGAGTAGGTCACGGTCAGCACCTGGCCGGGCTCGAGCGCACCGTTCCAGGCGAGCTCGTCGCCCGTGACGGTCGCGGCGCCCGAGGTCACCGGGTCGCCGTCGATCCCGGTCGCCACGTCGCCCTGGTAGGTCGCGACGGCGCGCACGCCGGACAGGTCGTCGCTCACGGTGACCGGGTCGAGGTGCGTGTTGCCGGTGTTCTCCGCCTCGACCGTGTAGGTGACGCGCTGCCCCGCGGTCACGGCGGTGCCGTTCGCGGGATCCGAGGTCTTGCGCAGGGCCAGGCCGGGTGCGAGGCGCAGGTTCGTGTACGTGCAGGTGACGTCGGTGCCCAGCGGACCGGATGGCTGGGTGACCTGGCCGTCGGCGGTCACCGCGACCGGGGTCGTCGAGCCGTCGGGGTTGACCTGCACGCAGACCAGGGACGCGTCGTAGCGGGCCGGGTCGGTCGTGCCGGCGGGCGACTCGGAGAGCTGGAAGGTGTCCCCCTGGTTGGTGAACACCGGACCCGCGTAGTCGGGCTGCAGGCCGGGCTGCGCGCCACGCGTCGTGGCATCGGTCTGCGGCACCTGGTAGCCGGTGGGCGACTGCACGCGCAGCGCGAACTGGTCGGTGTCGGCCTGGCGCCCGTTCGGGAGGTCCTTCTTGAGCGTGAGGGTGTTGGGGAACGTGCAGCTGGCCATGTCGGTGGGCCCGAAGTTCCCCAGCGACGTGGTGTTCACGGTCGCCCCACGGGGCAGGTCCACCTCGATGATGCGGTTGCCGCCGCCGGACACCGACACGAAGATGTGCCCGAGGTTGCCGAACGCGATGCCGTTGCCCTGCACGCCCGCGCCCATGTCGTGCACCTGCTTGGCGTCGATCGTGGCGGTGCTCGGCTGCAGCGTGCTCGGCAGGTCGGACGAGTAGATGTAGTTGTCGGCCACGAGCACGAGCTGACCGGAGGCGCTGAAGGCCATGTCGCCGTTGGCGCCGAACGCGCTGCTGCCGGTGGTCGGGCGCAGCGTGCCGACCTGCACGTAGGTCTGCGGGGTGACGTTCTCGTTCCACGCGTACAGGTTGATGGCGCCGTTGATCGTGCCGCTGGCGAAGTAGTACACGCCGGTGACGGGGTGCACGGCGCCGCGCAGGACCGAGGAGTTGAGCGAGAACGAGGTGCGCGTGGTGGTGTCGGTCACGCGGTCGTGCTTCGCGAGCATCTTGCTGCCGGCGGCGTTCGTGACGGTGTACGCGTAGCGTCCGTTGGACGAGAGACCGAGCGCGTTGTTGGAGTGGTTCGCGCCGAGGTTGATGCTGCTGAGCGTGCCGCCGTCGCCGGGGGCGCCGCCCTGCTCGTTCACCGCGAACTCGCGCACCTCGGAGGTGCTCTGCACGTACACCGCTCCCGGCGTGCAGAGGAACGGCTCGGCTGCTGCGGCCGGCGCCGCGGTGAGCGTGCCGCCCACCACGATCATCGACGAGGCGACGAGCGCGGTGCTCACCACACCGCCGATCAGCTTCCTGGTCCGGCTCCAGCGGCTCGGCCGCTGCTCACGGGCATCACGGAATCCCACGACTTCACTCCCCATCCATCGCTGTCCGCGGCGCGTGCGCGCACACGGAAGCCCCGCCCCCTCAGGCGACCGCCGAGCACCATCGGGTATGGCGTACTCGGTCCGGGCCTCCGCCAGACTGCCCGGGTGCGCAGCTCCGTCCCGGCCGGACCGGGAGAATTCACCCCGCCTTTTCACCCCACCCGGCGGGCGGATCCCCCTCGCCCGATGCGGACGGGGACGCCCGCCGCGCGGACGCCCCCGTCACACCGCACTACTCGCGCGAACCGATCTCCTCGATCGGCCGACGCCGCAGCGCCGCGCCCGTCGCGACGCGGAGGGCGACCAGCGCCAGCGCCCCCATGCCGCCGATGATCGCGAGCGAGCCGAGGACCGGCATCGCGGGGACCGGCTGTCCGGAGATGCCGTAGCTCATCCCCATCAGCGGCGGGATCGCCACGAGCACGCCGAACACCATCGAGATCGCGGCGACGAGGATCGCCTCGACTCGCATGGTGGCGCGCACCTGGCCGCGGGTCGCCCCGACCAGCTGCAGCAGCGCCAGCTCGCGCGAGCGCTCACCGGTCGCCATCACGAGGGTGTTCACCACGGCGATCGCGATGTACCCGAGGATCACCAGCAGCGCGACGAGGTTCACCCAGCCCTGCTGCGAGACGGCATCCGCCCCGCTGGCCTTCTGCCCGGACGCGGGTGCGACGAGCAGCCCGCCCGCCGCGAGGGCATCGGCCGTCTGTGCCGCGTCGCCCTCCACGGACACGAGGGCGAACGCGTCGAGCCCCGCGGAGGTGTGGGCGCGCACGTGCGCGGCGTCCATGGTGAGGGCGCCGAAGCCGAGGCCCCGCTCGTAGACCGCGACGACGGTGGCGTCCAGCGCCGTGCCGTCGCCCATCGTCCCGGTGACCGTGTCGCCCAGGCCGACCCCGAGGGTGTGTGCGGTGTCGACGCTCACGGCGATGGCACGGCCGCCGTCGAGTGCCGCCAGCGCCCCCTCCTGCACCTGCAGGTCGCGCAGCCCGTCCACGGTCGCGGGGTCGACGCCCTGCAGCACGTACTCGGTGCGCTCGAGCTGGCCCTCGATGTCGCGCGAGTCGATCACGGCCGCGCTGAGCGCCACGCCCGAGGCCCCGGTCACCCCCGGTGCCTCCCGCAGCGCCTCGACCGTCGCGGGCGAGAGTCCCGCGGGCGCGGACACCCGCAGTTCCGCGGTGACGCCGTCGCGGGCCTGCTGCGCCGCCTCGTCCGCGACGATCGCCGGTCCGCCGATCTGCACCAGTCCCAGCCCGATGCCGAGCGCGATGGGGAGGATCGCGGCCGCCAGCCGTCGACTGCCCGCCGCCGTGTTGGCGGCGGCGAGGAAGCCCGCCGCCGAGAGCCGACGCAGCAGCGGGCCGACCAGCCGCACGCAGACCGCGACCAGCCACGGGCCGAGCAGCCCCAGCGCGACGATCAGCATCAGGGCGGCACCCGCCGAGGCGCCGACGGCCGCATCCCCGCGCACCACCAGCGGCACGGTCGAGACCGAGACCCCGGCGGCGGCGAACACGATCCCGGCGATGATGCGCGGCAGGCCGATGGGGCCCGGCCCGGTCGACGACTCGCGCAGCGCCTCGATGGGGTCAAGGCGCGCGGGGCGCCGAGCCGCGATCCGCGCCGCACCCCACGCCGCGCCGAGCACCAGCAGCAGAGCACCGGCCGCGGGGATCGGGCTCACGGCGAGCGCAAAGTCGCCCGGGATCACCCCTCCGGCCACGAACGCGGTCTGCAGCACCGTCGAGAGCAGGTAGCCCGGAGCCAGGCCGAGCACCGCGGCGACCGCGGCGACCGCGAGCACCTCGCGGGCGATCAGCGCGTGCACCTGCTGCGGTGTCGCGCCCACCGCCCGGAGCAGCGCATACTCCCGCCGTCGCGCCTGCACCGACAGCGACAGCGTGCCCGCCACGATGAACAGCGCCACGAGGATGCACGTGCCGACGAAGGCGCTGCCGATCGCGACGAGCATCGTGCGGGCGGCGCCGGAGTCGAGGAACTCCACGTCGCCGCGGGCGTCGCCGGTGCGGGCGACCACCCCGGGCAGGGCCTCGCCGATGGCGGTCGCCACGGCCTCCGCGTCCTTGCCCTCCACGAACACGCCGAGCACCTGCGGGGCGCCGCCGTGCGGGTCGAGCTCGGCGATGCGGTCGCCCGTGAGGAACACGGCCGCCCCGCGCTCGGGCGGCGCGGGCGCGGTCACCACGCCCACGACGCGGTAGTCCGCCGGCTCACCGCCGTGCGCGAGCGAGAGGGTGTCGCCCACCGCGTGCCCGGAGTCCGCGGTGACCACGACCTCCTCAGCCTCGGCGGGCTCGCGGCCGTCGCTGAGCGTGAAGCCCGTGAGCGCCGACGCCGCCCAGGGGTGCGCCTCCACGACCGCCGTCGCATCCGGGGCTCCCGAGGCCGCGAGGGGTACGGTCACGTCGGCGACCACGGCCTCGACCCCGGGCAGCTCCGCGATCTCGCGGGCGGCGTCGGCGGGCAGCGGCGCGCGCTCGCGCAGTGCCACGGGCAGGTCCTCCGGCACGTCGACCTGCTGCACGGCGCCCACCACGACCTCGGCTGCCGTGTAGCGCTGCGGGGCGAGGCCGCCGCGGATGCCCGACTCCACGAGCACGCCGAGCCCGGTGACCAGGGCGCTCGCGACGAAGATCGCCACGAACACTCCGGCGAGGCTGCGCCGGTGGTGGCGCAGGTCGGCGCGGACGAGCCGTCCGAGGCCGAGCGACGCGGCGGCCATCACCACTCCCCGAGCGTGCTCATGCGGGCGGTGATCTCCTGCGCGGTGGCGCCGTCGAGGTGTCCCGCGAACGCGCCGTCGGCGAGGAAGACCACCCGGTCCGCGTGCGAGGCGACGACGGGGTCGTGCGTGACGACGACCACGGTCTGGTGCAGTTCCCGCGCGGTGTGGGCGAGCAGGTCGAGCACCTGGGCACCCGTGCGCGAGTCGAGCGCGCCGGTCGGCTCGTCGCCGAACACCACGTGCGGGCGGGTGATGAGCGCGCGGGCGATGGCCACCCGCTGCTGCTGGCCGCCGGAGAGCTCGGCGGGTCGGCGGTGGCGTCGGTCCGCGAGCCCCACCGCGTCGAGCAGTGTCTCGAGCCACCGGTGGTCGATGGCGCGTCCGCCCAGCCGCAGCGGGAGGGTGATGTTGTCCTCCACGGTCAGCGCGGGCAGCAGGTTGTACGCCTGGAACACGAAGCCGACGTGGTCGCGGCGGAACGTCGTGAGCTGGCGCGCCTTCAGGGCGGAGATCTCGGTGCCGCCGAGGTGGACGGTGCCGCTGGTCGGACGATCGAGCCCCGCTGCACTGTGCAGCAGCGTGCTCTTGCCCGAGCCGGACGGCCCCATGATCGCCGTGAAGGAGCCCTTCGCGATGGCCAGGTTCACGCCGCGGAGAGCGGTGACGCGCGCGGCGCCGGAGCCGTACGCCTTGACGAGTCCGGAGAGGCGGAGGGCCTCGGTGGGTGCCGCCTCGACGAGCGGCGCAGGGGGTGTGGTGGTCATGCTTCGACGCTAGGAACACCGAGCGGGCGGCCCCATCCCGCCCGGTCCCCGATCGATGGTGGAGCTGGCTATACCGTGCCGCGCACTCTGCTCCGGCAGACTGGCAGGGTGAAGGACGGATGGGGGCGCCGGTGGCTGCGCGACGCCGGGTATCTGGGGGTCGAGCTCGGGGCGTCGGTCGTCTCCCTCGGGCTGTTCTGCGTGATCCTGGTGCTGTTGCCGCTCATGCTCATCACGGGCGGTGTGCTGCTGATGCCGCAGGCCGTGCAGGTGCTGCACCGGTGGAGCGACGTGAACCGGCGGCGCATCGGGCGGCGGCGGGGTGAGGAGCTTCCGCCGCTCGCGCGCACGCTGCCCCGCGGCTCGACGATCGATGAGCGGCTGCGCTTCGCCTTCTCGCGCGCCACGGCCCGCGACGCCCTGTGGCTCACGGTGCACGCGTTCCCCGTGATGTGGCTGTCGCTGCTCACGCTCGCGCTTCCCGTCTCGGCCGTGAACACCCTCGCCGTCACGTGGTACTGGCAGTTCGCGCCGGCCGACGACCCGGTGGGTTCGCCGTATCCGGTCACGTCGTGGGAGCTCGCGTGGACGATGCCGCTGGTGGCCCTCGGCTACGCGATCGCCGCGGCGTTCCTGGTGCCGGCGGTCGCCCGCCTGGTGGCGTTCGTGTCGGCGAAGCTGCTGGCGACGCCCGCGCGGTCACGGCTGGCGGCCCGGGTGGACGCGCTGACGCTGAGCCGGGCGGCGGCGCTCGACGCGCACGCGGCCGAGCTGCGCCGCATCGAGCGCGACCTGCACGACGGGGCGCAGAACCGGCTGGTGAACGTGGTGATGATGCTGGGGATCGCGGAGCGTGCGCAGGAGACGGGCGGCGACGTCGGAGAACCGCTGCGGCGGGCGCAGGATGCCGCGGCCGACGCCCTCGCCGGTCTGCGGCGCACGGTGCACGACATCTACCCGCCGATCCTCGACGAGCTGGGCCTGGAGGGCGCGCTCGCGTCGCTCGCCGGGCGCAGCGTGGTGCCGTGCGCGCTGGAGACCGCCGGGGTGGGCCGGGTACCGGCGGCGGTGGAGTCGGCGAGCTACTTCGTCGTGGCGGAGGCGCTGACCAACGTGAACAAGTACGCCGCGGCGACGCGCGCCACGGTGCGGGTCGAGCGGGAGGGCGAGCTGCTGCTGATCGCGGTGGAGGACGACGGCGTCGGCGGGGCGGTCGAGCGGCCGGGCGGGGGTCTCGCCGGAATCCGTCGCCGGATCGAGGCCTTCGAGGGCACGCTCGACGTGACGAGCCCGGCCGGCGGGCCGACCGTGCTGAGGACGGAGCTGCCGTGCGGATCGTGATCGCGGAGGACGACACCCTGCTGCGGGAGGGGCTGGCGCTGCTGCTGCGCAGCGAGGGTTTCGACGTGATCGGTGCCGTGCCCGACGCCGAGGGCTTCCTCGCGCTGCTCGACGATGCCGATGCGGCGGTGCTCGACGTGCGGATGCCGCCGACCTTCACGAGCGAGGGCCTCAAGGCGGCCGCCGAGGCGCGGGCCCGCCGTCCCGGCTTCCCGGTGCTGGTGCTGTCCGCCTACGTGGAGGATCGCTACGCGGGGGAACTGCTCGCCGCGGGAGCCGACGGTCTGGGCTACCTGCTGAAGGAGCGGGTGGGCAAGGTCGCGGCGTTCGTCGACGCCCTGCGCCGCGTGGCCGCCGGGGGCACCGTGATGGACCCCGAGGTGATCTCGCAGCTGCTCAGCCGCCGTCGCGCCGACGACCCCGTACAGACCCTCACCCCGCGCGAGCGCGAGGTGCTGGGCCTCATGGCCGAGGGGCTCGACAACACCACGATCGCCGAGCGGCTGTTCGTCACGGAGACCGCCGTGAGCAAGCACATCGGCAACATCTTCGCCAAGCTCGGCCTCTCGTCGAGCGACAGCGGGCATCGCCGCGTCCTCGCCGTGCTCGCCTACCTGCGCAGCTGACGCCGTCGCACCTCTCCGAAGAAGTTCGGTATTCGGTGTTGCTAGGTACCGGTACTCAGTGTTACTTTGTACCGGTACCCAGCAACACTGAGTACTGAACCGAGAAGGAGAGGGGGACCACATGGGCAAGCAGATGACCGAGATGCTCAAGGGCACCCTGGAGGGCATCGTGCTGGCCCTCCTCGCCGAGCAGCCGGCCTACGGCTACGAGATCACCACGCGCCTGCGCGACCACGGCTTCACCGACACCGCCGAGGGCACCGTCTACGCCCTGCTGGTGCGCATCGAGCAGAAGAAGCTCGTCGACGTCGAGAAGGTGCCGAGCGAGAAGGGCCCGCCCCGCAAGGTGTACACCCTGAACGCCGCGGGCCGGCAGGAGCTGGAGGAGTTCTGGACCACCTGGAACTTCCTCACGACGCACATCGAACGACTGAACACCACTCACACGAACACCCCCAGCGAGGAGAACTGACATGGCCGCCAAGTGGATCGAAGCGCTCACCGGATCGCTCGAGCAGAAGAAACAGTACAAGCAGGCGAAGGCGCGGATCGAGGCTCTGCCCGAGCCGTACCGCACGGTCGCCAACGCCCAGCACCGCTACACGATGTACTACGGGGGGATCACCGACGGCGACACGCTCGTGCAGATCTTCCTCGACCTCGCCGACCTGTGGGAGCGCGCCGCGATCGACGGCACCCCGATCGACGACATCATCGGCGCCGACCCGGTCGAGTTCGCCGAGACCTACGCCGAGGCCTACGGGGGCACCCAGTGGGTCGACAAGGAGCGCGCCCGGCTGACCAAGGCCGTCGAGGACGCGAAGAAGAAGGAGCAGTCATGACGAACACCGCCCTCTCGGTGCGAGGCATCGAGAAGTCCTACAAAGACCTGCGCGTGCTGCGCGGCGTCGACTTCGAGGTGGAGCGGGGATCGATCTTCGCCCTCCTCGGGTCGAACGGTGCCGGCAAGACCACGATGGTGCGGATCCTCTCCACGCTGCTGAAGGCCGACGCCGGCACGGCGACCGTGCAGGGCGTCGACGTCGCCGCGAACCCCCTCGGCGTCCGCGAGAAGATCAGCCTCACCGGGCAGTTCGCCGCGGTCGACGAGATCCTCACCGGGCGCGAGAACCTCGTGCTGGTCGCGAAGCTGCGGCACCTGTCCGACCCGGGCGGGGTCGCCGACCGCCTGCTGGCGACCTTCCGCCTGACGGACGCCGGTGGCCGCAAGGTCGGCACCTACTCGGGCGGCATGCGGCGGCGGCTCGACATCGCGATGAGCCTGGTCGGCGACCCCGAGGTGATCTACCTCGACGAGCCGACCACGGGCCTCGACCCCGAGGCGCGCATCGAGGTGTGGGACGTCGTGAAGCAGCTCGCGCACAGCGGCACCACGGTGCTGCTCACCACGCAGTACCTCGACGAGGCGGAGCAGCTGGCCGACCGGATCGCGATCCTGCACGAGGGCCGCATCATCGCGAACGACACCCTCGCCGGGCTGAAGCAGCTGCTCCCGCCCGCGCAGGTCGAGTACGTCGAGAAGCAGCCCACCCTCGAGGAGATCTTCCTCACCCTGATCGGACCCTCACGAAAGGACGCAGCATGAGCACGCACTTCGCCGCCGACACGGCGACCCTCACCGGCCGCTCCATGCGGCACATCTTCCGCAGTCCCGACACGATCATCACCACCGCGGTCACCCCGATCGCGCTGATGCTCCTGTTCGTGTACGTCTTCGGCGGCGCGCTCCAGCAGAGCACCGGCACCGACAACTACGTGAACTACCTGCTGCCGGGCATCCTGCTCATCGCGATCGCGTCGGGCATCGCCTACACCGCGTTCCGGCTGTTCACCGACATGCAGAGCGGCATCTTCGAGCGGTTCCACTCCATGCCGATCGCCCGATCGAGCGTGCTGTGGGCCCACGTGCTGACGTCGCTCACGGCGAACGCGATCACCCTCGCGATCATCTTCGGCGTCGGCTTCCTGATGGGCTTCCGCACCGGGGCGAGCGTGTGGGCCTGGCTCGGAGTGATCGGCATCCTGATGCTGTTCACCCTCGCGCTGACGTGGCTGGCGATCATCGCCGGGCTGAACGCCAAGACGGTCGACGGGGCGAGCGCGTTCTCGTATCCGCTGATCTTCCTGCCGTTCATCAGCTCCGCCTTCGTGCCGACCGACACCATGCCCGCACCCGTGCAGTGGTTCGCCGACAACCAGCCGGTCACCTCGATCGTCAACACCATCCAGGCGCTGTTCGCCGAGCAGCCCGTCGGCGATGACATCTGGATCGCCCTCGCCTGGTGCGTCGGCATCCTGGTGGTCGCCTACGTGTTCGCGATCATCTCCTACCGGAAGAAGGTCAGCTGATCGTCGCCAAGCGGACCGGAACGCTCCGTCCGGGGTCTCGCACCCCGGCCGGGGCGTTTCGCTGCGCTCGGCCGCACGGTATGGCAGGCAGAGATCTCCTTCACATCATGGGGAAACCGGGTACGCGGAGACCATGAGCACGGACGCGACAGTGATCACGGCAAGACTCAGACCGATCGCCACACCACCGATCACATGCGGCGAGGCCCTCTTGATGAGTGCGATGACGAGCATGGCCACCTCGATGAGCGTGATCACGAGGAGAGCCGCCTTCGTGCCGTCGATCACGACGTTGGCGACATCGTCTCTGCATGAGAACGCGCACCCGTCCCCTCGCATCGCAGTGAGAAAGACGAGAAGCACGCCGCCGCCGGCAACCACGATCTGAGCCGCCGCCCAGAGTCCCGCAGCGACGTACCGTCGCCGTGGGACGCGCGGGAACCGCGCCTGACTGCGGGGCTCGGTCACGAGAAGTCCGTCATCATGTGTTGGACGAACGCTCGCGGATCGGACATGTAGCTCTTATAGGAGCTATGGATCCGGCTGTCAATCGGCGCCCCCGCCTGGCATCTGGCGGCTTCGCGACCAGCCCGTCGGCGAGGACATCTGAATCGCCCGACTCCGGCCGCGCGGTCTGCAGGATCTCGCGCCCGGAAGGAGCCGAGCGCGCCGACGCTCGTTCAGGGCGGGAGGTCTCCTTCACGCCCCCGGAACGCGCCGTCCTCAGCGCAGGCCGAGCGGACCGAGGATCACACGGCGACCGCTGCGCACCCACACGGCACCGTCGGCGCGATGCTCCGCGCGGGTCGCGAAACGGTACCGGTACGACACCGCTCGCACCCATCGCGGCCGTTCACCGTGGAACGGGTCGACGCGCAGCATCCGCAGGGTCGGGCCGTCGGCCTCGAGCAGTCGCAGCAGGAACACCGTGAACCAGTCGTCCAGCGAGTGCCCGAGCGGCAGGAACCACATCAGCCAGTCCAGCCGCAGGTGGTATGGGGCGAACTGCCGCGGCACGCGCCGCACGTCTCCTGGTTTGCCGCGGAACCCGTACTCGCGCCAGTGCACCCCCTCCTCGTCGTCCGACCCCTCCACCACGATCTCGATGCGTTCCCGCGTCACCGTGCCGAAGGCGCCGTAGGCGTTGGCGAGCTGCCACCGGTGGAAACTCGCGTTCATCAGCTGCCGCCGCGCGAACAGGTTCCGCACGGCCGGCACGCTCAGCACCACGAACAGCAGGCCGACGGCCGAGGTCACCACGACCCACCACAGCGGCATCCCCGACACGGTCCAGGGCAGCGCCGTCTCGGGTGACCGCTCGGCCGCGCCCACCCCCGGCAGCCCGATCGCCGAGAAGCCGAGCACGATCGTCGCCGCGTTCAGCCACGCGAAGTTGCCGGTGAGCACGAGCCACAGCTGGGTCGCGATCACGACACCGCCGGCGACCGCGCCGACGATCTGCGGCACCGGCCCCGGCACCCACAGCGACAAGACGGGAGCGAACAGGAAGAACGGCACGACCAGCTGCGCGACGTGGTTGCCGATGACCTCCAGCCTGTGGAACCACCGCGGCAGCAGGTGCGCCCGGCGGCTGAGCGGGCCCGGCATCGGCTGCGTCTCGTGGTGGAACGTCATGGCGGTGAGGTCGCGCCACTCGCGCCCGCCGCGGATCTTGATCATCCCGGCACCGAACTCCAGGCGGAACAGCAGCCACCAGAACAGCACGATCACCACGACCGGCGGCGGCTGGTCGTTCGACCCCAGGAACGCCGCCAGGAACCCGGCCTCGAGCAGCAGCATCTCCCACCCGAAGGAGTAGAACGTCTGCCCGATGCTCACGACCGACATGTACCCGAACCACAACGCGAGGAAGCAGACCATCGGCAGCCACGGCGGCCCGAGCTGCGGCACCCCCGCGACCAGCAGCACGCCCACCGCGATCCCGGTCCACGACAGCGCCACGAGCCGCCGGTCAGTGTAGCGCCAGCGCGTGAACAGCGTGGGGTGCAGCAGCTTCCGTCGCTCGCTCTTCTGCGCAACCCAGTCGAGCAGGGCCGGGGCGGGCAGCAGTCCGTGCTCGCCGAGCAGGGCGCGGAACTGGTTGAGCGTGGAGACGAACGCGACCACGTACAGCGCCGCGATGCCCCGCTGCAGGACCTCGCGGGCGAACCCGAAGTCGACCGCCGCGAACCCGTCCACGGCCACAGGCTACGCCGGCCGCCGCACGCCGGTCAGGGGGTTGCGTCCGTCGTTCGAGGGCTGCGCTCCCTGCTCAGGCGCCGGCCGCTGAGCGAGCGCATCGAGACGACGGGCCCGAGGCGCGTCAGTTCTGCATCGCGATCTGCTGCCCCTCGACGAGAGGGTGCACGGCGAGCGCGGTGCCGTCGAGGTCTTCACGGTGCATGTCGACCCCGGTGATCTGACTGTTCTCGTACGTCGTGTAGTAGTAGACGCCCCGGTCGGTGTTGCAGCAGGACGAGTAGATCGTGATCTCATACTTCTCCTCGTCGCCCACCTGCACGCACCCGCGCTGCTGGGCGACGGAGCCGAGGATCTGGAAGAACTGGCTCAGCGACTCCGACTCGGTGGTGCCGCAGACCGAGTTCATGCGGGTGAACACCGCCTTGATGAAGCGCGACGACGACGACAGGTCGCCGGGCAGCCCGACCCCGCCCATGCCGCGGCTGTACAGGTCGAGCGACTGATCCGGCGCGAACGTGTTGTCGGGCTGGCGGCGCGTGAGGTGCCGGTAGTCGTTCAGGCGGAAGCTCTGGATGTCGAACGTGGGGTTGTTCGTGAGCACGCCCCACGGGTTGTCGTACACCTTCAGTCCGTCACGCACGCTCTCCACCACGATCGAGGCGGTCCGGTCGGCGATGATCCAGTGCAGCGGCGACAGCGGGAACTCCGCGCTGAAGGAGATGTCGACGAGGCTCACGGATCGCAGCGCGTCCTTCACCTGGGCGACGGTCTCGAACTGCCCGAGCACCCAGGGGATGAACTCGAACGGGGTGATCTCCGTGCCGCCCGCTCCCTCCGCGGGGTAGAAGGCGTTGTCGGGGAAGTTGAGTCCGGCCATGCTCAGGCCCTTCTCGTTCGTGCCGTCGTAGTACAGCGGGTAGCCGTCGGAGACGGTCGCGATGCCGATGATCGCGTGGTGGGTCGACAGGGGCGGGATCCGTCGGAACTCGAAGGGGAAGTTCCGTGGTGTCACGGTGACGGTCTCGTGGTACGAGAACTCCAGATCGAGATTGCGCCCGAAGTAGTGGTCGGCGGTGGTGAAGCTCAGTCCTGTGCACATGGTTCCCTCTCCCGTTGCCGGGGCCCGGCCGGGTCCGCGAACGGTCATGGTCGCACCTTCCCCCGCGGAGCGTAAGGGGGGTGCCACCCGCGGCGGACGAGTGCTCTACGGTGTCGCGGTGCGCTCGTCGGCGCCGCGGATCACGAACGCGACGCCCACCAGCGCCACCACCACCGCGACGATCTCCAGCACAGGGCCCAGCCCGGCCAGCGGCCCTGCGGCGCCGTGCCCGACCGCGAAGGTCGAGAAGTCCCAGAACCCGTGCAGCACCATGGCCCAGATCAGGCTGCCGGTCACGCGGCGCAGGACGTAGAAGATGGTGCCGGCGCCGAAGGCGAGGAACACCTGCTGCAGCGTGGGGGCGAGGGGCTGCCCGCTGAGCGCGTTGATGAGGTGCATGAGTCCGAATAGCGCGGAGGTCAGCAGCCACACCCACACCTCGGACAGGCGGCTGCGCAGCCCGACGAGCAGCAGTCCGCGCGTGGTCAGCTCCTCGGTGAAGCCGACCAGCAGCAGGACGATCGACGCGGCGAAGAAGGCGCCGTCGTAGGAGGCCCAGTCGGTGGAGGCGAGGTTCACGCCCAGGGCCACCGCCATCAGCACCGGGGCGATGATCGGCCAGCGATGCGCAGCGCGCGTCCGCTCGAACAGGGCGGGACGCCACCACCCGAGCAGGCTCGTCGTGATCGCCAGGAGCACCGCTCCGACGATGAGGGACAGGCCGGCGCCCAGGAAGAGGTCGCGTCCGCTGTCGCCGAGGGACGTGTAGGGAATGCCGGTCGCCTGCTGCACGGTGAAGACGACAGCGACGTACGCCAGGTAGATGACGAGGCCGATCCAGATCCGCGGCCGGACGCGGAGGGGTGTGGTGCTCTCGGTGGCCATCTCGTCCTCGGGTGTCGCGTGCCGGGTGGGGTTCGGGTTCAGTGAAGCGCACGCCGACCCGCCACCGCAATCGCGAAGGCAAGCCCCGCCCGGGGGAGACGTCGAAGGGAGGGCCCCCGGACGGGAGCCCTCCCTTCGTGCAGAGACGGGTCAGCTCAGCTGACGGTCCAGTCGAACTGGTCGCCGTACTTCTCCAGCCACGCGTCGACCGCGTCGGCTTCCTTGCCCTCGCCGTACTCGTTGACCACGAGGTCTTCGAGCGCACCGTACTGCTCGTCGTCGAGCTTGATCTTCTCGATCAGCTCGGCCGCCTCCGGGAACTCCTCGGCGAAGCCCTTGGTGCCGAGGAAGTGCAGGCCCTCGGCCTCGCCCATCGCGCCCTTCGGGTCTTCGAGGTCCTTCACGGGGAAGGCGTCGTTGGCCCAGAACGGACGCCACAGCGTGACGACGATGTCCTCCTGCTTGTCGGTCGCGGTCTTCAGCTCGGTCAGCATCGCCGCGGTCGACGAGGTCACCAGCTCGTACTCGCCGTCGAGCCCGTACTCGGGCATCATCTTCTGCGTCTGCGCGGTGAGGCCGGCGCCCGGCTCGATGCCGTAGATCTCGCCGTCGAAGTCCGCCCCCTTGCCCGCCAGGTCTTCGATGGAGGTGAGATCGGAGTACTCCGGCACCGCGAGGGTGAGCTTGGCGTTGTCGTAGTACGCGCCGAGGTCTTCGATGTCGTCGCCGTACTTCTTCATGTACTCGGCGTGCGTGAGCTCGGGCCAGGCCGACGGATACATGTCGACGTCGCCCTGCGCGAGACCCGTGTAGAGGGGACCCGCCTCGGTGAGCGTCTTCATCTCGACCGTGTAACCGATCTTCTCCAGCTGGTCCTGCAGGAGGTACGCGGTGCTGAGGCCGTCGGTCCAGGAGGGCAGGAAGCCGAGCGTGATGGTGCCCTTGTCGTCGGCGTCGCCGCCGCCCGCGCTGGTGCCACCGGCTCCGTCGCCGCTGCATCCGGCGAGGGTGAGCGCTGCTGCGGCGCCCAGGGCGGTGAGGGTCAGGATCTTCTTCTTCATGTGCTTCTCTCTCTTGCGTTCCGTATGTGATTTCAGGAGTGCGGACGAGCCGCGGGACAGCGGGTGGGCGGCGTGCGGGATGGAGAACGGGCCGGAACCCGCCCCGATCGGGCCCCTTCCCACCCCGCACCCGCGCGTGGGCGGGGGCGGGGCGGGACGTCGCGGTGGGGTGGGGTCAGGCGCGAGTGAGCTCGGGCTCGACGGCGTCGGACGACGCGGGGGTCGCGGCGGTGGAGGTCGCGGCGGCGGCGGGCGCAGCGCCCGGTCCCGCGCCCGACCGGCGGCGCTTCCACAGGCCCCACAGCGACGAGCGGTTCTCGCCCGGGGCCCCCAGCGCGGCGGTGACCCGGTCGAGGAAGACCGCGATCAGCACGACGCCCAGACCGGCCTCGACGCCCTTCGGGATGTTGATCGTCGAGATCGCCTCGACCACCATCTTCCCGAGGCCGTCCGCTCCCGCCATACCGGCGATCACGGCCATCGACAGCGCGAGCATGATCACCTGGTTGACGCCGGCCATGATGGTCGGCATCGCCAGGGGCAGCTGGATGCCGCGGAGGATCTGGCCGGGGGTGGCGCCGAACGCATGCCCGGCCTCCACGGTCTCGGAGTCGACGCCGCGGATGCCCAGCTCGGTCAGGCGCACGCCGGGAGGCAGCGCGAAGATCACGGTCGCCACGAGTCCCGGCACCACGCCGATGCCGAAGAACACGATCGCGGGGATCAGGTACACGAACGCGGGCATGGTCTGCATGAAGTCGAGCACCGGCTTCAGGGCCGCCCGAACCGTGGCGTTGCGCGCCGACCAGATGCCCAGCGGCACCGCGATCAGCACCGCCACGATCGCCGCGACGAGCACCAGGGCGAGGGTCTGCATCGCGGGCACCCACAGGTCCATCGCCACGATCAGCAGGAACGACACGGCCGTGCCGATCGCGAGCTTCCACGACCGCACGACCCAGGCGAGCAGGGCGGCGATCACGATGATCACGGCGAAGTGCGGGGTGAGCAGCAGCCGGGTGAGGCCGTCCACGAGGAAGCTCACCACGAACGACACCACGTCGAGCAGACCGTCGAGGTTCGCGGTGATCCAGTCGACTCCGGCGGCGACCCAGTCGCCCAGGGGGATGCGGAATCCGTCCATCAGCGCACCTCCTCCGTCTCCGGTGTCGTGGGCAGCGGCTCGGCCGTCCACCCGTCGTCGAGCACCGCGTCGATCTCCGCCTGCGGCATGGGCGTCATCGGCAGCAGAATCTCCTCGGTCGAGCCGGGGCCGGGGCCGAGGGCGGCGAGCAGGGTCACGCGGGGGATCACGCCCGCCAGTCGCCCGTCGGCGTCGGTCACGGCCAGGGGCAGCGGCGACTCCACCGCGGGCACGAACAGGTTCATGAGCACGTCGTCCTCGCGCACGCTCTGCAGCACGGGCTTGATCACGGAGTCGAGTCGCGTCACCCCCTGCCGCACGAGCTTCACCGCATCGCGGTCGGTGACCACACCGAGCAGCTGGCGGTCCTTGCCGACCACGTAGGTGGCCGACATGTAGGCGTCGCGCATCTGGCGCAGGGCCGTGCGCGGGCCGGCGGTCTCGGCGACCACGGGGCGCGGGCGCTCCATGACGTTCGCGGCGGTGAGCACGCGGGCACGGTCCACATCCTGCACGAACTGCTCGACGTAGTCGTTCGCGGGGTCCATCAGGATGTCCTCCGGCGTGCCGATCTGCACGATGCGCCCGTCGCGCATCACGGCGATCCGGTCGCCGAGGAACATGGCCTCGTTGAGGTCGTGCGTGATGAAGACGATGGTCTTGTGCAGCTTCTGCTGGAGCTCCAGCAGCTGCTCCTGCATCTCGCGGCGGATCAGCGGGTCGAGCGCGCTGAACGCCTCGTCCATCAGCAGGATGTCGCTGTCGGCGGCGAGCGCGCGGGCGATGCCGACGCGCTGCTGCATGCCGCCGGAGAGCTCGGACGGCAGCTTGTCGCCCTGGCCCTCGAGGCCCACGAGCGCGAGGATCTCCTCGGCCTTCGCCTGCCGCTCGGCCGCCGCGACGCCCTTGAGCTCGAGCGGGTAGGCCACGTTCGCGGCCACCGTGCGGTGCGGCAGCAGGGCGAAGTGCTGGAAGACCATCGAGATGCGGTCGCGGCGGATCTCACGCAGACGACCCGCGGGGATGCCCGTGATGGTGTCGCCGCCGACCGTGACGGTGCCGTCGGTGATGTCGTGCAGGCCGTTGAGCATGCGGATGATGGTGGACTTGCCCGATCCGGACAGGCCCATGATGACGAAGATCTCACCGCGGTTCACGGTGAAGCTGGCGTCGATGACGGCGGCGGTGCCCGCGTCGGCGACGGCCGCGCGGCTCTCACCCGCCTTCAGTCGGCGGACGGCGGCGTTCGGATTCCTCCCGAACACCTTGTACAGATGGCGCGCTTCGAGTGCGATGTCGGACACGTTTCCCCTGCGGCTCGGCCTCGGGTGGCTGAGCCTGCTTCGGTCACGTCCGGGTGATCCTCACGAGGCCGTTCGACATCATCGCTGTGGCGGCGCGGGCGGTGGATTTCGGATCCGCCGCAGAGAGGACCGACCGTACGCCCACGCCTCTTCGCAGCACAGCTCATCGAAAGAAGGACGTGGTCGCGGACTGGTCTTCGGGCCGTCAGGCCCACAGACCAACGTAACGAAATGGCCGGTCAGGGACAAATCCTGGGCCGGGAACGGGCCCGGGTTTCCGGTGCTGACCGGGGGATAGTACGAGCGTCTAGCAATCTCGGCGACGGGGGTTCACGGGCGTCGCACACTGCGCGTCACGGTGAACTTCGGGGTGCGTCGGAGCTGCTCCGTCCGCCCGATCAGTCGCGTCAGCTCGGGGCGGTACGCGAGGCCGGAGTTGTACACCGTGAACAGCTCGCCGCCCGGCCGGAGCAGTCGCGCGGCGGCCTCGAACAGCCGGGTCGCGGCCCCCGTGTGCACGCTGCTGCCGAGGTGGAACGGCGGGTTCAGCAGCACCACGTCGAACGCCCCGTCGGGCAGGTCGGATCCGGCGTCGTCGTGGGTCACGGTGACGCGGTCGGCGACGCCGTTCGCGGCCGCGGTCGCCCGGGTCGAGGCCACGGCCGCGGCCGAGCGATCGGTCGCGGTCACCGCGTCCCCGGGGTGCGCGAGGGCCCAGGACACCGCGAGCGCGCCCGTGCCGCAGCCGAGGTCGAGCACACGGCGCGGATCCTCGGCGTTCACGACTCCGGAGAAACCCTCGTTCTCCGGCAGTTCCGGCGGGGATGCAGCCCCGGGGCGAGCGGTTCTCCGGCGTTGTGAACCGTCGAGCGCGAGCGCCTCGAGCAGCACGCGCGTGCCGATGTCGAGGCGGGGTCCGGCGAACGCGCCGCCGTGCGCGACCAGGGCGAGGCCGTCGTGCGCGGCCCGCACGGGGAAGGGCGGCTGCGCGGGGACGGCCAGCGGCTGCGACGCCACGAGCAGCCGCGACTTGCGCTCGGCCCGCTGCGGCTGCACCTCCCCGAAGCTCCGCCGCAGCACCTCGTTCTGCGCCAGGGTCATGTGCTTGACGCGACCCCCGGCCACGAGCACCGCGTCGGGCGCGGCCCAGCGGGCGACCGCATCCGCGATCTGCTCCAGTTCCGCGAGGACCTTGGGCAGCTGCAGCAGCACGAGCCGTGCCCCGCGCAGCAGCGTCTCGTCGAGCTCGTGCGTCGTGAAGCCGTCGAGTCCCAGCTCCTCCGCGTTGCGGGCGAGGGCGCGGCGCCCGGTCGCGAGGTCCTGGTGCACCCGGATCCCCCGGAGCCCGGACGCCACGAGCGGCAGGGTGATCGCGCCGTAGTCGTCCCCGATCACGGCGATCTCGGCACCGGTGATCCCGCTGTCGAGCGCCCGCGACGCGAGCAGCAGGTCGGTGGCGTCGTGCGCCTGGAGGTTCTCGGCCTCGACGTCGGGCCAGCGGCGCAGGCGGGCGTAGGGGAACTCCGGCACCAGCCCACTGTACGCGGGCGCCGTAAGGATTCCGCATGCGTCCGCTTCACCGGATTCACAAGTTCGTGAAGCGGGCGTACGCTCCCGCGCATGAGCACCGTGATCGCCACCCAGAGCCTCACCAAGCACTACGGGCACGTGCACGCCCTCGACGGTCTCGACCTGAGCGTCGAGTCCGGTCAGGTGCACGGATTCCTCGGGCCGAACGGCGCCGGCAAGTCCACCACGATCCGCATCCTCCTGGGCCTCGCCCGCCGCACCGGGGGCGCGGTGACCGTGTTCGGCGAGGACCCGTGGCGTCGGGCCGTCGAGCTGCACCGGCGCATCGCCTCCGTGCCGGGCGACGTGAGCCTGTGGCCCAACCTCTCCGGGGGCGAGGCCATCGACCTGCTCGCCCGGCTGCGCGGAGCCCGCACGCACGACGCCGCCTACCGGCGCGAGAAGGCCCGGTTGCTGGAGGCCTTCCAGTTCGACCCGCGGAAGAAGGGCCGCGCGTACTCGAAGGGCAACCGCCAGAAGGTGGCGCTGATCGCGGCCTTCGCCGTGCCGGCCGACCTGCTCATCCTCGACGAGCCGACCAGCGGGCTCGACCCCCTCATGGCGGTGATCTTCCAGCGCGAGGTCGCGCGGGCCCACGAGAACGGCGCGACCGTGCTGCTGTCGAGCCACATCATGAGCGAGGTCGAGCAGCTGTGCGACCGCGTGTCGATCATCCGCGCCGGGCGCATCGTCGAGACCGGCACGCTCGCCGACCTGCGGCACCTCACCCGCAGCGACGTGTCGTTCACGGCCCCGGGTGTCCCGCTCGACCGCGTCGCCGCGATCCCCGAGGTGCACGACGCCACGGTGCACGACGACCGCTTCCGCCTCACCGTCGACAGCGACCGCACCGCCGCGGTGCTGCCCGCCCTCGCCACGCTCGGGATCTCCGACCTCCGCGTGGCTCCGCCCTCGCTCGAGGAGCTGTTCCTGCGGCACTACGGCGACGACCTCGCGACGCTCGAGGCGGCGGAGGACGGCGGGTCCGACGGGGAGCCGTCCACCCGGCGCTCCCGCCACGCGAAGGGTCGTGCGTGATGGACCGCTTCGGGGTGCTGCTGCGCCAGCGCATCCGCCGCGACCGGGTGCAGGTGCCGCTGTGGATCCTCGGGACGGCGCTCATGGCGTTCGCGGGGTATGCGGGCGTCACGCAGTCGTACTCGACCCTGGCCGACCGGAAGAACATCCTGGCCGCGGCGCTCGCGAACCCGGTGATCCTGATGTTCCGCGGCCTGCCGTCCGGCACCTCGGAGGGCGCGTTCCTGGCCTTCGAGATCCTGCCGTGGCTGGCGATGCTGGCGGCCCTCATGAGCACGTTCCTCGCGGTGCGGCACACCCGGGGCGACGAGGAGTCGGGGCGCGCCGAGCTCGTGTGGGCGACACCCGCCGGACGACACCTTCCCACCGTCGCGACGATCGTGCACGGCCTCCTCGCCAACGTCGTGCTGGGTGCACTGACCGCGGTCGCCCTGCTCGCGACCGGGCTGCCCGTCGCCGGTTCGCTGCTCTCCGGCGCCGCGGCCGCCTCCTGCGGCGTCGCCTTCCTCGGGATCGCCCTGCTCGCGGCGCAGCTGCTGCGCACGTCGCGCGGCGCGAACTCCGCGGCTGTGTGGGTGCTCGTGGCCGCCTTCCTGCTCCGGGGCATCGGCAACGCCGCCGGGACCCCGAACGACGAGCTGACCGCGATCGCGAGCGCCTGGCCTGCGTGGCTGTCGCCGTTCGGCTGGGCGGAGCAGACGCGCCCGTACGACGTCGATGCGGCCTGGCCCGCGGTCCTGGGACTGGCGCTCGGCCTCGTCCTGGCCGCCGGGGCCCTGGCACTGCAGGGCCTGCGCGATGTGGACGCGGGCTTCGTGGCCGAACGCCCCGGCCGTTCCGCGGCGCGGCCCGCCCTCTCGTCGCCGCACGCGCTGGTGTGGCGACTCACCTCGGGCGCGGTCGTGGGGTGGGCGGTCGGCGGACTGCTCACCGGGCTGCTCGCCACGACCCTGGGCGGCGTGGTCGACCAGATCGCGGGCGAGAATCCCGCCGTGACCGACATCCTGGAGAAGATCGGCGGCGCGACCGGCGGGCTCGACGAGGTCGTGGTGACCGTGTTCTTCACGCTGCTGGGCATCCTCGCGGCCTGCTGCGCGGTGCAGACCGTGGTGCGCGCGCGGCAGGAGGAGGCGCGGAGCACGGTCGAGCTCGTGCTCTCGACCCCCACCGGACGGGTGCGGTGGCTGGCCGACCATGTGATCGTCGGCGTGGGCGCGGTGCTCATCGTGGTCGCCGCCGCCGTGCTGGGTGGCTGGCTCGGCGTGTGGTCGCGCGACGGCGACAGCGAGCTGTATCGCATCGTGGCCGTGGCGGGCGCGGGACAGGCGGTCGCGGCGGTGGTGTTCGTGGCGCTCACGGCCCTCGTGTTCGTGGTGCTGCCGCGCGCAACCATCCCCGTGGCGTGGATCCTGGTCCTGCTCGCGGCGCTGCTCGGCATGTTCGGCCCGCTGTTCGGGCTGCCGGACTGGACCGCGAACCTCTCCCCGTTCGCGGTGACCCCGGTGGTCGACGGCGACGGCGTCGACGTGCGCGGGCTGTGGTGGCTCGTGCTCGTGGTCGCCGGGGCCACGGCGGGCGCCCTGGCCCTCATGCGTCGGCGCGAGCTCGCGACGGGCGGGTAGTGCGATGACGCGGGCACCGGGCGGGGAGGCCGCGAACGCCGACGACGGGTCGGACGCGACGGCGGGCGATGCCGAGCAGCAGCGCGAGCACCGGGGCGTGGAACCGGCGGAGCAGGCGGCGGCGATGCTCACGGCGGCGGGGATGCCGCGGATGCCGGCGCGCGTGATGATGGCCCTGGTCGCGGCGCCCGAGGGCGGGTACACCGCGGCCGAGCTGGCCGAGCGGCTCGGCGTCTCCCCCGCGGCGGTGTCGGGGGCGGTGCGCTACCTGCAGCAGCTGCATTTCATCCAGCGGCGCCCGCGGCCGGGTGAGCGCCGTGACCGGTACGCGTTCGTGCACGATCCCTTCTACCGCTCGATCGTGGGCAACCTTCCCGTGTACGCGCGGCTCGCGGAGTACATCGACGACATCGCGGGCGCACACGGCGACGATCCCGACGCGCAGGCGCGGGCGGTCGAGCTGGCCGCGTTCTTCCGTTTCCTGTCCGCGCGCATGCGGCAGATCGTGGAGGAGTGGCACGAGTCGCGGCACGACCGGAGCTGATCGTCGCGATCCCGAGGGTTGACACGCGCGTGGGTTACACCTCCCGGACTCGACTCCAGCCTGGCCGTTGCACCGGTCAACACACCGTGCGCACTTCGAACCGAAAGGCGCTGGCATACGAAACCATGGTCCGGTGCGCAGTAGAGTGCCCTTCTTCGAGAACCCGCTAACGGGCGCAGTCATCGATCGCGTCTCAGAAGAGGACGCACCTCTTCTCTTGTACTGCGGCGCTGGCGTAACGATTGACAGAACGGGCCATAGCTGGAGCGCGCTTATCCAGTCTTGCTTCCCGGACCGACACTCCAAGAACTACGCAAATGGGCCAAGGCGGGCGGATATTGAAGCTCTTGATTCAATCGCGCCCGAACAACTTGCCTCGAGCCTTATTCACACACTCCGAATGGTCGCCGCTGGGTCAAAGCAATCACTGCAAGACACTCTTCGCAAACGGATAAAGCGATCGCTGTATGGAACCGCTGCTAGCTGGCAAGGCGGACGGCTCTCGCGGAACATTGTGCAGCTCGCAGTCTTTCGCTCGCTTCGCGACCGCCAAACCACGATCTTCACCACTAACTACGACGACTACATCGAGCAGCGCTATCGTGAGACTCGTGAGTCCATCGAGACTCTGACCGAGGTGGGAGTGCCCGGCCTCCGCGTGACGGGCCTCGGACGCGAGGACCCCATCTACGAGATTGAGCCGCTCCGTCTTGAGCGAGACGCTTCTGGCGCGTACATAACGCTTGTCTACCTCCATGGGCGCGTCCCCTCGGCAGGCCCAGTGAGTTGGCCGATTGTGCTTGACGAGAACAGCTATGCGGCGACAGCGACTGCTGTCGGCGCTTCACTCGTGCGTGGCTTCGAGACCCACCCGCTATCCCTCATCGTTGGCAGCAGCTTGCAGGATTTGCCTCTGGTTCGAGCCCTCAGTTCCACCCGTGGAAGTGGTGAGCGGCTGGCGGTTCTTACGAAAGGAAGCCATGCCTCCGACCTCACGGCTGACGGCGATTCCCTGAGCCTGGATCTTCTTCGCGACCGTGCCGCTGAGCTTGCTGTGACTCCCATCTTGGCCGACTTCCATGGCCAAGTCGCGCAGCTAACAGGCGAGATGACTTTGCGAACTGCATTCCGGAAGGGGCGAACCGACGAGCCCCTATCTTGGAGCTACATGGAGCGGCTCGACGGCTGGTGGCAAGAGTGGTCAGCTAACTATGGGCAAGACGACCTTCTGCCCGAGCGACTTCAGGATGCACTGCAAGGCATCCTGCCGCTCTTCGACATTGCGCCGAACACAGATCCGCTGCAAACAGAAGTCGAACGCTACCGACTCGAGATCTGGGTCCGAGCATTTCCGCTCGCCCCCGAGCGGCAACTGGTTCGGTGGGCGTCATCTGACGGACGCACACTCGACGGTGCTAAAGGCAAGTGCGGGCATCTCGGAACACAGAGCTACCTTGCGCCAGTTCGCGCATTCGTCGAAGGCCGTGCGGGCACGTACGACGTCGCAGACCTGGAGAAGGGACGCGAGTCCATCGACAGGTACACGTCCAAATCGTTCCTGGCAGTTCCGATTCGAGCGCGCGACTGCGTAGTCGGAGTACTCACTCTAGCTTCGAGCAATCGACTCGCGACGGCCCGCATGACGAGGTCAAGCGAGACCACCGAAAAAGCCGTTGCCTACCTGTTGGACCTAGGTCAGCGCCTTCTCGATGCGTAGTCAGTGACTGTTCGCGTACGCCACGAAGACCTCACGCAAGTGACTTTGATCTCGGACCCGGACCGATTCTCGGGCCTCGCGAACTCGTTGCTCAGCGACCGACCGAGCAGTGGCGCGAGTCGAGGATTCGGCGGCACGGGAACGAGCCGGAACTCGATCCTGATTGCTGGTCATGCCGATGCCTCCATGCGATAACTCTATCCGCCCACATGCTCGATGTCTTCATCCTGCCTGGAAAATCGGGCGTGTCTTCAGGTCCCTCGCCGGTGAAGTAATCGCTCACCGGGCACGACCGGAGCTGATCGTCGCGATCCGGAGGGTTGACATACGCGTGGGTTACATGGTTACTTAGTCGAGTAAGTAACCCACCAACCCAGCGGAGGACTCGTGATCGAAGAAGGCAAGCCGCTCTTCCTCCAGATCGCCGAGCAGATCGAGGACTCGATCCTCGACGGCTCACTCGCCGAGGAGGCGCAGGCCCCTTCCACGAACGAGCTCGCCGCGTTCTACCGCATCAACCCCGCCACGGCGGCGAAGGGAGTCGCGATGCTCACCGAAAAGGGAGTGCTCCACAAGCGCCGAGGCATCGGCATGTTCGTCTCGGAAGGCGCCAGGGACCTGCTCCTCGGCGAGCGCCGCGCGGCCTTCGCCGACCGCTACATCGACCCGCTCCTCGCGGAGGCCCGCACGCTGGGCCTCGGCGCGGAAGACCTCGCGGACCTGCTCCGGCAGCGCGCCGCACACACCCCCACCCCAGAAGGGAAGAACCCCGCATGACCGCCGTCATCGAGGTGCAGAACCTCACCAAGCGCTACAAGGAGAAGAGGGCGCTCGACAACGTCTCGCTCGCCCTCGAAGCGGGCTCGATCTACGGGCTCCTCGGCCGCAACGGTGCCGGGAAGACGACCCTCATGTCGATCCTCACGGCCCAGAACTTCGAATCGTCCGGCACCGTGAAGGTGTTCGGCGAGCACCCGTACGAGAACGCACACGTGCTCGGCCGCATCTGCTTCGTGCGCGAGAGCCAGAAGTACCCGGACGACGCCTACCCCAAGCACGCGTTCAAGGCCGCGAGCCTGTTCTTCCCGAACTGGGACCAGGCGTTCGCCGACGAGCTGATCGCGGAGTTCCAGCTGCCGATGAAGCAGACCATCAAGAAGCTGTCGCGTGGACAGCTCTCGGCGGTCGGCGTGATCATCGGACTCGCCTCGCGCGCCGAGATCACCTTCTTCGACGAGCCGTACCTCGGGCTCGACGCGGTCGCCCGGCAGATCTTCTACGACCGCCTAGTGGAGGACTATTCGGAGCACCCGCGCACCATCATCCTGTCCTCGCACCTGATCGACGAGGTGTCGAACCTCATCGAGAAGGTCATCGTGATCGACAACGGACGGATCCTGCTGAACGAGGACACCGATGCCGTGCGCGACCGCGCGGTGACCGTGGTGGGCGAGGCCGCGAAGGTCGACGCCTGGGCGGAGGGCCGCGAGATCCTGCACCGCGACGAGCTCGGCCGGGTGGCCTCGGTCACCGTCATGGGCCGGCTCTCGCCCGAGGAGCGCTCCGCGGTCGTCGCCGCGGGCCTCGACCTCACGCCGGTGTCGCTGCAGCAGCTCGTCGTCCGGCTCACCCAGAAGAACGACGCCGCCGCCGACAGAGCCGGTGCGGTGAAGGAGGAGGTCCGCTGATGCGCACGTTCAACGTCATCCGCCTGCAGCTGATCAACAAGGGCACCTTCATTTGGTACCCGCTCATGATCCTCGGCGCGGCCACGATCATCTCGATCCTGATCTACGCGATGATCCCCGTCGACACCCCCAAGTACGGCGGGGGCGGCCAGGCGCCGCTCTGGTACTTCTTCGCGGTGGGCATGTCGGCGATGACCCTCACGTTCCCGTTCTCGCAGGCGATGAGCATCACGCGCCGGGAGTTCTTCTTCGGCACGATGCTGACGGCCATCCTCGGCAGCGCGATCATGGGCGTGCTCTTCCTGATCGGCGGCGGCATCGAGATGCTCACCGACGGCTGGGGGGTCAACGGCTACCTGTTCTACCTGCCGTGGCTGTGGGACGCGGGACCCCTGGGCGCCTTCGTGGTGTTCTTCACGCTCGCCCTGTTCTTCTTCGTGGTCGGCTTCACCGGCGCGACGATCTACAAGAGCTGGGGTCAGCTGGTGCTGCTGATCGTGAGCATCGGCCTGGGGCTCATCCTGGTGGGGCTGGTGTTCCTCGCGACACGGCTCGACCTGTGGAACCACGTCGGCGCGACGATCATGGACCTCGGCGCCCTCGGCCTGGCCGTGTGGGGCCTGGTGATCACCGCCGTCCTGACCGGCGTCTCGTTCCTCGCCTTCCGGCGGACCATCCCCTGATCGGACCACCCGGCACGAGGGATGCCGCGGCCGCGCACTCGGTGCGGGCCGCGGCATCCGTGCGTCCGGGCACTACCCGCAGACCGCAGCGGAGGCAACCCCACTCCTCCGCCGTCCGTTCGCGCGTAACGTCCAGGAGCAGAACCCGCCCGTCCGAGGAGAGAGCATGCCGTGACGCCCGAGGAACGCCGCCTCCGCGACCACCCGCGCCTGCGCCTGCGCGAACGCCGGTCGTACCTCTCGCGCACCCTGCGCGACGCCGTGCGACCGCCGCGGCTGCTGCTCGTGGCGAAGACGGCGCTCGCGGTCGGGCTCGCGTGGGCCGTCGCGCCGCACATGCCGGGCGTCACCGACGAGTATCCGTACTACGCGCCGCTCGGTGCTCTGGTGAGCATGTACCCGACGCTGATGGGCTCGATGCGCTCGAGCCTGCAGACGCTGTTCGGGCTCGCCGCGGGCATCGGCCTGGCTGCCCTGATCGTGCTCACCGTCGGTCCGACGTGGTGGACCATCCCGCTCGTGGTGGGTCTGGGCGTGCTGCTGTCGGGCACGGGGTGGTTCGGCGCCGGGCGCGAGTACGTGCCGATGGCCGCGCTGTTCGTGCTGATCATCGGGGGACAGAACGCCGACGACTACTCGGTGGGGTACCTGGCGCAGATGGCCGTCGGCGTGGTGATCGGGCTCCTGGTGAACCTGCTGATCGCGCCCGCACCGCTCGCCGCGGCGGCTGCGTCGAGGGTGGAGTCCTTCCGCACGCAGCTGGGCGAGCACCTGCACGACATCGGGTACGCGGTGTCGGAGTCGTGGCCGCCGGAGACCGCGCAGTGGGCGGAGGACGCGGCGTCCCTCGCCGAGACCACCGCCGATCTGCGGGCGGCGCTGGCCGAGGCCGACGAGAGCGTGCGGTACAACCCACGCGCGCGACGCCGGCACGTGGGGACAGCGCACATCCACGAGGACCTCTCGACGCTCGACCGGATCGCCCACCTGATCCGCGACATCGCCGATGCGACCGCCGACACCATCTGGGACCGGCCCGCCGCCATCCCGCTCGACCCCGCGCTGCCCGAGCCCCTGTCGGCGGCCTGTCACGCGGTGGCCGACGTGATCGCCGAATCCGATCCCGGCTCCAGCGAGGCGCACCGCCGGCGGGGTGAGGCCGCGCGGGCGATCCGCCTGCTGCTGGAGCGTGTGGACGACCGCACGTTCGACGCGCGCAGCACGATGGGTCCCGGCGTGCTGACGGCGATGCACCTGCGGAGGATCCTGATCCTCAGCGGCGAGCGCCCGGACGGCGACGCGTGAGTCACGGCGATGCGTGAGCCAGGGCGACGGGTGAGTCAGGGCGACGGGTGAGTCAGATGGTGTCGTCGGCGACGACGATGTCGAGCTGCCAGTAGCGACCGTCGGGGTCTGTGGCGTCGTGCGCGTCGTCGGCCGCCGACAGCACGTCGTTGACCTGGCGCATCACGTCTTCGAACTCGGCCTCGGTCAGGCGGATCGTGCGCTGCACGAACGACGCGTGCACCTCGGTCGTGCGGCCGGCGACGTACTCGGGGCTCCAGGCGAGTACGCGGCGCACCAGCTCGCCGTGCTCCTCCGCCAGGGCGGCGACCACCGCGCCGCCGAGCGCCTCATCGGCCACCGGGTTCTGCGGGTCGCCGAGGTTGAGGGCGCGCTTGCGTCCGGTCCAGACCCGGTCGCGGCGGTCGCGCGCGCGGTCGGGAGCCTCCTCGATGAGTCCGGCGTCGGCGAGCACCCGGAGGTGGAAGCTCGCGCTGTTCGCGGGAACGCCGAGCTCGGCGGCGATGTCGGCGGCCCGCAGGTGCTCGCGGCGCGCGATGAGGCGCAGGATCCGGCGGCGCAGCGGATGCGAGTAGGCCTTCAGCATCGCCGAGGTCATGAAGACGGCGTCGTCGCCCGCGCTCGTCCCCGCGTCGTCGGCCATGCCCCGATCCTACCGGCCGCGGTGACCGCCTGGATGCTGCGGCGCCAGACGCGACGGGCGGGGATCGCCGACACCGGAGCCGAGGACGACGACGTGCCGGCGGACGAGCCGGCCCTGCGTCCCCACGCGGGGCGCGAGCTGCGGGAAGGCTTCACGTGGCTGCTCTCCCGCCGCGACCTCGGTGGCGTGATGATCATCCTCACCATCGTGAACCTCGGGTTCAACGCGGCCATCACGACCGTCGTCTACGCGCTGCAGCAGGCGGGGCACTCCGAGCTGCTGATCGGCACCCTGAGCGCGGTGATCGGCGCGGTCATGCTGGTCGGGGCCGTGCTGGCGCCGCTGCTCGTGCCGCGCGTCCCCGCGGGCATCCTCACGGTGGGCGGCCTCGCCGTCGTCGCGCTCGGCGCCGTCGCCCTGACCACGGTGCGCGAGCCCTGGGCGATCGCGGTGGTGCTCGGCGCGTCGGTCCTGCTGCTCCCCGCCCTGAACGCCGCCCTCCTCGGCTACTTCATGGTCGCGACACCCTCGCGGCTGCTCGGCCGCGCGAACAGTGCCATCGGGGTGCTCGCGATGGGAGCGATGCCCCTGGCCCCGCTGATCGCCGGGTTCGGGCTCTCCTGGCTCGGCCGCGAGGGCACGATCCTCGTCTGCGCCGGCCTGTGCCTGGTCGCGGCCGCGCTCGCGCTCGGCAATCGCGCGCTGCGTGCCCTCCCGGTCGAGGCGCGGTGGGCCGAGCACGCGGCCACCTTCGCGGCCGAGTAGCGCGAGGGCGGGCGGGAGTCAGGCGCCGATCAGTCGACTGACGGCCAAGCGGTTGAGCGACACGTGCTGCTCCGCCGCGTCGATCGCCAGCCGACGGTGCGCCTCCGGTGTAAGCCGAACCAGGAACTTGCCGGAGTAGGAGCGGTCGGAGATGGCCACCGGCGGCTCCTCCCCGTTCGCCGTCATGTCGTCGAGCACATCGGCGACGAGCTGTCGGATACCCCGGAACGCGTCGCCCTGGTCCTCAGACACCCAGGACAGCGAAGGCAACTCGGCAACCGTGCCGACATACGCGGCGTCCTCCGGGGACCATCGAACGCGGTATGCGTAGTGGTCAGGCTTCACCGTCGGCATGTCCCGCTCCCTTCAGTCTGTCGATCGCCGCCAAGACCTGCCGGGCCTGGTAGGCCTTCGCCGCTCCGTGATCGCTCTGGATGTTCACCCGCGGGTCTCCTGCCCAAGGCATTCGATACACGCGATGGGAGGTGCCGCGCTGCCGCGGCTCTCCGAAGTGATGATCGCAAACGCTCACAAGGGTCGGCGAATCGCACGCCTTTCGGTTGCGCCCGCATGCGTGCAACGACGTCTTCCATAGAGCCCATGATCGTGGATGGTATCAATAACGATACCATCCACGATCCGCCTGTGGAAAGCCCGCCCTCATGTATCACCGGGCTCTTGCCGTGCTCCTGGTAGGTGTGATCACAATGGGCTTCATGATCGACGGTGCCTCCGGCGCCGCCCCCCTCGATCCTGCATCCGACGACGGCCGGGCACGGTGGGAACGTGCCGCTGACCTGTTCGGCGCATGGCGCGAAGGCGACGGCCGCGCGATGGATGAGCTCGTGCGACTGCTGTCGCCCGTGCTCTGGCACGTCGTCCGCGCCTACGGGCTCGAACGCACCCTCGCGGAAGACGTGGTGCAGACCACGTGGCTGCGGCTCGTCCGCGGTCACGGCTCGATCGCCGACCCGCGCGCCGTGTCGGCCTGGCTCACCACGACCGCCCGCCGCGAGGCGTGGAAGGCCGCGAAGGCCAACGGCCGCATCGACACGACCGAGGCCGACGACCTCGACACCCTCCTGCCCGAACAGGCCTCGGCCGAGGACCACGCGACGCTCGGCGACGAGAACCGCCGACTCTGGCTCGCCGTGCGCCGCCTGACCGAGCGGTGCCAGCGCCTGCTCCGCGTGATCGCCTTCGACGACCGCCCCGACTACGCCCGCCTCGCGACCGACCTCGGCATGCCCGTCGGCAGCATCGGGCCGACCCGCAGCCGGTGCCTCGCCAAGCTGCGCGACCTGCTCGACGCCCCGGCGCCGCACACCGGAGGGGGACGCTCATGAGCGATCACGACGACGCCCGCCTGTTCGCGCGCCTGCGCACCGTGTGGGACGAGATCGACCCGGTGCCGGCCGGACTGATCGACCGCATGGTCGCCGCGGTCGCCGCCGACGGGCTCAACCGCGAGTACGCGCTGCTGACCCTCGTGGAGGGGCAGCTCGGCGCCGTGCGGGGAGACGCCGACGCGCTCACGCTGCAGTTCAGCGACGGCACCACGAGCATCCTGCTGCACGTGACCACCACCGCGTCCGGACGGCGCCGCGTCGACGGCTGGGTCGACACCACCGCCGCGCGGATCGTGCTGGCCCAGGGCGACCGCACGCGCACCACGACGCCCGCGGAGACCGGGCGCTTCCAGTTCGACGACGTCCCGCCCGGGCTCAGCCGCGTGCGGCTGACCACGCTCGACGGCGACGAGGAACGCACGCTGGAGACCCCGCAGTTCGAGCTGTGACGGCGGGCGAGGGAGCCCGCACGGAGAGGATGACCGATGGAGCAGCCCCAGGGATGGACGTGGCAGGACCGCGCGGAAGGATCGATCCGCCGCGGCACCGCTCTCGACCCGAGCACGGAACCCGTGGACGGCATCCGCGCCTTCCCCACCGCGTACCTGCCCGAACGCCTGCTGATCACGCGCACCGTCGGTGACCAGGAGGCATACGACCGCGAGGTGCGCACGCTGCGCGACGCCGCCGACACCTTCGGCTGGCGGCTCGAGATCGAATCGGCGGAGCGCGAGGTCGGCGGCGACGAGCTGGTACCGGGCGTCGCCGGGTTCCTGCGCGCGCGCCTGACCACGCCCGATGAGCCGACCAGGGGCGAGTCGCCCGTGGCACCGGACGCCTGGCGGGTGCTGCAGCGGGCACGGCGCCTGTCGCGGTCGACCATGCCGCGCACGAGCCTCGAGCACGTGCTGTCGATCGACCCCGTCGGCCTCAACCCCTTCACGCGCACGAACCCGTTCACACGCACCAACCCGTTCACCCGCACCAACCCCGTGCGCGGCGCCGGTGCGGGCACCGGCGGCAGCGACGACTACCTGGAGCCGGGCCGCGGGGCGCGGCAGCCCGTCTCGTGGCTGGGGCCCGCCCCGGTGCGCGCCGCGGCGCCGAAGAGCGGACGACGCCCGGTCGTCGCGGTGCTCGACACGGGCTGCGGCGAGCACGCCTGGCTGCCGTCCGACATCGTCACGCGGCACATCGAGCTCGACGGCGTCCCGGTCGGGCTCACCGACGACGCCGACCCCGAACGCTACCCCGACCTGTACGGGCAGCTCGACGGCGAGATCGACGCGGTGGCCGGGCACGGCACGTTCATCTCCGGGATCGTGCGGCAGACCGCACCCGACGCCGACATCCTGTCGATCCGGGTGGCCGGCGCGCTCGGAGTGGTCGACGAGAGCACCCTGCTGGAGACCGTGGCGCAGGTGGTGGAGCTGCTGCGCCGGCACCGGGAGGACCCGAAGACGGGCTTCCCCATCGACGTGCTCAACCTGTCGCTCAGCTACTACCACGAGACCCCGACCGACGGGCTGTTCAGCCGCACGCTGTACGAGCTGCTGGCGAAGGCGCGCGAGCTCGGCTGCGTGGTCGTGTGCTCGGCCGGCAACGACGCGATCGACCGGCCGTCCTTCCCGGCGTCGCTGTGGCCGTGGCCGGGAGCCGACAACGGGCTGCCCGCCGACAAGGGCGCCCCGCACGTGGCCGTCGGCGCGCTCAACCCGTCGTCGCGCTCGGTCGCGCTGTTCTCCAACGTCGGGCCCTGGGTGCACGTGTACGCCCCGGGCGCGGCGGTCGTCAGCACCTCGCCCGCGTTCGTCGGCGGTGCCCAGGCGGCGACCAGGGCCGACGTCGACGGCCTGGTGCGCGAGACACTCGACCCCGACGACTACGGGGGCGGCTTCGCGGTCTGGAGCGGCACGTCGTTCGCAGCGCCGTACCTCGCCGGTCGCATCGCGGCGGAGCTCGGGGCCGTCCCGGTGGCGGGCGCGACCGCGGCCGCGGCGGCGAAGGCCGTGTCCGCCGTGCTCGCCGAGCTCCCCGACCCGCACGACCGCGGCTGACCCGCACTCTTCCCCACCGGGGTCGCGGCACGGCATCCTGGACGGATGCCCCTGTCCGCGAGCGAGTTGCATCGACGCGGCGTCGACGCGGCGAACACGCGACGGTTCGCGCAGGCCCGCCGTGCCCTCGACGCCGCAGCCGCGCGCACCGACGACCCCGAGTTGCGCGCCCGGATCGACGGCACCCGCGCCTACGTGCTGACGCAGACCGGTGACCCCGCGGCCGCCGAGGAACTGTGCCGGGCGGCCCTCGCGCGCGCGGGACTGCAGCCCGAGACGGTGGCGCTGCTCGGCGGCCAGCTCGGCACCCTGCTCATGCACCGCGGACGACTGCCCGAGGCCGAGGCCGAGCTCTCCCGCGCCATCGACGCGCTCTCCGCCGCGGAGGCCGAGAGCACCGAGCTCGCGAACTGCCTGATGAACCGCTCGGTCGTGCGCATGCAGCGCCACGAGCTCGACGCGTGCGTCGCCGACCTCCGCCGCGCCCTCGCCGTGTATCAGGCGCATGACGCCCGCGGCCCGGTCGCCGAGGCCACGCACAACCTGGGCTATGCGGCGCTGCTGGGCGGCGACCTCGTGGGCGCCCTCGCGCTCATGACCCGCTCCCGCCCCGCCCTGGCGGAGGCGAGCGACCTGGCCGCCGCGATCGCCGACCTCGATCGGGCCGAGGTGCTCCGCGACGCGGGCCTGACGACCGAGGCGGAGGTGCTGCTCGGGCGGGTGGCCGTGCAGTTCGGGGCGCAGCGCATGCGGCAGGCGCGCGGCGAGGCGGAGTTCCACCTGGCGCGGTCACTGCTGCGCCATGATCCCGCGGCCGCCGAACGCGCGGCACGTCTGGCCGCCCGACGGTTCACCGCCCTCGCGACACCGGGGTGGACGGCGCGGGCCGAGGCCGTGCGACTGGAGGCACGGCAGCGCGCCCACCCCGACCGGGCGATCCCGGCCGAGGAGTTCGAGCGTGTCGCCCGTGACCTCGACCGCAGCGGATTCCGCACCGAGGCGACGGCGCTGCGCCTGGCCGCACGGCGCGACGGAGCCGGGCGGCTGCCCCGCATCGCCGCGTCCGCCCCCACGCCCCTGCGGCTGCGCGTCCACGAGGTGCGGGCGGCGAGGGCCCTGCACCGAGGCCGTGACCGGGCGGCGCTGCGGGCCGCGGGCGAGGGCCTCGACCTGCTGTCGTCGTGGCAGCAGTCGTTCGGCGCGCTCGACCTGCAGGCCTCGGTCGCGATGCACGCGAGCGACCTCGTGTTCACCGGGCTCACGGCGGCGGCGCGCCTCGGCGACCCGGAGACCCTGTTCGAGTGGTCGGAGCGGGCGCGTCACCTCAGCCAGCAGGTCGCGCCGGTGCGGCCCCCGCACGACGCGGACCTGGCGGCGGACCTGGCGGAGCTGCGGATGCTGCGGGCAGAGCTCGCGGGTGCCGACTGGACGACCGACGCGCGGGTGCGGATGCTGCGCGACCGGGTGCGCGAGAGGCAGTGGACGGCGACCGGCTCCGGCGCCGCGCGCGAGCGGCTCGGCCTGGCGGCGGCGTCTGCACTCCTCCCGCACGACACCGCGGTGTTCTCCTACGTCTTCACCGGCTCCGAGCTGCACGCCGTGGCGGTGACCGAGGGCCGGGCGCGCATCGTGGAGCTGGACTGGCCGCGGGTGCGGGCGGCGCTCGACGGGCTGCGGGCCGACCTCGACATGGCCGCTCTCACCCGCGGCGGTGCGATGGGTGCGGTCACGCAGCGGTCCCTCGTCGCGCGGCTGGAGCTGCTCGACGCGGGGCTGCTCGCACCGCTGCGGCGGGCCGTGCCGCGGGCGTCGCGCGTGGCGATCACGGTGCCCGGCATCCTCGGGGGCGTGCCGTGGGCCATGCTGCCCGGCATGCGCGGGTTGCCGTTCACGCTCGTCACGTCGGTGTCGCGGTGGCTCGGAGCCGAGCGGGCACCGCGCGCCGCGTCGCCCGTCGTGGGCTTCGCCGCCGGTCCTCGCGTGCGCCGCTCGGGCGAGGAGGTGCAGCGTGCGGCCTCGGCCTGGACGGACCGTGCCTCGACGCGCGTGTACGAGGGTGCGGAGGCGACGGTGGGTGCGGTGACGGCCCTCGCGGGCGACGCGGAGCTGCTGCACATCGCGGCGCACGGACGGCACGCGGTCGACAACCCCCTGTTCTCCGGGTTCGAGCTGAGCGACGGCACGCTGTTCGGCTACGACGTGGACCTGATCCCGCGGGCGCCGCGCACCGTGATCCTGTCGGCGTGTGAGCTGGGGCGCTCGTCGGTGCGCTGGGGGGAGGAGGCGCTGGGCATGACGCGGGTGTGGTTGCACGCGGGCACCGAGTGCGTGATCGCGGCACCCGTCGCGGTGCCCGACGACGATGCGTGCGAGCTGCTGGCGACCGTGCACGCCGGGCTGACCGAGGGCGCTGCACCGGCGGACGCCCTGGCCTCCGCGGCCGTCACGACGGGCGTGATCGCGCCGTTCCAGTGCCACGGCGACGGATTCTGACCTTTTTCTCCAATCGGTGTATCAGAACCGCAGGCGGTGACTCCTGTTCTTCGGAAGGTGTCGCAGGCGAAGGGCCTCGAAGGAGGAGGCGCGAGGGAGGCGCCGTCGGATCTGGGGAAACAGCGCACTGGGGAGCGCGCACGACAGGGACACCAACTGCTCTGGGGAGCCGCGGATGCAGCCGCGACACCTCACAGGGCCTCGGCGATCTGGGGACGCCGGGGCCCTGGGGGTGCGCCCGCGCGGGCTCAGGCGAGGAGCACCGTCACAGGTCGAGGAAGTCTCCCAGCCACAGCCGGACGGAGGCGAGACAGTCCGCGGACACCCTCCCCGCGACGCCCGTGATCCGTTCCCGCGTGAGCGTGCGCGGCTGCTCGGTCATGACCCAGGACGGACGGTCCAGTCCGCTCGGCCCGTCGATGCGGATGTGATTGGGCCACCCACGGTCGGTCGTGGTGATCGGCAAGCCGATCACCAGGGTGGTGACGGCGTCCAGATACCCGGCGGAGGCGACGAGGAGGACGGGTCGGTGTCCGCCCTGTTCGCGGCCGCGCACCGGTTCCAACGACACCCAGACGATCACTCCGGGGGCGAGATCAGGGTCTGCCATCAGGAGGCGTCTGCCGATTCGACCCGCTCCCACGCCGCCGTCTCGGCCGCATGCGAAGCGGCGTCCTCGGGAGAGGAGAGGGCGACCGCCGTGCGCAGCGACTCGAGGCGTCGGCGGCGATCCTCGGCGTCGGCGAGATGGGCGAGGTGAGCGCCCAGTGTCAGCCCGTCGCGAGCCGCCTGATCCTTCAGCCGATCGCGGAGCTCGTCACTCACCTTGATCGTCGTGGTCATACTTTCAGTATACCGAGCCCTCGCTGCGCGGACTCAGGCGAGGAGCACGACGTACCCGGCGGTGCGCAGCGCCTCGACCAGCGCGGGCTCGGCCCCGCGGTCGGTGATGACGGTGTGGAACAGCTCGGGTCCGCCCACCGCGGAGAACGCCTCGACGCCGAGCTTGCTGCCGTCGGTCACCACGACCGCGCGCCGGGCACGCTCGGCCATCATGCGGTTCACGGCGGCCTCGCGCTCGTCCTGCGTGGTGGCACCCGCCGCGGCGTCCATGCCGTTCACGCCCAGGAACGCGATGTCGAGCCGCACCCCGCGCAGCAGCTGTTCCACGAACGGCCCCACGAGCTCGTACGTGCGGGAGTGGATGACGCCGCCGGTGACCACGACCTTGATGTCGGGCCGCGTAGCGAGCTGTGCCGCGATGTTGACCGCGTTCGTGACGACCGTGACCCCGCCGTCGGCGGCCAGGTCCTCCCTGGCGGCGAGGGCGGCCGCGATCGCGGTCGTCGTGGTGCCCCCGGAGAGACCCACCACCATGCCGGGCGACACCAGGTCGGCCGCGGCCTGGGCGATGCTCGCCTTCTCGTGCGTGCGCAGGTGGCTTTTGTAGCGGATGGGCAGCTCGTAGGCGACCGTCTGCGCCACCGCACCGCCGTGCGTGCGCGTGAGCAGGCGCTGCTCGGCCAGGGTGTCGAGGTCGCGGCGGGTGGTGGCCGGCGAGGCGCCGAACCGGTCGACGAGCTCGTCCACCGTGACCTCACCGCTGGCGGCGAGCAGGTCGAGGATCGCGTTCAGCCGTGCCGCCCGCTTCACCGCGTGCTCCCGGAGGAGTGCTGCGGCGGGAACCCGCGACCTCCGTGGTGACGGCCGACCGCGAGCGCCTGCGGCCCTGTCGCCGCCACGCTCATCCCTCGGCCGCCGTGTCGGTCTGCAGCGCGAACAGCCGCAGCATCCGCGCCGCCTCCTGCGCCAGCGCGTCGCGGGCGGGTGCGAGGTACTTGCGGGAGTCGACCAGCCGCTCGTCGCGGTCCAGCACATCGCGCACGGCCCGCGTGAAGAAGCCGTTCAGATGGGTCGAGACGTTGATCTTGGTCATGCCCGCCCGCACCGCGTCGGCGATCACGGCGTCGGCCACCCCGGAGGATCCGTGCAGCACGAGGGGGACGTCCGCCCCGGCCGCCCCGGCGCCGCGCAGTGCCGCCCGCAGCCGCGCGATGAGGTCGAGGTCGAGCGACGCCGTGCGGTCGGTCATGGCGTGCGACGAGCCGACCGCCACCGCGAGGGCGTCCACCCCGGTCGCGGCCACGAAGGCCCTGGCCTCGTCGGGGTCGGTGCGCACTCCGGGTGCGTGCGCGCCGTCCTTGCCGCCCACCTCGCCCAGCTCGCCCTCCACGAACACGCCAGCCCGGTGTGCGCGCGCGGCGACCTCGGCCGTCAGCGCGACGTTCTCGTCGTAGGGCAGCGCGCCGCCGTCGAACATGACGGAGCCGAACCCGAGTGCGACCGCCTCGTCGACCAGCTCCGGTCGTTCGGCGTGGTCGAGATGCACCGCGACCGGTGTCTCCGCCCGGCGGGCCAGCGCGAGCGAGGCGAGCGCGATGGGCTCCAGGCCGCCGTGATAGTCGGCGCAGTTCTGCGAGATCTGAAGGATCACCGGGAGTCCCGCGAGGGCGGCGGCGCGCACCAGGCCCTCCGCGGTCTCGAGGTGGATCACGTTGAACGCGCCGATGCCGGTTCCGGCGTCCGAGGCGGCGGTGACGAGTTCTCTGGCGGAGACGAGGGTCACGAGGGGTCCTTTCGAAACAGGGCGGGGTCGGGGCGGGTCACGCGCAGGTGCTGCGCGAGCGCGGTCCAGCGGGGCGAGATGTCGCCGGCGAGCGGCATGAGCACGGCCGCCGCCGACCAGGCCGTCGCGCGGCGGAGCACCGTCTCGGGGTCGCGCTCGCCCTCGGCGTACAGCACGGCGCAGGCGGCGACCCCGGCGTCGCCCGCACCGGTCGGGTTCCCCGCGAGGGGCTCGTCGAGTCGCGCGTGCACGAGCTCGTCGTCGGTCACCGCGAGCATGCCGTCGGCGCCCAGCGAGAGCAGCACGAGCTCGGCACCACGCTCCAGCAGGGTGCGGGCGGCGTGCACCGGGTCGTCGATGCCGGTGGCTTCCGCGAGCTCGGCGGCGTTGGGCTTGAGCACGGTGGCCCCGGCGTCGGCGGCCCGCAGCAGCGCGGGGCCCGAGGTGTCGACGATCACGGGCACGCCGGCGTCACGCGCCACGGCGATCAGCATCGGCAGCAGCGCCTCGGGGGTGCCCGGCGGCACGCTGCCCGAGATCACGAGCACGCCCGCCGCGGGGAGCCGCTCGACCACCTCGGCCAGCACCGCCCCCCATTCCGCGTCGGAGGGGCTGACGCCGCGCTCGTTCACGATGGTGGTGTCGCCCGCGGACTCGTCGACGAGGGCGATGCTGCGCCGGGTCTCCGCCGCGACGGGCACGAGCACGTACGGGACGCCGCTGGCGCTCAGCTCGTCCGCGAACTCGGCGCCCACGCGGCCGCCCGCGGTCGTGACGGCGAGCACGGGTGCGCCCTGCGCATGCGCGACCCTGGCCACGTTGAGGCCCTTGCCGCCCGCGCGCGCGGCCCCCGCGTCGGCGCGGTGCGTGCCGCCCTCCACGAGCCGGTCGACGCGCCAGGTCAGGTCGAGCGCGGGGTTGGGCGTGACGGTGAGGATCACGTCAGCTCCCTGGCCCGCAGGGCCGCACCGATCAGACCCGCGTTGCCGGAGAGCTCGGCGGGCACGAGCACCGGCAGCCGGTGGAAGCTGAGCCGCGCGGCCAGGCGGCGCCGCAGCTCGTCGAACAGTGCTCCTCCGGCGCGCGAGAGCCCGCCGCCGATCACCACGGCCTCGGGGGCGACCACCGCGGTGAGCTGCGCGAGCGACATCGTGAGCGCGTCGAGCGCGGAGTCCCAGATCGCGGCGGCGACCTCGTCACCCGCGGCCGCCCTGGCGATCACGTCTTTCGCGCCGTCGGGCACGACCCCGGTGGCCTCCCGATAGCGCCGGGCGATCGCACCGGCCGAGGCGACGGCCTCCAGGCAGCCGCGCGCGCCGCACGGGCAGGCCGGGCCGTCGGCGATGGGCGAGTGGCCGATCTCGCCGGCGTAACCGCCCGCGGTGTACGGCCGTCCGCCCACCAGGAGGGCGCCCGCGATGCCCGTGCCGATGACGAGGATCACGGCGTCGTCGTAGGCGCGTGCTCCGCCGAGGCGGTGCTCGGCCCAGCTGGCCGCGCGCACGTCGTGGTCGAACGCGACGGGCAGACCGAGGCGTTCGCGGGCGAGGTCCCGCAGCGGGGCGTCGCGCCAGCCCATGTTGCTGGCGAACACCCCGACGCCCGCGTCGGCGTCGACGATGCCGGGCACCACGAGGCCGACCGCCTGCGGCACGACCTCGGGGTGTGCGTCGCGGAGCTCGGCGGCGAGCGCGTCCAGCCGGTCGAGGATCGCGTGCGTGCGGTCGCCGGCGACGACGGGCGTCGGGGTGCGCCGCAGCCCGAGCGCCGTGCCGTCGGCGTCGAAGAGGGCCGACTTGATGTCGGTGCCGCCCACGTCGAACGCGAGCGCCGGGGCACCGGGGCCGAGCGAGCGCACCGCGGCGAGGATCTCGCCGGAGGCGTCCTTCTCGACGTCGGGGATCGCGTCCACTCCGTCGATCGGGGTCATCGTTCGGCTCCGGTGCGTGCGCGGGTCATGCATCCAGGATGACGGATCGCGTGAGGTTGCGCGGCTGATCGGGGTCGAGTCCCCGCGCGAGGGCACGGTCGAGGGCCGTGCGGTGCAGGCGCACGAGGTCGGCGAGGGGGTCGATGGCGCGGTGCTCGAAGCGGGCGCCCGTGGCACGCACGTCGTCGGCGAGCCCGTCGGGGGCGTCGCCGAACTGCCAGGTGACGCGGCCGGGGGCGGCGATCGCGATCGGGCCGTGGCGGTAGTCCATCGACGGGTAGGCCTCGGTCCACGACTGCGACGACTCGCGCAGCTTGAGGGCGGCCTCGTGCGCGAGCCCGATGGTCCAGCCCCGTCCGAGGAACGTGTACTGCTCCGCGTCACGCAGCTCGGCGTCGACCTCGGGCTCGGCGAGCACGGCGGTCGCGTCGGCGATCGCCCCGCTCAGGTCTTCCCCGAGCGAGGCGCGGAAGAGGGCGAGGGCCGTGGTGGCGAAGCGGGTCTGCACGACCGACTGCTCGTCGGCGAACGGCAGCAGCACGGCGTCGTCGACGAGCGAGACCAGCGGGGAGTCGGGGTCGCCGATGACGCCCACGGTGCGCACGCGTCCGCGCACGCGCTCGACCAGGTCGAGGACCTCGCTCGTGGTGCCGGACCGCGTGAGGGCGACGATGGCGTCATAGCCGCGGTCGACGAAGGCCTCGGAGGCGGCGAACGCGTCGGTCTCCCCGTGTCCCGAGGACTCGCGCAGCGCGGCGTAGGACTGCGCCATGAACCAGGAGGTGCCGCATCCGACGACCGCGACCCTGGCCCCGCGGGCGGGCAGCCGCCCCTGCTCGGCGGTGAGATCGGCGGCGCGCTGCCACATCTCCGGCTGCGAGAGGAGTTCTTCGCGCATGTGCGCGCCGGGCAGGTTTTCGGTCATCGGTCGACCCTTTCAGACGAGTAGTTGCGTATTTGTGATTCTTTCGGGTGCTTTTCGATCATAGTATGTCACCACCATCGAGCAAGATCGGGCGAACGCTTGATTTTGTTTGTTTGCCTGACAAATAATCTGTACGTTCCACCCAAGCTTCGGCTTGACCCGAGAGGTCGCCCTCACCGCGATCGATCACCACGCACCGTCGCGTGAAGAGTGTTCTGCGACTGTGCACCACCCCCGCTCCGTCGGACGGCGGCTCGCCCGCCCACCGACCACGGCACACACAGTGAGGAATGCAATGCCCATGAAGAAATCACTGCGGTTCGGGGCGGCTGCCGTCGCGGCCGTCGCCACGCTGTCGCTCGCCTCGTGCGGATTCGGCGGTTCGGGCGGCGACAGCGGCGGGGACGCCGACGGCAAGACCACGCTCGACCTGCTCGTCCCCAGCTACTCCGACGCGACGAAGGGGCTGTGGGAAGACGTGATCGACGGGTTCGAGAAGGAGAACCCCGACATCGACGTGAAGCTCGAAGTGCAGTCGTGGGACAACCTCGAGAAGGTCATCTCCACCAAGATCCAGGCGGGCGAGGCTCCCGACATCTACAACGGCGGGCCGTTCGCCGGGTTCGTCGGCGACGAGCTGCTCTACCCGGTCAAGGACGTCGTGTCGGACGAGGTCTACTCCGACTTCCAGGACTCCTTCATCAAGAACGCCGAGATCGACGGCACGGCCTACGCCCTGCCGCTCATCGCCTCCGCGCGCGCCCTCTTCGTCAACAACACCCTGCTGCAGCAGGCGGGGGTCGAGGCGCCCACCAACTGGGACGAGCTGCTCGACGCGGCCACCAAGGTCTCCGCGCTCGGCGGCGGGGTCGCCGGATACGGCATGCCCCTCGGCTCGGAAGAGGCACAGGCCGAGGCGGCCGTGTGGCTGTGGGGCGGCGGCGGCTCGTTCGGTGACGCGTCCGAGATCACGATCGACACCCCCGAGAACCTCGTCGGTGCCGAGCAGATCAAGAAGATGATCGACGCCGGTGCGACCCAGGCCGACCCGGGCTCCACGCAGCGCTCCCCGCTGATGGACATCTTCATCCAGGGCAAGATCGGCATGCAGGTCGGCCTGCCGCCCACGGTCGGGCAGATCGCCGACAGCAACCCCGAGCTGGACTACTCGATCGTCCCGATCCCGACCAAGGACGGCTCGCCGTTCACGCTCGGCGTCATGGACCAGCTGATGGCGTTCCAGAACGACGACGACAAGAAGGACGCGATCACCAAGTTCTTCGACTACTACTACGCTCCCGACGTGTACGTGCCGTGGGTGCAGGCCGAGGGCTTCCTGCCCGTCACCAAGTCCGGCGCCGAGAAGCTGTCCGGCGAGGAGGCGCTCAAGCCGTTCCTCGACGTGCTGCCCGACGCGCAGTTCTACCCGTCGACGAACCCGAAGTGGTCGGCCGCCGACGGTGCGTTCAAGTCGCTGTTCGGTCAGCTCCAGTCGAAGCCGGCACAGGACGTGCTGACCGAGATCCAGGCGCAGGTCGACGCGGGCTGACCCGCAGAACGGAGAGGTTCGGGTATCCCATGAGCCAGACCACAGAATCCTCGAACCTCGCGGGGGCGGCGACCCGGCCGATGGCGGGGGCCTCGGCGGACGGCGTTGACCCGGATGCCCTCGTC
>NZ_JBSHIM010000001.1:0-76650 GCF_053618975.1 Microbacterium sp. NPDC055599 | reverse complement strand
TGGGTCCCCCAGAGACCAACCCCAAGACCCCTCCAACTTTTGCGGGGCCCACACCCCCCCCCCCCCCCACCCCCGACGCCGGGGCCGCCGGTCGCGGCCGCCCCGGCGGACGGGACCTCCTCCAGGCGCTGCCCTGGATCGCACCGGCACTGGTGCTCATCATCGGCGTGGTGCTGTTCCCCGCCGGCGTCATGTTCTTCAACTCGACGCGCGACATCTCCCTCTCCGGGCTCGACAAGGGCTCGGTCGGCTTCGACAACTTCGTCACCGTGTTCACGTTCGCGGAGTTCTGGCCCATCTTCTTCCGCACGATCGTGTGGGTCGTGTCGGTGGTCGCGCTCACCGTGGTGATCTCGCTCGGGCTCGCGCAGATCCTCAACAAGGCGTTCCCCGGGCGCCAGCTCGTGCGCATGGCCGTCATCGTGCCGTGGGCGGCCTCGGTCGTGATGACGACCATGGTGTTCTACTACAGCCTCGAGCCGTACTTCGGCATCTTCAACAAGTTCCTCTACGACATCGGTCTCTCCGACGACGCGGTCGGCTACGGGTGGACGAAGAACCCCGCGACCGCGTTCACCTGGTCGATCGTGATCGCCGTGTTCGTGTCGCTGCCGTTCACCACGTACACGATCCTCGCCGGGTTGCAGGCCGTGCCCGCCGACGCGATCGAGGCCGCGAAGATGGACGGCGCCGGTCCCGCCCGCACCTACTGGTCGATCGTGCTGCCGCAGCTGCGCAGCGCCCTCGCCGTGGCGATCCTCATCAACATCATCAACGTGTTCAACTCGCTGCCGATCCTCAAGGTGATGACCGGGTCGATCCCCGGCTACGGCGCCGACACGATCATGACCCTGATCTTCAAGTACATCGAGCTGCAGAAGAAGGTCGACGTCGCCAGCGCCCTGTCCGTCGTCGCCTTCGTCATCGTGATCGTGATCGTCGCGGCGTACGTGAAGATCGTCAAGCCCATGAAGGAGGTCTGATCATGACCGTGACCGAGACCGCCCTCGTGACCACCGCCGACTCCCGTGGTCGCCGCACCCCGCCGATCCCCGGCCGTCGGCGCCGCTACACCGCCGACCAGGTGTCGCTGCCGCGCGTGATCCTGCGCACGGCCGCGGGGTTCCTCGTGCTGGCGATCTTCGTGCTGCCGTACCTCGTGATGTTCTTCGGCTCGGTGAAGACCAAGGCGCAGATCCGCTCGGTCGACCCGACCTACCTCCCGACCGAGTGGCACTGGGAGAACTACCTCACGATGTGGTCGACGCCCGAGACGCCGCTGCCGTACAACCTGGTGTCGACGATCGTCATCTCGGTGTTCGCGACGCTGCTCGTGCTGCTGGTGTCGCTCCCGGCCGCGTACTACACGGCGCGGTTCACGTTCCCCGGCCGCATGGTGTTCCTGTTCCTCGTGATCGTCACGCAGATGCTGCAGCCGGCCGTGCTCACGTCGGGTCTGTTCCGGCAGTTCACCACGCTCGGCCTCGGCGACACGTGGGCCGCGATGATCTTCATCAACGCCGCGTTCAACCTGTCGTTCGCGGTGTGGATCATGCACTCCTTCTTCGCGGGCATCCCCAAGGAGGTCGATGAGGCGGCGCAGATCGACGGCGCAGGACGCCTGACGGTGCTCTTCCGCATCAACCTGCCGCTCGTGTGGCCGGGCATCGTCACCGCGATCGTGTTCACCTTCGTGGCCTGCTGGAACGAGTTCGCCGCGTCGCTCGTGATCCTGTCGACCGACAAGAACCAGCCGCTGTCGGTGGCGCTGACGAAGTTCGTGGGTCAGTACGAGACCAGCTGGCAGTACGTGTTCGGCGTCTCGATCGTCGCGATCCTGCCGGTGATCATCCTGTTCATGCTGATCGAGAAGCGCCTGGTCGGCGGCCTCACCGCGGGCAGCGTGAAGTAGCCCGCGCGGGCGGGTTCAGGGGCGGGGGGCCGCGGCGGCGCGCAGCTGCTGCGGACTCCAGCGCACCCCGAGCGCGGCGGTGAGCGCGGCCTGCGCGGCACCGGCGGAGAGCGGGACCCGGGGGTCGGCGTAGCGGATGGGCGGCTGCTGGGTGCCACGCGCCGGATAGCCGGACTCCTCCCGCACGCGCTCCAGGAACCGGGGTCCCAGCTCGGTCGCCGGACCGCCGATCACGACCTCGATCGGGTCGAGCAGGGCGCTGATCAGCTTGACCGCACGGGCGAGCGCACGGGCACCCTCGTCGATCTGCCCCTGGTCGGCGCGGGCGACGAGGGCGCGCACGGCCGGGAGGTCGAGCTCGTCGGTGAAGTCCTCGCCCAGCATGGGCCCGAGCGCGGCGGCGGACTCCAGGCACCCGCGCTGGCCGCACCGGCACGGGCGCGCGGCGTCTCCGAACACGACCTGCACGTGCCCGATCTCGCCCGCACGGTCGCGCGGCCCCGGGGCGAGCTCGCCGTCGAGGGTGACCGCCGCACCGACTCCGCCGCCGAGGTGCACGAACAGCCGGTAGCCCGACGGCGTCTCGTCCATCCCGGCCTCGGCGATGGCCTCCGCGTCGACGTCGTTGAGCAGCAGCACGGGCGCGCCCGCGATGGCCTCGAAGCGCTCGGCCAGCGGCACGTCCTGCCACTCCAGCTGCACGCTCTCCAGCACCGTCCGCCCGTCGGTGGTGCCGGGCAGCTGCACGCCGACGGCGAGGAGCCGGGCGCCGAAGCGGGCCGCCGCCTCGGCCACCGTGTCGTCGAGCACGCGGTCGCGCGTCGCGGGGGTGTAGGCGACCGTGCGTGCGTCGAGCGCGGTCCCGTCGAGCGCGACGAGGGCGACGTGCGCGCTGGTGGGCTGCACGACGAGCACGAGGATCAGGTGGTGGGCGCCGTCGACGCTCAGGGTGGTGGCGCGTTTGCCGCCGGTGCTGACGGCCTGCTCGCCCTCGACCACCAGCCGGCTGTCGATCAGCTCGGCGACGAGCGAGGAGGAGGTGGCGGCGGTGAGCCCGGTCGCCCGGGCGATGCCGGCGCGGGTCTGGGTGCCAGACGCCTGGAACACGAGCTGCAGGGCTCGACGCAGGTTCGCACGGCGGACGGCGGCCTGGGTGTCCAGCGCGTCGTCGGTGGTGAACATGCTCACGGTCCCCCGGGGGTGGGTGCGGTGATTGACAGCGCGCACAGCGCTCCGTACGCTCGACCCAGTTAGTTTATTCATTAAACTTAGTCGTCCGGGCGGAGCGGGGAGGAACGACGTGCACTACCCCCAGATCCTAGAGCGCCCCGGCGACCGGGCACGAGTCTCGGCACCCACCCACGCGCGCGCCATCCGTGAACGCAACCGCGCCCTCGTGCTGCGCACCCTCATGGAGCAGGCGGCGGCGAGCCGCGCCGACCTGTCCCGCCTCACCGGGCTCGCCCGGCCCACGATCTCCGAGGTCGTGCGCGACCTGCTCGACGACGGCGTGATCCGCGAGAGCGGCATGAGCCAGGACGCCCGTCCGGGGAAGCCGGCCGTCATGCTCGAGTTCGACCAGCGCGCCGTGCAGGTGATCGCCCTCGACCTCAGCACTCCCGGACGGATCACCGGCGCCCTCGCGACCCCCGACGGCCGCATCGACCACCGTGCCGACCTCGCGGTGGACGACGCGGATCCCACCGCGATCGCCGCCCTCGCCGTCGACCTGGCCGGGCGTGCGAGCAGCGCCCCGCTCGGCATCGGCATCGGCGCCCCGTCCGGATCGCCCGCTCTGCTCGGCCTCGGGCCGCGTCTGGCCGACGACCTCGCCCTGCCGGTGCACGTGTTCGACGACGCCGACCTGGTCGCCGACGCGGAGCTGCGGTTCGGCGCGGTCGGCACCGACTTCCTGCTCGTGCGCCTCGGCGGTCGCATCGGCACCGCGATCCGGGTGGTGGGCGACGACGGCGCGCCCGTCGAGCGGTCGATCGGCGCCCGCGAGCTCGCCCATGTGGTTGCCGGCGGAGACCCCGGCGACCGCTGCCTGTGCGGTCGCGACGGCTGCGTGCACGCGTGGGCGTCGACGCCCGCGCTGCGCCGCCGTCTCGACGAGCCCGGCGCGGACCAAGACGCGGTGCTCGCCGAGGCCGGGGCGCGACTGGGCACCTCGCTCTCCGTGATCGCCGCGGCCGTCGACCTTCCGTCGATCCTGCTGAGCGGACCGTCCGACATCGCCACACCCGCGTTCGTCGAGGCCACGGCGACCGCGGTCCGCGCGGCGTCGCACCCCTCGCTCGGGCCCGCGGTCGCCTCCAGCACGCTCGACGACGCGGTGCTGCGCGGGGCCGCCGCCCGCGTGGTCGCTGCAGCGTTCAGCCCCCGCTGAGCCCGTCCCGCCGACACCCTGGCCCTCGCGGACCCTCCCGTCGCGAAGGGTGCAAGACTCGAGCGGTGCGCGTCTGCGCGCGGAAGCAAGCGACCCCACGGAGGCACCCATGAAGGCACTGGTGATCGGCGCGACCGGCAGCATCGGCGGCGTGGTGGCCGCGACCCTGGAGACCCGCGGCCACGAGGTGATCCGCGCTTCCCGCAGCGGCGATGAGCGCGTGGACGTGACCGATCCGTCGTCGATCCGCGAGCTGTTCGCGCGCGTCGGACGCGTCGATGCGGTCGTGGTGGCGGTCGGCTCCGTGCCGTTCCGGCCGCTCGGCGACCTGAGCCGCGACGACTACCTCGCGGCGTTCACGGGCAAGACGCTCGCCCAGCTCGACGTGGTGCGCGAGGCCCTTCCCGTCGTCGCCGACGGCGGCTCGATCACGCTGACCAGCGGGGTGCTCGCCCGGGAGCCCCTCGCCACCGGGGCCGCCGCCGCGATGGCCAACGGCGCCCTGGAGTCGTTCGTGCTCACCGCCGCCGCCGAGGCGCCGCGCGGCATCCGCATCAACGCCGTCTCCCCCGACGTGCTCGCCAACTCCCCCGGCTACTTCGACAGCTTCCCCGGCCACCGCCCCGTCACCGACGAGGAGGTGGGTCGCGCCTACGTGCGCGCCGTCGAGGGCGTCATCACCGGACGTGTGCTCGCGGTCTGACCCCCGTCAAGGGGGCCGCGCCATGCGCGCGCGTGACGCAGGATGAGAACATGACCGACTCCCGTCTCTCGACCCGCCCCTGGCTCGCCGCGTACGCGGAGGGCGTCCCCGCCGAGATCGACGAGCCGACACAGACGCTGCCGCAGATGATGACGGCGAGCGTCCGCCGGTACGGCCGCCGTCCCGCGCTGGAGTTCTTCGGCGCGGTGACGACCTACCGCGAGCTCGGCGCGCAGATCGACCACGCGGCGGAGGGTCTGCGGCGCCTCGGGGTGAGCGCCGGCGACCGGGTCGCCCTCGTGCTGCCCAACTGCCCGCAGCATGTGGTCGCGTTCTACGCCGTGCTCCGCCTGGGCGCCATCGTCGTCGAGCACAACCCGCTCTACACCGCCCGCGAGCTGCGCCACCAGTTCGAGGACCACGGCGCCCGCGTCGCGATCGTGTGGGACAAGGTCGCCGACACGATCGACGGCTTCCCCGACGACGTGCGCGTCGACCACATCGTGAGCGTCGACATCACGACCGCGATGCCGTGGTCGAAGCGGTTCCTGCTCCGACTGCCCCTTCCGAAGGCCAGGGAGTCGCGGGCCAAGCTCACCGCCGCACCGCGCGCACGCCACGTACGGCCGTGGAAGGGGCTCCTCGGTCACGGCCGCATCTCCCGCCGCGTGCCGGCGCCCGCACTCGGCGACACCGCGCTGCTGCAGTACACGAGCGGGACGACGGGCACCCCGAAGGGGGCGATCCTCAGTCATGCGAACCTCCGCGCGAACGCGATGCAGGGTCGCGCCTGGGTGCCGGGACTGCGCGACGGGGAGGAGACGTTCTACGCCGTGCTGCCGCTGTTCCACGCCTACGGCATGACGCTGTGCCTCACCTTCGCGCTCAGCATCGGCGCGACCGTGGTGCTGTTCCCCACGTTCGACCTGGGCCTGGTGACGACGGCCGCCCGCACGCGCCCGCCCACGTTCCTGCCGGCCGTGCCGCCCATCTACGACCAGCTCGCCCGGGCGGCCGGACGCGGCACCATCGACCTGTCCCGCGTGCGCTTCGCGATATCCGGGGCGATGAGCCTGCCCGTCGCGACCGTGCGGCGCTGGGAGGACGCGACCGGAGGACTGCTCGTGGAGGGGTACGGCATGACCGAGGCGTCTCCCGTCGCGCTCGGCAACCCCATGGGACCCACGCGACGACCGGGCACCGTCGGCGTGCCGTTCCCCAGCACCGAGATCCGGCTCGTCGACCCCGACGACCCGGAGAAGGACGTCCCCGCCGGCGAGCGCGGGGAGCTCTTGATCCGCGGTCCCCAGGTGTTCCAGGGGTACTGGCAGCGCCCCGGCGAGACGGCCGAGGCCCTCCTCCCGGGCGGTTGGCTGCGCTCGGGCGACATCGCCGAGGTCTCGCCCGACGGGTTCGTGACGATCGTGGACCGCCGCAAGGAGCTCATCATCACGGGCGGCTTCAACGTGTCGCCCAGCGAGGTGGAGGATGCGCTCGACGCCCACCCCGATGTCGTGGCGGCCGCGGTCGTGGGCCTGCCGCGGTCGAGCGGCGGTGAGGAGGTCGCGGCGGCCGTGGTGTTCCGTGAGGGTGCGGTGCCGGACGTTGAGGCGCTGCGCGACTTCTGCCGCACCCGGCTGACCGCCTACAAGGTGCCGCGCCGGATCGTCGCGGTGGATGAGCTCCCGCGGTCCCTCATCGGCAAGGTGCTGCGGCGCGAGGTGCGCGACCGGATGCTGCGGGACCGCTGAGGTCAGCGGCTCTCGGCGGCCTCGGTGTGGTGGCGGATGACCTCGGCGACCACGAAGTTGAACCACTTCTCCGCGAACTCGGGGTCGAGGTGCGCCTCTTCGGCGAGCGCGCGCAGCCGGGCGACCTGCTGCTCCTCGCGCTTCGGGTCGGACGGGGGCATCGCGTGCTCGGCCTTGAGGTGCCCCACCTGCTGCGTGGCGCGGAACCGCTCGGCCAGCATGAAGATCAGCGCCGCATCGATGTTGTCGATGGTGGCGCGCAGACGGAGCAGCTCGGCCTTCGGATCCTCTACGGCGGTCATCCCCCCACTCTAGGGGCGAGGGGCACCCCTGACCGGCGGGGGTCCAGCGCTATCGTGTGCACATGAGCAACGACGAGTCGCCGGCCCCCGCCTCCCACGACGACGCGCTCCCGCAGCCCTCGGACGCGGCCCCGGCACCCGTCGATGCCGCGCTCCCCGGACCGCCCGACGCCGCGGCTCCCGCGACCACCGCGACCCCGCCGCGTCCGGTGGTGATCGAGCCGACCACACCCAGCCGCTCGTTCTGGACACGCATCGACCGGCCGTTCGTGTTCGGCTTCCTGGTCACCCTGGGCGGTCTCGGCGCGTTCGTGATCGGCCTCGCCCTGTGGAACCTGTCCACCGTGCTCATCTACATCGCGCTCGCCCTGTTCGGCGCGCTCGGCCTCGATCCGGCGGTGCGCTTCCTGGAACGGCGCGGCCTCTCCCGGGCCATCGCCGTCGTCATCACGATCGTCGCCCTCATCGTGGTCTTCGGTCTGGTGCTGTGGATGATCATCCCGATCGTCGTCGACCAGATCGCCGAGTTCGTCCGGTCCGTCCCCGGCATGGTCCAGGACTTCACCGGAACCGACCTCTACAAGACCCTCAACGACCAGTTCGGCGACCAGTTCCAAGACCTCGTCGGCGAGGTGCAGAGCTTCCTGTCCGACATCGGCAACCTCGCCACCATCGGCGGCGGAGCCCTCGCGGTGGGCGCCTCGATCGCCTCCGGCATCTCCGGCGCGATCGTGGTGCTGGTGCTAACGCTCTACTTCCTCGCGACGCTCCCGGCCATGAAGCAGGGTCTGCTGCGCCTGGCGCCCGCGCGCGACCGGGACCGCGCGAGCGACATCAGCGAGCAGATCACCGACTCCGTGGGCGGCTACGTGATGGGCATGGTCGTGCTGGCGTTCTGCAACGCGACCCTCGCCCTCATCCTGTACGCGGTGCTCGGCCTGCCGTTCCCGCCGCTCATGGCCGCGATCGCGTTCTGCGTGACGCTCATCCCCCTCGTCGGCTCTGTGCTCTTCTGGATCATCGGCACGGGACTCGCGCTGTTCACCAACCCGATCGCGGCGCTGATCTTCGCCGCGATCTACCTCGTCTACATGCAGATCGAGGCGTATGTGCTCACCCCGCGGGTCATGAACCGCGCCGTGGCCGTGCCCGGCTCGCTCGTGGTCATCGGGGCGCTGGCCGGCGGCACACTGCTCGGTCTGCTCGGCGCCCTGGTCGCTGTGCCCGTGACCGCGTCGATCCTCATCATCATCAAGCAGGTCCTGGTTCCCCGCCAGGACGCCCGCACCTAGCCTCGACGGTCGGCGGGTGTCATCCGGCTCGATGCAGTCGAGACCAGCCATCGACTGTGCGGCACGGCGATGTGCGGCTACCACAGCACTCGGACGTGCGGAACTCGATGCGGTTATTCCAGGGATACGGAGTTGAACGCGGATCCGGTCCCGAGCGAGCATCGCGTGGAATCGGTGCGAGTGCGCCATTGGCGGGGTTCAACGGAGAACGGAGACCGTCATGCGAAAGAAGAAGTATCTCGGATACAGTGCCGCCGTCGCGGCGCTCGCGTTGGGAGGGATTGCAATCGGTCAGGCTGCGGAAGCATCCGTCTATCGATACACCGTAATTGGTAAGACCTCGAGCACTTATGTCCGCGGAGCCCAGATCGGCGCTTGCCAGATTACGACGGACGGTGGCACCTGCACTGTTTCTCAAGGTAAGACCGCAACGCGCAGTATCCAGCTGAGTCTCGGCGCCAGTCGCGCGGAAGTTTCTGCGGGGTTGAGCATCAGTTCGTCGAACGCCGTGACAACATCAGTAAGTTGCACGTCGCCGGCGCTCAAAGCAGGACAGATCTGGCGGGCACGCGCACTTGGCACCCAGTATCACTATCGGCTTCAGAAGCAGCAGGGGTACAAGCCAAGAGTCGGACCTACTCGTTGGCAGACAGTAGGAACCAGCGAAGCATTGACTGCTTACGATCCCTATAGCACGGTCATCTCTTGCGGTCTGTGAAACAAGGCGCGGCAAGGCTCGGAGGTCTGGCGGCGGTGGCGGTTCTCCTGAGTGGGTGCACGGCGACCGCTCTGGACGCCAGCGATGTCGTGGGGAAGACGTTGGCCGAGGTGACCGCGGCCGTCCCTCACGACGCCGAGTTCCTCATCCAGGACGCATCACCCAGGATCGGAGAGGCGGCTTCGTTCTCTCAGGACCAACCAGGGAAGTCGTGGACGGTGGTGGCCAGCTGCGCCGACGCCGAGAGCATCCCGGACGCGAAGTCCGTGGAGGTCGCCGTCATCCCGACGAAGAAGTTCGATGCCGATGCTGCCGCCTCCGGGAAGTTCGACGATGCCGTGAGTTGCGACGGCAGGGACTATCGCTGATCAACCGTCGCGTCGAACGTCGACTCACGCACGCACACGAAAGCGCCCGGCCCCGCGAGGGACCGGGCGCTTCCGTCGAGCTCAGCTCAGGCGAGGTCGTTGTCGGCCAGCCACTGCTTCGCGATCTCCTCCGCCGACTTCTTGTCGACCGTGCTCTGCACGTTGAGGGCCACGAGCTCCTCGGCCGTCAGCTTCTCGCTGATGCCGTTGATCACGTCGGCGATCTCGTCGGCCACATCGCTCGACGCGATCGGCACGACGTTGGACGCCAGGATGATGTTCTCCGGGTCTTCCAGCGACACGATGTCCTCGGTCTGGAAAGCCGGGTCGGCCGAGTAGATGTCGGCCACCTGGATCTCACCGGCCAGCAGCGACTCGAGCGTGGTCGGGCCCGTGGCCGAGAACGCCAGGTCCACGCCGTAGACCTCCTTGGCCTTCGCGGGGCCGTAGGGGCGCTGCTCGAACTCCGGCGCCGCGCCGATCGTGACCGGGGTGGTGACCTTCGACAGGTCGGCGATCGTCGTGAGGCCGTTCTCCTCCGCGAAGCTCTTCAGCACCGTGTAGGTGTCCTGATCGGTCGCCTCGGCGTAGTCGAGGGCGGTGAGGCCGTCGGGCAGGGTCTCCTGCAGTGCGGCGTAGACGTCTTCCGGGCTGGTGGCGGTGGCGTCCTTGTCGAGGTACTCGAGCAGGTTGCCCGTGTACTCCGGGAACAGGTCGATCGCGCCGGACTCCACGTCGGGCATGTAGGCGTCGCGCTGACCGATGCTGAACTTGCGCTCGACGGTGAAGTCGGCCGCCTCCAGCGCCTGGGCGTAGATCTCGGCGATGATCTCGTTCGAGTAGTACGCCTGCGAGCCGATCACGATGGTGTCGCTGCCACCCGAACCGGAGTCCTCCGTGGGGGTGTCGAGCGGGTTGCTGCTGGTGCAGCCGGCGAGGACGAGCGCTGCGGCGATCGCGGCGCCGCCGGCGAGGGCGAAGCGGGACGTGCGTGCGGTGAACATGGGACTTCCTCTTCTCTGGGACCTGCGGATGCTGTGGTTCGGACGGATGCTGTGGCCTCGGTGGCGCTGTGGTTCAGGCGGTCGCCGGAGCGGGCGCGGCGACGGGCGCCTTGGCCCGGCGACGCTGCGGACGGGTGCGCACGCCGCGCGGGACGGCGGCGTGCTGCGCGAGGGCGAGCAGGAGGTCGACGATGAGGGCGAGCACCGCGACGAGGATCGCGCCGCCGAGCACCTGATCGAAGCGGCGCAGGGGGATGCCCTGGATGATCGGCCAGCCGAGACCGCCCAGGTTCACGTAGGCGGCGATCGTGACCGTGGCGATGACCTGCAGGAGCGCCGAGCGCAGGCCACCGACGAGCAGCGAAAGCCCGAGCGGCACCTCGACCTTCCAGAACACCTGCCACTCGGTCATGCCCATGGCCCGCGCCGCGTCGAGCACCCGGCGGTCGATGGCCTCGAGTCCGGTGTACGCGCCCGCCAGCAGCGACGGGATCGCGAGCAGCACGAACGTGATGATCGCCGCGAGCGGGGTGCGCAGCACGCCCAGCAGCAGCACCAGGAGCACCATGAGGCCGAACGACGGGATGGCGCGCGCCGCTCCGGAGACCGCGACGGCGATCTCCCGACCGCGACCCGTGTGCCCGATCAGCCACCCGAGCGGCACGGCGATCACCGCGGCGATCACCACCGAGACGACCGTGTAGAAGATGTGCTGCCCGAACAGCACCGGCAGCGAGTACGCGCCCTGCCAGCGGTCGGGCGAGAACAGCCACGCGAAGGCCTCCGCGAACAGGTTCATGCGGCCGATCCGATCGCCGCCGTGCGGCCGACCGCCGCCTTCGTCGCCGTCTTGGTGACCGCTCTCGTCCAGGGCATGAGCGCCCTGCCGACCAGGAGGAGCAGCAGGTCGACGATCAGGGCGATCACGACGACCGCGACCACGCCCGCGAAGACCTCCTCGATGATGCGGCGCTGCAGACCGTCGGTGAACAGGTACCCGAGGTTGCGCACGCCGATCAGGATGCCGACCGTGGCGAGCGAGATCGTGCTGACGGCCGTGACACGCAGCCCCGCCAGGATCACCGGGCCGGCGAGCGGGAACTCGACAGCCCAGAAACGACGGAACGGTGCGAAACCGGTCGCGGTGGCGGCCTGCCGCACGTCGTCGTCCACCGAGTCGAGGCCGTCGGCGACCGCGCGCACCAGGATGGCGACCGCGTAGATCGTGAGGGCGATCACCAGGTTCGGCTCGCTGATCGCGGAGTAGCCCAGCACCGCGGGCAGGAGGATCAGCAGCGCGAGCGAGGGGATCGTGTACAGCAGGCCCGTGAGCGCGATGATCGGGCCGCGCACCAGGCGGTAGCGCCAGGCCACCCACCCGAGCGGCAGCGACAGCACGAAACCGAGCACGATCGGCACGACGCTCTGCCGCAGATGCGCGACGGTGAGGTCGAGGATCAGGCCGAGGTTGTCGACCGCCCAGTTCACGGGGCCGCCTTCGCCGCGGCCGCCTCGTCGACCACGTCGTCGGGGGCGTCGACGATCGCGCCCTGGGTGCGGCCCTCGGAGTCGACCACGACCGTGCCGCGCGGCGTCTGCTTGAGGTGCAGCGCCCGGCGGCCACGGTCGGCGCCGATGAACGCGGAGACGAACTCGTCGGCCGGATTCTCGATGATCTCGCTCGGGCTGCCCACCTGCACGACCCTGGCGCCCTTGTCGAGGATGACCACCTGGTCGCCCAGCAGGAACGCCTCGTCGATGTCGTGCGTGACGAACACGACCGTCTTGTCGAGCTCGTGCTGAAGCCGCAGCGTCTCCTGCTGGAGGTCGGCGCGCACGATGGGATCGACCGCGCCGAAGGGCTCGTCCATCAGGAGGATGTTCGGGTCGGCGGCGAGACCGCGGGCCACGCCGACGCGCTGCTGCTGCCCGCCCGAGAGCTGGCTCGGGTAGCGGTCGGCCAGAGCGTGGTCGAGGCCGACCGTGGTCATCAGCTCGCGCGCCCGCTCGTGCGCCTCCTTGCGCTTCACGCCGTTCAGGCGCAGCACGGTGGAGACGTTGTCGATCACGCTGAAGTGCGGCATGAGGCCGGAGTTCTGCATGACGTAGCCGATGCGGCGGCGCAGGGCCACCGCATCGCCGGCGAGCACGCTCTCCCCGTCGATCTCGACCTCCCCCGACGTGGGCTCGACCATGCGGTTGATCATGCGCAGCAGCGTGGTCTTGCCGCAGCCGGACGAACCGACGAACACGGTGGTCTTGCGCGACGGCAGCACCAGGCTGAAGTCGTTCACCGCGAGCGTCCCGTCGGGGAAGCGCTTGGTGACGTTGCGGAACTCGATCATGAGGGGTTCTCTCCGACGGTCGTGCGGGCGAGGGCGCGGCTCAGGCCGACACCTCGACGCCCGGGGCGAAGGCGACGTAGCCCGAGAAGTCTTTTCCGACGCGGTCGAACGCCGACGGGTACGGGTGCGGGTACGACCAGGCGAGATCCTTGTGCAGCTCTCCGTCGGCCTCGATGGAGTAGTACTGGCACTCGCCCTTCCACGGACACGTGTACGGCGTGGGGCTCTCGACGAGCACGTCGGGCGAGACGGATGCGGGCGGGAAGTACCAATTGCCCTCGATGCGGATGAGGTCGTCCTGTGCGGCCTCGGCGATCACGGTTCCTGCGAGTACAGCCTTCATGGTCCTGCCTCCTCGGATGTGGGTTCGAGCGTATAAGACGCGTCCGACATCGGGTGATGCCTTGCGCGCGGGGTCGTCAATATGAGAAACAATCCGGATCGTGTTCGGTGCGCTCGCGGGATCGGATTGCCCGGCTCACGCCGAGTCGCGCCCGTAGCCCTCCAAGAGTCGCAGCCAGATCTCGCTGATGGTCGGGTACGAGGGCACCGCGTGCCACAGGCGCGCGATGGGCACCTCGCCCACGATCGCGACGGTCGCGGCCTGCACGAGCTCCGCCACCTCCGGGCCGACGAAGGTCGCCCCGATCACGACGTCGCGGTCGGTGTCGATCACGAGTCGCGCCTGCCCGGCGAACCCATCCTCGTACAGGCTCGCGCCGGCGACCCACCCGAGGTCGTAGTCCACGACCTGCACGGCCGTGCCCGCCTCGCGCGCCGCGGCCTCAGTGAGTCCGACGGAGCCGACCTCCGGGATGGAGAAGGTGACCTGGGGGACCGCGGCGTGATCGGCCGTCGCGGCGTGCCGGCCCCACGGGGCGTCGTCGACCTCGCCGCCGTTCGCCCTGGCTGCGATCACGTCGCCCGCCGCCCGCGCCTGGTACTTGCCCTGGTGGGTCAGCAGCACCCGCCCGTTCACGTCGCCGACCGCGTACAGCCAGTCCACCCCGGGCACCCGCAGCGTGTCGTCGGTCTCGATCCAGCGTCCGGGTTCGAGCCCCACGACCTCCAGGCCGATATCGGCGCTGCGCGGCGAACGGCCGGTCGCGACGAGCACCTCGGCGGCCGTGACCTCCTCGCCGCTGTCGAGCGTGATGGTCACGCCGTCGTCGCCGCGGCGCACCGTCGTGGTGCCGGTGTTCGTGCGCACGTCGACGCCGAGCTCTTCGAGGCCGGCCGTCACGCGCTGCCCCGCGAACGGCTCCATGCCGCCCAGCAGCCCGCTGCGCGCGAGCAGGGTCACGCGCGAGCCGAGGGCGGCGTACGCCGTGGCCATCTCGACCGCGACGACACCGCCGCCGATCACCGCGAGGCTCTCCGGCAGCTCTTCGGCGCTGGTGGCCTCGCGACTCGTCCACGGGGAGGCCTCGCGGAGCCCGTCGATCGGCGGGATCACGGCGTCGGAGCCCGTGCTGATCGCGACCGCGTGCCGGGCCCGCAGCACCCGGGTGCCGCCGTCGGCGTCGGTCACGGTGACCTCGCGCTCGCCCGTGAGACGCCCGTGGCCGCGCGCCAGGTCGATGCCGGCCGACTGCAGCCACGACACCTGCCCGTCGTCCGACCAGTTGCTCGTGAAGCTGTCGCGGCGCTCGAACACGGCCCGCACGTCGAGCGTGCCGGTCACCGCCTGCGACGCCCCGGCCACATGCTGCGCCGCCCGCAGCGCCTGCGCCGAGCGCAGCAGCGCCTTCGACGGCATGCACGCCCAGTAGGAGCACTCGCCGCCCACCAGTTCGCTCTCCACGATGATGGCGGTGAGCCCGCCCTGCACGGCCCTGTCGGCGACGTTCTCGCCCACCGGTCCCGCACCCACCACGATCAGGTCGTACTCGTCGGTCTTGTCGGCAGTCATGCGTCGCACCTCTCCGTCGCCCGTGTCAGGCAAGTCTTGCTCATGACGAACGTCGAGTCACGGGCGCGTTGTTCCCGCCGCGCCGAAACTCCCCGGAGCACTCCGGTCGCGTCGGCAGGCGACGGCGACCGGAGCGTCGGAGCGGGTGGCGGCGTCAGGCGACGGCGGCGCGCTCGCGCGCGTCCGCGAACGCCCGCGGGTACGCCCGGCGCAGCGCCACCACGATCAGCGTGGCCGCGGCGACCTTGATCAGATCGCCGGGGAGGAACGCGAGGGCCGACAGCGCCGTGAGGTCGAGCGGCACTCCCGTGACGAGGGCCTGGACGGGGATGCCGAACGCGTACACCACGAGCACCCCGCCGACGAGCGCGGAGAGCGCGACCCGCCACCACGCCGGGCGACCGGTGCGCAGGACGAGCCCGATCACGACGACGCCCGCGATCCAGCCGAGCATGTACCCCGCGGTCGGCCCCACGAACACGCCGACGCCGCCGCGTCCGCCCGCGAGCACCGGCAGGCCGATCGCGGCGAGCGCGAGCACGACCAGGATCGACAGCGGGGCGACGCGCGGCCCGAGGACGAGTCCGGCGAGCATCACGCCGAGGGTCTGCGCGGTGATCGGCACCCCGCCGGGCAGCGGCACGACGACCGTGCCGAGCACGATGATGAGGGCGGCGAAGACGGCGATGCGGCCGAGCGTCGCACCGGTGTCGCGGGAGGTGGGGGTCATCGGGTGTCCTTCCTGAACGGTGTTCACCTGAACACCGTTCAACAGAGTAGGGAGGCCGATGCCCTCCGCGCAAATCACTCCGCGTCGGGAACGAGCACGACCTTCCCGCGCTGACGGCGATGCTGGATGGCGTCGTGCGCGGCGGCGGCATCGGTCAACCGGAACACGTCGACGGGCGGGTCGACCCGCCCGCCGGCCACGGCCGCGAGGGCCGCCGTCTCGAGCGCCCGGAGGTCGGCGATGGCCCGGCCCAGCGGCACGGTCACGGTGAGCGAGTTCTGCACGATGTCGTCGCCGTCGACACGGAGGAGTTCGCCGCTCGACCATCCGATGACCACGACGCGGGAGCCGCGCCCGAGCGACTCGAGCGCCGCGCGTCCCGTCGGACCCCCGACCCCGTCCAGCAGGACCGTCGGCACCGCGCCGTCCAGGAGGCCGGTCAGACGATCCGGCCACGCGTCGTCGGTCGCATCGAGCGGCAGCAGGCGCCCGGCCGAGTGCTCGACCCGACGCCCGAGCTGCGCCACCACCGCGCGCTTCGCCTCGCCACCGTGGAGCGCGACCACGGTCGCCCCGACCGAGAGCGCGAGCTGCGCGACCTGGCTGCCCAGTCCGCCCGAGGCACCGGTGACCAGGACCACGTCGTCCGCGCCGATCTGCGCCGCCTGCCACACGAGCTGCGCCGTGCGCCCGCTGCCGATCGCCGCGACCGCCTGCGGGAACGGCACGTGCGCGGGCACCGGGTGGAGCGCAGCAGCCGCCGCGAGGGCGAACTGCGCATACCCGCCGCTGCGGAAGCCGACGTGCGCGACCACCCGCGCGCCGAGAAGGTCGGCGTCGACGCCCGCACCCACCGCATCGACGATCCCCGCGACCTCGCGCCCCGGGGTCATCGGCAGCACGGGGCGCGGCATCGACGGGGGCGCCGCGTCGCGCCGGATATCGAGGTCGACCGCGTGCACGCCCGCCGCCGCGACGCGGATGCGCACCTCGCCCTCGCCGGGCTCCGGTACCGGCACCCGTTCGATCCGCAGCACGTCGGACTCGCCGAACTCGCGCTGCACGATCGCCGCCATCGTCGCCACCGGCGCCGCGCCGTCTCCACCCCGCCGAGCGGCCGTCGTCTCCACACCCGTCACGTTGCCGCCCCTCACATCCGTGCCCGTACCCGTCGTCTCCACACCCGTCACGTTCCCGCCCCTCACATCCGTGCCCGTCGTGCCCGTACCCGTACCCGTCATGTCTGCACTCCTCCCGCTTCCGCCTGCCATCGCTTCTCCCGCTCTCCCCGATCCCGCGCATCCCGAATCCGCCGTGCGGAGGATCCGGGTCGCCAGATCACGCGCGCGCCTCCGTGCTGGCACCCCCGGCGCGAACCCTCGGCGCGAGCATCGCCGCTGCCAGCGCGAGCAGCGCCGCCAGCGCGAACACACCGAGGAAGGGATCGGCGGCGGCCAGCGCGAGGAAGACCATGCTCGTCACCGCGAGGGCCAGCGCGCTGCCGAACGAGTCGGCCACCGTCATCGCACCGCTGTTGAACCCCTGCGTCTCCGGGGTCGACAGGGCGAGGGTGAGCGCGCTCGACCGCGGACTCATCAGGCCCATCCCCGCCCCCGCCACCCCCCAGGCGGCCGCGATCAGCACCGCGTCCGCCTCGAACGCGGTGATCGCGACCGTCAGCAGGATCCCTCCGAGCACGAGAGCCGTCCCGAGGCGCACCGCGGTCACGCTCGACAGCCGCATGCCCATCCGCCCCTGCACGGTCGCGGCGAGCGACCACGCGAGGGCGCCGCCGGTGAGCGCGAGCCCGGCGACCGTCGGCGTCAGGGCGTAGCGGTCGGTGAGCAGATACGGCAGATAGATCTGCGCGCCGAAGAACGCGGCAGCGGCGAGGCCGCGCACCAGGATCACCGACGGCAGGCCGCGCACCGCCCGCAGCGTTCCGCGCGGGACCAGAGGTCGTACGGCGATGAGCGCCACGACGACCGCGATCACGGCCAGCACCGGGCCGACGCCGGGCACGTCGCCCACCAGGTTCAGGGCGAGCACCGCGACCGCCGCCAGCACCGACCAGCCGAGCCGGGCGACCGCCCACGGCGTCGCCGCGTCACCCTCGTTCGACAGCCCCCGCAGCGCCGGCACGATCATCAGCAGCGCGACGAGCACGAGCACGACGACGCCGAGGAAGACCCAGTGCCAGCTCCACAGCTCGGTCACCGCGCCCGCGATCGTGGGGCCGATCAGCGAGGGGATCACCCACGCGGCGGCGAACCCGGCGAAGATCGCGGGGTGCAGCGCCTGCGGATAGACCCGGGCGACCACCACGTACAGCGCCACCATGAGCCCGCCGCTGCCCAGGCCCTGCGCGAACCGGCCGGCCACCAGCACCTCCATGCTCGGCGCGAGTCCCGCGATCAGGAGGCCGACCACGAACAGCGCGATCGAGGAGTACAGCGGGGCGACCGGACCGCGTCGATCCGCCCAGTTGCCCGCCGCCACCATGCCGATCACGCTCGTGGCGAGCGGTCCGGCGAAGGCGAGCGCATACAGCCGCTCGCCGTCGAGGTCGGCGCTCACGGCGGGCATCACCGTCGTCACCGCCAGCGACTCGAACGCGCCGAGGAACACCAGGGCGCACGCGCCGATCGTGATCCACACGTACTCGCCGCCGAGGATGCGGGGGGTGGGTGGCGTGGGTGGCGTGGACGGCGCGGCGCGCCCGGTCTCGGTGGTCATGAGGTCGACCGTAGAACCTCAAGTTTCCTTGAGGTCAAGCGGATGACGCGCATCCGCGACGCATCGGCTCAGCGCAGCGGGAGGATGCTCGTGGGCGCCGGGGCCTGCGCCTCATGCCGCACGCCGAGCGGAGCACCCGTGCGCTCGTCGAGGTCGAGCAGCGTCACCGTGTCGGAGCGCTGCCCGGCGACGAGCAGCTTGCCCTGATACACGAGGTGATGGCGCGGCCAGTCGACTCCGGAATCGGCGAGCGCCACCGGCTCCAGCGCCTCCCCGCTGCCGCGCACACGCAGCGCCGCGATCGTGTTGCTGCCGCGCAGCGCCGTGTACAGGAACTGCCCGTCGCGCGTGCGGGCGAGCTCGGCGGGGAAGTCACTGCCGACCTGCGCCACGGGGCTCGCGGTCGTCGCCGACACCACGCTCCAGGTGCCGTCGGCCGCCGCCGCCAGGGTGAACACCTCGCACGAGTACTCCGTGACCACGTGCAGGTGCCCGCTCGGATGCACGACCATATGACGCGGTCCCGTGCCCTGCGGCAGCACGACCTCCTGGTCGAGCGTCAGCCCGCTGCCGGTCAACCGCCAGAACCGCACCAGGTCGAAGCCGAGATCGGTCGTGACCACGCGGCCGTCGGGCAGGAACGCGGCCGAGTGCGCGTGCGAGGCGCGGTCCGGTCCGCCGTAGGGGTCGGTCGCGGCCACACCGTCGCCCGCGGGGGTCGCGGGGGCGGCGTCGGGGTCGCCCTCGCCGAACAGCGCCGCGCGCAGTGCCGCCGCCGCATCCTCCTTCGCCGGCACGAGCCGTCCGTCCGCCGCGATGCCGAACCGCACCACGCGTCCGTCGCCGTAGCAGCTCGCGATGAGGGTCTGCCCGTTCGGAGACACCGCGACGTGGCACACGCCGTCGCCCGTCGCCACCGGATCGCCCAGGGGCGCGAGGGCCGTGTCACCCGTGCGCGCGAAGGCCTGCACGGCCGCATCACCCTCCAGCGCCGCGTACACCACGTCGAGACCCGGGTGCTGCGCGAGCCACGACGGCGACGGGGTCGCCGTCACCGCCCCGCGATACGCGAGAGTGCTCGCCTCACGACCCTCGTCGCCCGCGAGCACGCCGATGCCCTCGGCGGAGCCGTCCATCGCGGGGCCGTAGCCGCCGAGCCAGAAGCGCGTCACGGTCGTCTCCCCTCGATCAGTCGAGCAGATCGTGGCGCACGATCACCTGGTCGCGCTCGGGGCCCACGCCGATCACCGAGATGCGCGTGTTGCTCATCTGCTCCAGCGCCAGCACGTAGTCCTGCGCCGTCTGCGGCAGGTCCTCGAAGGTGCGCGCGGTCGAGATGTCCTCGCTCCAGCCGGGGAAGTACTCCAGGATCGGCTTCGCGTGGTGGAAGTCGGTCTGGTTCACCGGAACCTCGTCGAAGCGCTCCCCGTCGACGTCGTAGGCAACGCACACCGGGATCTGCTCGAGCCCGGTGAGGATGTCGAGCTTGGTCAGCACGAGGTCGGTGATGCCGTTGATGCGCGTGGCGTAGCGGGTGATCGGCGCGTCGTACCAGCCGACGCGGCGCGGCCGCCCGGTCGTGGTGCCGAACTCGAAGCCCTGCTTGCGCAGCCACTCGCCCTGCTCGTCGAACAGCTCGGTCGGGAACGGGCCGGAGCCCACGCGCGTCGTGTACGCCTTGACGATGCCGACGATGCGGTCGAGCGCACCGGGACCGACACCGGAACCCGTCGAGGCCCCACCGGCCGTCGCCGACGACGACGTGACGAACGGGTAGGTGCCGTGGTCGATGTCGAGCATGGTGGCCTGGCCGCCCTCGAACACCACGACCTCGCCGCGGTTCAGGGCCTGGTCGATGAGGTAGCCGGTGTCGGCGACCATCGGGCGCAGCCGCTCGGCGTACGACAGCAGGTCGTCGACGATCTCGTCGCACGTGACGGCGCGACGGTTGAAGACCTTCACCAGCAGGTGGTTCTTCTGGTCGAGCGCGCCCTCCACCTTCTGGCGCAGGATGTTCTCGTCGAACAGGTCCTGCACCCGGATGCCGACGCGGTTGATCTTGTCGGCGTACGCGGGACCGATGCCGCGGCCTGTCGTGCCGATGTTGCGCTTGCCGAGGAAGCGCTCGGTGACCTTGTCGAGCGTGCGGTGATACTGCGTGATGATGTGCGCGTTCGCGCTGACCTTGAGGCGCGACACGTCGATGCCGCGGGCCGACAGGGCCTCGAGCTCCGAGAACAGCACCTCCAGGTCGATGACCACGCCGTTGCCGATGACCGGGGTGACCCCGGGCGACAGGATGCCGGAGGGCAGCAGGTGCAGCGCGTACTTCTCGTCGCCGACGACCACGGTGTGCCCGGCGTTGTTGCCGCCGTTGAACTTCACCACCCAGTCGGTGCGCTCACCGAGAAGATCGGTGGCCTTGCCCTTTCCTTCGTCGCCCCACTGCACGCCGACGATCACGATTCCTGGCATGGGTTCTCCCCTGCTTTCGCCGGGTTTGCACCGGCCGATGAGCTGGCCCTCTTCGGGCGTCCCCATCCTATCGGGCGGCCTCCGACACCCCTCCGGCCCTCGGCCTCCGGAGCGTGCGGGATCGGGAAGGCACCTCCGCTGGCCCTCGACCGCCCGTTTCCGATCCCGCACGGGCCGTCACGACGACCGTGCCGCTACAGTGTGCGACGGAGGTCGGTATGACACGGTGGTGGCCCTACGCGCGGCTCGCGGCATCGGCTCTCGCCGTGGCGGCCATCGTCGCCCAGCTCCTGCGCACGCTGGAGATCGCGCGCGACGCCGACACCGCGTGGGGCGGCCACCTCCCCACCGTGATCGCGAACTTCTTCAGCTTCTTCACGATCGAGTCGAACGTGCTCGCGGCGGTCGCCCTCGCCGCCGGGGCCGTGTGGGCGCTGCGCCACCGCGACACGACCGACCCCGAGCCGCGCTGGCTCGCGGTCCTGCTGATGTGCGCGAGCAGCTACATGATCGTGACCGGCGTCGTCTACAACACCCTCCTGCGCGGCATCGCCCTGCCGCAGGGTGCCACGGTCGCGTGGTCGAACGAGGTGCTGCACGTGGTGATCCCCCTGCTGATGCTGCTCGACGTGCTGGTCGCCCCGCGTCGACGCGCACTGCGGTGGAGCGCCGTCGCGGTCGCGGCGGTCTTCCCGATCGTCTGGGTCGTGTACACCCTGGTGCGCGCGAACCTCGTGGTCTCCCCGGGGACGGGCGAGCACTGGTGGTACCCCTACCCGTTCCTCAACCCGCACCAGCCGGGCGGCTACGGGACCGTGGCGCTGTACGTGTTGCTGATCGCCGCGATCATCCTCGCCACCGCCGCACTGGTCGTGTGGGTCGGCCGCCGACGGGGTGTCGTCCGCGCGCAGTGACGGCGCGGTCAGTCGAGCGCGTGTCCGCTGCGCGCGGCGGCCGCGGCCAGCTGACGGTCGAACGTCGCGAGACGGCATCCGTGATGCACGGCCGTGGCGAGCACACACGTGTCCGGCATCTTCAACCGGTGCTCGGCGCGCAACCGTGCAAGAGCCAGCGGCTCGTCAGGGCCGAGGGCCGCGACCTCGACGCCGATCTCTTTCAGGTCGTCCCAGGCCTGAGCCTCGCGACCGACCCTGGCCGGCCCGACCAGCACTTCGGCGAGCGTGAGCGGATGCACCAGGTACGGCGGCGGCGTGCGCTCGAGCATCTCCAGTGCCGCCCGGTGGTGCGCGTCGCGGTCGTCGAGCAGACCGATGAGCACACCCGCGTCGACGACGATCACTCGTCCCAGCCTTCGCGGACGCGCTCCAGGTAATCGTCGCCGTAGACACCCGAGTACCGTCCGGCGAGAGAACGGAGTCGCTGCGCCCGCCGGGCATCACCCTCATCCGCGTGCTCTTCGACGGCGCGGGCGCCCTCTTCGAGAAGGAGGAGGATCAGGGCACTGTCGCGCTCCTCCTCCGGCCACCGCCGTCGTGCCACGTCAAGGGCGCGGGCGACCTGCGGCGTGTGCGTGATGTTGGTCCGCGGGTGCTTGGTCGGCATGCGTCAAGTGTAACACCAGCAGTCTGCGGTGTAACACCGACGTCGACGAAAGCGGACATCACCCGGGTGATCGCCCGCCGCTGATCTTGTGGAGCGCGTGACCCGGTGTCACGCTACCCCTGTCGCCACCGAACCGTTGGGTGCAGCGGACGGTGGCGTCGGGCTCCGCCCTTTACCCCGCCAAGGACGGCACCCGACGAGGTGCTCTCGCGCCGCCCAGGGGGCTGATCGTCGCGAGAGCACCCCGACGAATCCGATCAGGCGGGCAGCAACGCCTCGCGGTCGTCGTCGTCCGCCGCCGCGTCGCCGGTGAGCAGCGCCGCGCCACGGGCATCCGGGTCCACGTCGAGGTAGCGGTCGAGCGAGTCGTCGAGCTCCTCCAGCCAGGGCGTGTGATGCACGGCGGCGAGGGTGCCCGTCATGACCGAGGCGTACACGCGGTCGCGGTACCCCATGATGTCCGCCTTCTTGTCGCGCTTCCACGCCAGGAAGATCTCGACGACGCGGTCGAGGTCGAACGCCGGATAGTCGGTGCACTCCAGGAGGTCGCGGATGTAGTCCGCCTGGAAGCGGATCTCGGTCGCCGCCGAGTCGATCCGGTCGAAGCGCTCCCGCCACTGCGCGATCGAGGCCGCCCGCTCCGCCTCGTCGGGGAGCTCGATGCGACCGAGGATCACGTCGCGCACGAACCACGCCTGCGCGTCGAACATGTTGAACGTGAACCACTGATCCTGCGCGCCCAGGTACGCCAGCCGCGGGTTCTGCTGCCACAGCACACCGCGGTAGAGCCCGTCCGGGTAGACGTTGTTGGGCGACGACAGTGCGAGGTCGCCCGGGAGGAAGGGGTACCGGTGCAGGTAGCCGGTGCAGAGGATCACCGCATCCACGCGCGTGGAGGTGCCGTCGGCGAAATGCGCCACGCTGCCGTCGAACCGTTGCACGACCGGACGCTCCTCGAAGCCCTCCGGCCAGTCGTACCCCATCGGCGCGGAGCGGTAGCTGGCGGTGACGGAGCGGGCGCCCATCTTGAACGCCTGGCTGCCGATGTCCTCCGCGGAGTAGCTCGACCCGATCACGAGCACGTCGCGGCCGGCCAGCGCTTCGGCACCGCGGAAGTCGTGCGCGTGCGAGATCGATCCGGGGAAGGTCTCGATGCCGTCGACGTGCGGCACGTTCGGGAGGGAGAAGTGCCCGCTGGCCACCACCACGCGGTCGAACTCCTCCGTGGTTGTCGCTCCGGTGGGCAGGTGCTCGCTGGTGAGCGTGAACACCTCGCGCTCCTCGTCGAACTCCACCCAGCGCACGGCGGTCTGGAAGCGGATCAGGTCGCGCACCCGCGTCTTCGCGAGGCGTCCGGCGATGTAGTCCCACAGCACGGGGCGCGGCGGATATGACGAGATCGGACGGCCGAAGTGCTCGTCGAAGGTGTAGTCGGCGAACTCCAGCGCCTCCTTCGGGCCGTTCGACCACAGGTTGCGGTACATGCTGGAGTGCACGGGCTCGCCGAACTCGTCCAGTCCGGTGCGCCAGGTGTAGTTCCACTGGCCGCCCCAGTCGGCCTGCTTCTCGAAGCAGACCAGGTCGGGGATGTCCGCCCCCGCACGGGCCGCGGACTCGAAGGCCCGCAGCTGTGCCATCCCCGAGGGGCCGGCACCGATGATCGCTACTCGTTCACTGTTCGTCACGTATGGTCCTCACACTCGTCGTCATGTATCGGGCGCAGCCGTATCCGGGTGAGGAGGACAGTCCTTCTCCGGGGGGAGCGGAACGCTCGACCTGCCCGGACAGTGGCTGCTCTTCGACGTTAGCAGTGCCCCACCGGCGGCCTGGCGGGAAAGCGACGACGGCTGTCGCTCCCGAGGATCGCCCGCTGTCGGAGGCCGGTGGGAGGATCGGACGGTGCCGCACACCCCCACGCCAGAGCCCACGGTCGAGCAGCGCGCGCCCGGCCGCCGTCAGGGCGTGCTCGTCCTCCTCGCCGCCGTGGTCACGGTGGTGCTGTGGGCCTCGGCGTTCATCGGCATCCGCGGAGCGGGCCCGCACTACGACCCCGGTGCGCTCGCGCTACTGCGCATGGCCGTCGGCACGCTCGCGCTGACGGTGATCGCGCTCCGCCACGGCATCCGCCTCCCCGACCGGCGGCAGTGGCTGCTCATCGTGCTGTGGGGCGTCGGCTGGTTCTGCGTGTACAACCTGGCCCTGAACAGCGCGGAGCGCACGCTCGACGCGGGGACGGCGGCGATGGTGGTCAATCTGGCTCCGCTCATGGTGGTGGTGTTCAGCGGACTGTTCCTGCGGGAGGGCTTCCCTCGCCCGCTGATCATCGGCGCACCCATCGCGTTCCTCGGCGTGGTGCTGATCGGCATGAACTCCACGAGCAGCACCGGTCCGGACATCACCGGGCTCCTGCTCGCTCTGCTGGCCGCGGTCATGTACGCCGGATGCACGCTGCTGCAGAAGCACCTGCTGAGCGGGGGTGCCGACGCGACCACGCTCACGTGGCTCGGCGCGGCCGCGGGCACGGTCGCCCTGCTGCCGTGGATCGGTCCGCTCGTGGCCGACGTGCAGTCCGCGCCCCTCGACGCGACCCTGTGGGTGGTGTACCTGGGCGTGTTCCCCACGGCGATCGCATTCACCACCTGGGCGTACGTGCTGCAGCGCAGTACCGCGGGCAAGACCTCCGCCACGACCTACGTCGTCCCGGCGCTCGCGATCCTGATGTCGTGGATGATCCTGGGCGAGGTGCCGACGCCGCTCATGTTCGTCGGTGGCGCCCTGTGCCTGCTCGGGGTGCTCATCACGCGCCTGCGCTGGCGCCGCGCCCGCTGATCCGCGGGTTCCCCGAGGCCGACGCCGCCCTGTTCGGCGGGCGCGCGTCCCGTCGTTGCGATTACGCTGGTCGGCGGAGGGGCACGACGTGGTCCCGCGTGTGAACGAGGGAGACGAACCGACCGATGACCGAGCCCGACGCGCAGACTCCGCCGACGATCTCCGCACCCCCGCCCCCGCCCGCTCCCTCCGCCGCGACCTCGCCCGCCGCCACCCCGGCTCCGACGCCCGCGCCCGGCGAGAAGCCCGCACCCACCGAGGCCGAGATGGCCCGCGCCACCGGCGTGCTGAAGACCATCTCCGACGCGTACTCGGCGAAGATGGTCGGCCAGGAGCGCCTGCGCACCAGCCTGCTCGTCTCGCTCATCGCGGGCGGCCACATCCTGCTGGAGAGCGTGCCGGGTCTCGCGAAGACCACCGCCGCGAGCACCCTGGCCGACACCGTGAAGGCGCAGTTCAAGCGCATCCAGTGCACGCCCGACCTGCTGCCCAGCGACATCACGGGCAACCAGATCTACGACGCCGCGACCGGCACGTTCCGCACCGTGCTCGGCCCCGTGCACGCCAACTTCGTGCTGCTCGACGAGATCAACCGCTCCAGCGCCAAGACCCAGAGCGCGATGCTCGAGGCGATGCAGGAGCACCAGACCACGATCGGCGGCGAGATCCACCCGCTGCCGAAGCCGTTCCTGGTGATCGCGACGCAGAACCCCATCGAGCAGGAGGGCACCTACGAGCTGCCCGAGGCGCAGATGGACCGGTTCCTGCTGAAGGAGATCGTCGAGTACCCGAGCCCCGCCGACGAGTTCGAGATCCTCAGCCGCATCGACTCCGGCGTGCTCGACCCCGACCGGCACGTGTCCAGCGCCGTCACGCTCGACGACGTGCACCTGCTGCAAGACGTCGCGAGCCGCATCTACGTCGACCCCGCGATCCGCAACTACATCGTGTCGCTCGCCTACGTCACCCGGAATCCGGCGCCGTACATCGGCGAGGAGCGCGCCCGCTACATCAAGTACGGCGCCAGCCCCCGCGCGAGCATCGCGTTCCTGCAGGCGTCGCGGGCCCTCGCCCTCCTGAACGGACGCGCGCACGTGCTGCCGGAGGACATCCGCGCCCTCCGGCACCTCGTGCTGCGCCACCGCGTGCTCCTGACGTTCGAGGCCGACGCCGAGGGCATCCGCAGCGAGGAGATCATCGACCAGATCTTCGCCTCGGTCCCCACGCCCTGACGCACCGCCATGGCCAGCCTGATCACCCAGGTGAAGAGCAAGCTCTTCATCCACTCGTCGCGCAAGTCCCTGCACGCGCTCGACGGCGCCTACGCGTCGCTGCTGCACGGACGGAGCCTCGACTTCGAGGACCTGCGCAAGTACGAGTACGGCGATCAGGTGCGCGACATCGACTGGCGCGCGACCGCCCGGCTGGGCACGCCGCTGGTGAAGCGGTCGCGGGCCACGCGCATGCACACCGTGATGTTCGTGGTCGACACCGGTCGCTCGATGGCCGCCCTGGCCGCCGACGAGCGCTCGAAGAAGGAGCTCGCGATCCTGGCCACCGGAGCCCTCGGCGTGCTCACGCTGCGCCACGGCGACGACTTCACCGTGGTCTACGGCGATGCGTCCAGGGTGCGCCGCCTGGCTCCCGGTCGCAGCGAGGGCGCCCTCGAGCACGCCCTGCGCACACTCGATCGCGCGGTGGACGACGCGGCGGCCCCGAGCGACCGCGACGCGCTGCTGTCGTTCGTCACCCGCACCGTCGCCCGCCGCATGATCGTGGTCGTGCTCACCGACGAGGCCCCGGTCACCTCCGAGACCGAGCGACTGCTGCGGAGGCTGCGCGTGCAGCACGACGTGCTGTGGCTCACGCTGCGCGACGCCGACCCCGTGCTCGACCACCGCACCGGGCGGCTGCGCGTCGACGTGGACAGCCGGTGGCAGGTGCCCGACTTCGTGCAGGGCGACCGCGGCATCGTGCAGGAGCTCACGGCGCAGCGCGATGCCGACGCCGCCCGCCTCGCCGACCTCCTCACCCGCATGGAGATCAGCCACGCCGCGCTCGACGGACAGGACGACGCCGTGCCGCAGCTGCTGCGGCTGCTGAACCGGAGGTCGAATGCCCGGCTCTGACGAGCTCTACCCGCCGGCGCAGTACGGCTGGGGCTGGATGCTGCTCGCGCTCGGCATCCTGGCGCTGCTGGTGCTCGGCGCGTGGCTGCTGATCGTGCTCACGCGACCCCCGCGCACCCCGGCCCCGGCCGCCACGGGCGCGACGCCCTCGACGCTCGACGTGCTGTCGGTGCTGCGCACGGAGTACCTCGACCGCATCCAGGCCGTGGAGAACGACTACCTCGGGCGCCGGCTGTCGGCGCGGCAGGCCAACCTCGAGCTCAGCCGCGTGGTGCGCGCGTTCGTGAACGAGTACAGCGGCCTGGAGGCGCCCGTGCTCGCGCTCGACGACCTGGTCGCCCGTGGCGTGAACCCGGCCCTGATCGACGCGATGGGCCGGCACTACTACCCGAGCATCTTCCGGCAGGGTCCGGCGATCGACCCCGTGGCGGGGGCCGCGGCCGCCAGGACGGTGGTGCGCGCATGGCACTAGCGAACGTGTGGATGCTGATCCTCGCCGCGGCCGTCGTGGTGGTGGCGGTCGCGGTCGGGCTCGTGCTGGGGTTGCGGCGGCGGGGCGGTCGTGCGGCCGGTGACACCGCGCGGGTCGCGCGAGCCGAACGGCTGCGCACGCTGCCGTCGTTCCGCCAGGCGCTGTCACGGCGGGTGCTGGCGCTGTCGGGGATCCTGGCGCTCGGCGCGGTCGCGGCGCTCGTGGCCGGCGTGGTGGCCGCGCGACCCATGGCCGCGCAGACCATCCAGCCGGTCAACAGCAGCCGCGACATCATGCTGTGCCTCGACGTGTCGGGGTCGATGAGCGAGGTCGACGTCGAGGTGCTGTCGGTGTTCGAGGAGCTGCTGGACGGCTTCGAGGGCGAGCGCATCGGGCTGACGATCTTCAACAGCTCGCCCGTGCAGATCTTCCCCCTGACCGACGACTACGACTTCATCCGCGAGCACCTGACGAGCATGGTGTCGAGCTTCGACTACGTCGACCGCATCCCCGAGCACTGGGTCGGGACCCTCAACGGCGACGGCGCCTCGCTGATCGGCGACGGCCTGGCGGCGTGCGCGATGGGCTTCGACCATCCCGACGACGACCGGTCGCGGTCGGTGATCTTCGCGACGGACAACGAGGTGAACGGCGCCTCGATCGTGACGCTGCAGGAGGCGGCGGCGTACGCCGCGTCGAACGGCGTGCGGGTTTTCGCGATCAACCCGGTCGAGGGCAAGGACGCCGCGGTGAGCGCCGAGCTGACCGCCGCCGCCGAGGCCACCGGCGGCGCGGCCTTCGGTCTGCGCGACACCACGACCGTGTCGGACATCGTCGACCAGGTGCAGGAGCAGGACGCGACGGCGCTGCGCGGTGAGGCGCAGGTGGTGTGGACCGACGCCCCGAACCTGTGGATCGCGGTGCTGTCGGTCGTGGCGCTCGGCTTCGTGCTGCTGGCGTGGAGGGTGCGACTGTGATCTTCCAGCCCGTCCTCCCCCTTATCCTCGTGGTGCTGCTGTGCGGTGCCGTGGCCGCCGCCGCGGTGTGGATGCTGGTGCGCGCACCCCGGGCCGGCGGCGAGCGCGTGACCGACCGCCGTGCGATCGCCGCGCACCGCTCACTGTGGGCCCTGCGACTGCTGATGGTGCTCGCGTGCTTCGCGATGCTGCTGCGCCCTGGCATCCCCGGCGGCGCGACCCAGACCCTCGCGACCGACACCGACATCGTGCTGGTGGTCGACACCACCGCCAGCATCGTCGCGGAGGACTGGGACGAGGGCTCTCCGCGGCTCGACGGGGTGCGCGCCGACGTGCGCGAGCTGGTCGCGCAGTACCCGGGCGCACGGTTCGCCCTGATCACCTCCGACGCGTCCGCCCAGCTGCGGATGCCGCTGACCACCGACACCACCGCGCTGATCGGTTCGCTCGACGTGCTGCGCCCCGAGGTCACCAGCCAGTCGCGCGGCAGTTCGATCGGGGTCGCCGCCGGGCTGCTGGAGGACACGCTGCGCTCCGCCGCCGAGGCCTCGCCGGACCGGTCGCGCATGGTGTTCTACCTCGGCGACGGCGAGCAGACCACGGGCACCACGCCCGAGTCGTTCGACAAGAGCGCGAAGTACACGGATGCGGGGGCGGTGTTCGGCTACGGCACCGCGGAGGGCGGTCCGATGCGGGTGACGAGCGGTGGCGTGAGCGGCGGCGAGGGCGAGTACATCCAGTACGAGGGCTCGGACGCGCTGTCGGTGATCGACGAGCAGAACCTGCAGACCGTGGCCGAGCAGCTGGGCGTGGAGTACCAGCACCGCACCGCCGACACCGAGCCCGTGCTGCCGGAGGCGCCGTCGACGACGACCAGCTACGCCGAATCGGGCGAGGTCGGCAACGTCACAGAGCTGTACTGGATCGCGGCGCTCGTGCTGCTCGCGCTCCTCGGGGTCGAGCTGCTGCGGGCGACCACGCTCATCGCGCGGCTTCGGGGACTCGCACCCGCCCGCCGCGGCGACTCCGTCGACCCCGCACCCGCGAGAGACGGAGGCGGCGCATGACCGCGCACGACGACACGGCCGCCGCGCTGCTGCGGTCCCACCGACGCCGCCGCCGCATCCGCCGCTGGGTGGCCATCGGCACGCTGCCGCTCACCCTCGCCGCACTGCTCGTGGTGGGCAAGATCCTCAGCATGTACGCGTTCGCGCACCAGTCGATCACGTCGTACGTGGTCGACGACTTCGCCGGGTCGGAGTCCGCCGCCCACGGCCAGGAGTTCCTGAACTGGTTCGAGCCGTACAAGGCGCCGTACAACATCGGCACCGCCCTCGCCGGTGCGGAGGAGCTGCCGGCGGCCAGAGCGGAGCTGGAGCGGGCGCTCGACCTCGCCACTGGACTGGAGGTGTGCGCGGTGCGCATCAACCTCGCGCTGGTCGTGGAGCGGATGGGCGATGCGGCCAGGGCGGACGGCGACGGTGCCGCGGCCGCGGAGCTCTACGGCGAGGCCCTCACCCTCACGGTGGAGACGCCGGAGGAGTGCCGCAGCGAGGAGGCGCAGCAGCAGTCGCCCGACCCGCAGCGCGACATGTCCGACACCCTCGACGGCGCGGAGGACCGGCTCAAGCAAAAGCAGCAGGAGCAGGAACAGGAGCAGCAGCCGCAGGAGCCCGAGGAGCAGGGGCAGGAGGAGCAGCCGCAGCCGTCCGACGACAAGCTGCAAGACCTCCAGGACAAGCTCAACCAGGGCACGCAGGAGCGCGACCAGCAGCAGGGCGACGATCCGGGCGGCTCGGGAACGGACAAGCCATGGTGAGCGACAACGAGCGTCAGCGCGCCCGCTACGTGGGCGGGGCCGAGGGCGCGCCGCCCGTCCCACCCCCCGGCGGGTATGCGGGGGCCAAGCGGCGCCAGCCCGACCTCACACCTCCGCCGCTGCCCGCGGCACCGGTCGACGAGAAGCGCACCCCGGGCTCCGCGTTCGGCTGGATCGCCCTCGTCGCGGCGATACTGTTCTCCCTGACCCTGCTCGGGGTGCTGGCCGCCGGCGGCACCGACCTGCTGTACGGGGTCACGTTCCTCACCCTGCAGCTGGTGGTGCTCGGCGTCGTGGTCGCGGCGCTGTTCTCCCCGGGTGCACGACGGCTCGGCGCGATCGCCCTGGTGGTGACGGTGCTGCTGAACGTGGCGACCGTCGGCGCGCTGAGCGCCCTGCGCACGTCCGCCTCGGGCGACTACGAGGGCGTGAAGACCGCGGAGCAGCGGCACGCGGAGGGGTATCCGGGCATCAAGGGCACCGACCCCCAGCAGGCGCTGTCGCAGCAGTCGCTGGAGGAGGTGCGGGCCACGGCCGACGAGCTGTTCGCGGATGTGCGCGCCCGGCTCACGGACGAGTTCGGCTACACGTGGACGCCGGTGGGCGCGGAAGACCTGCGGCCTGAGCGCAACGGCTACGGCGGCGAGTCGATGCTGTACGAGTTCACGACGGCCGCGTGGGCGACGAACGAGCCGGTGCAGGACTACGACCGCAAGCTCGAGGTCATGCGGGTGGTGAACGAGGTCGTGCTCGACCACGGGCTGTGGGATCTGTACGCGTTCAACGACCCGGCGAACTCGGGCATCGACCCGTCGATGATCGCGAAGCTCTACGGCAGCGACGACCCGCGCACGCAGACCACCTGGGAGTACTACACCGAGAACTACCCGGATCCGCTGCGGTTCTACGCCAACATCTACGACCTGTCGAACGACGTCGACGGCGGTTTCCGCACCTCGCGGGAGGCGCAGAGCGCCCGCACCGGCGAGCCACTGGAGGGCCTGCAGCTCGTGGTGATCGCGAGCGCCGTGCTGAGCGAGGCAGACCGTGCCGAGTTCCAGGAGAAGCTGCAGGACTACCCCGGCTTCGAGTGACCTCAGCCGGCGAGGGCGAGCAGCATCCGCGCCGCCACCGGTCGGCTCCGTCGGGGTGCTGCGAGGATGGCGGGATGCGGCAGGGTGCGGTCGGGACGGTGCGACTGGTCGAGCGCGACGGGCGCCGGCTGGTCGAGAAGCGGTTGTCCGACCCGGCGCGTCACGACACCGAGGTGCGCGCGCTGCGTGCCCTCGCGGATTCGGGGCTGCCGGTGCCACAGGTCGTGGAGGAGCGCGCCGGAGTGATCCTGATGACCGAGCTGCCCGGCGCCCGGCTGGACGAGGGTGATGCGGACACGCGGCTCGCCGCACTGCGGGCGTCGGCCGTCCTCCTCCGGCGGCTGCACGACCTCGTCGCCCCGGAGGACCTGCCGCCCGCGCCCGACGACGCCGCGATCATCGCCCGGTACCGCGCCGCCGACGGTCCTGCCCTTCCCCTGGCGATCCCGCCCTCGGCCGGCGTCGTCTTCTGCCACGGGGACTGGACCGACGGCAACGTGCTCGCGGCGGACGGCCGCATCACCGGTGTCGTGGACTGGGAGGCCGCGCACGCGGGCGATCCGGTGCGCGAGCTGTCCCGCGCGGCATGGGGCGCCGCGCGCAAGGATCCCCGCTCGGCCGATGCGTTGATCGAGGGCTACGGTGCCGACCCCGCGGCGGTGCGGGCGTGGTTCCCGATCCACGTCGCGGAGCTCTGGCTGTGGTTCGCCGAGGCCGGTCCACCCGAGTACTTCGCGCAGCTCACGGCCGAGTTGCGCGCCTGGCCGGGCTGAACGAAGCCGCGCCGAACGAAGGAGCCTCGTCCGGTCCGGGCGATGGCCCTCGAACATCCACCGGCCGCTGGCTACACTGGCGCCAGACGGAGGGAGCATCCGCATGATCCGAGAGCTCGAGCCCGATCAGTCCTACGAACTGCTGACCACCACCACGGTCGGCCGCATCGGCTTCCTGCACGACGGCCGCGTGCACATCCACCCGGTCAACTACGCCCTGTCCGGCCGCGACATCCTGTTGCGCACCTCGGCGGAGGGGCTGCTGGCCGCCGTGACGACGGTGCCGGCGGCGGTCGCGTTCGAGGTCGACTATCACGACCCGCTGGGCGCCACGGCGTGGAGCGTGCTGATGCACGGCACCCTGTCGCGCGCGCCCGAGGAGGATGCGGCCGGCATCTCGGCCCGCGTGCACCCGTGGGCCGGAGAGGACCGCGACCTGGCCCTGCTGCTGCACATCGAGACGATGTCGGGCCGCAGCGTGCAGCGCGACAGCCGCACCCCGAAGGTCTGACCCCGCGTCAGGACGCGAAGGCGAGCCCCGCGGCGAGCGCGAAGCCGAGCACGGTCGCGAGCCCCGTCGACTCCTTGGCCTTGGACTGCGCCTCGGGCACCATCGAGTCGACGAGCATGACCAGCAGCGCGCCGGCCGCGAAGCCGCTCGCCCCGGAGCGGAACACGTCGCCGGTCACACTGGCGAGGGCGAACCCGGCGACCGTGGCGGCGGCGCACGCCACCGCGACCCCCAGCCACAGCAGCAGCACGCGCGACTTCGCCATCCCGCCGTCGAGCAGGTCGGCGGCGGACCCGATCGACTCCGGCAGGTTCGACACCAGGATGGCGACCACGAGCGCGATGCTCACCGGCTCCCCCGAGGCCAGACCGATGCCGAGCACGAGCTGCTCGGGGATGCCGTCCAGCAGAGCGCCGACGGCGAGCTGCCCGCCCCCGGCCTGCCCCTTCGTGCGGGCGGCGCGGGCGTCGAGGATGCGGGCGGCGACATAGTAGCTGAGGGCGCCGAGCGCGACACCGGCCACGAGAGGGAGCGGTCCGCCGCGGTCCAGCCCCTCCTCCCACAGCTCGAACGCGATGGAGGCCATGAGGGCGCCCGCGCCGAAGCCGAGCACGATGCCGAGCCAGCGCGGCGGCCAGGTGCGCAGCAGGGCCAGGACCGCACCGACGAACAGCGGCGCCGCGGCGACGGCTCCCCACAGGATCGCTCCACCCATACGCACCTCCGGCCCCACTCTGGCACGGGAAGACGACTTCGGACGCCAAGCCCCGGCATGGCCGTCCACGACCAGAACCCGGCGCACGGCGATGCGCTCGACGCCATCCGCGGGCGGGCGCTGGGCACCTACGCGGCACTCGGCGTGCAGGTACGCCTGATCTGACGCACGGAAAGGCGACACGCCGCCCGCCGATAGACTGGAAGGCATGTCCAAGGTCCTCCAGTCCCTGCCCGTCGGCGAGCGCGTCGGCATCGCCTTCTCCGGAGGACTCGACACCTCCGTCGCCGTCGCCTGGATGCGCGACAAGGGTGCGGTGCCGTTCACCTACACGGGCGACCTGGGGCAGTACGACGAAGACGACATCGCATCGATCCCCGGCCGCGCGCTGGAGTACGGCGCCGAGGCCTCCCGGCTGATCGACTGCAAGACCGCGCTGGTCGAGGAGGGCTTCGTCGCGCTGTCGTGCGGCGCGTTCCACATCCGCTCCGGCGGCAAGACCTACTTCAACACCACGCCCCTGGGCCGCGCCGTGACGGGCACGCTCCTGGTGCGCGCGATGCGCGAGGACGGCGTCGACATCTGGGGCGACGGCTCCACCTACAAGGGCAACGACATCGAGCGGTTCTACCGCTACGGCCTGCTGGCCAACCCGCGTCTGCGCATCTACAAGCCGTGGCTCGACGCCGACTTCGTGACCGAGCTCGGCGGACGCAAGGAGATGAGCGACTGGCTCGTCGCCCACGACTTCCCGTACCGCGACTCCGCCGAGAAGGCGTACTCGACCGACGCGAACATCTGGGGCGCGACGCACGAGGCGAAGACGCTGGAGCACCTGGACGTGTCGCTGGAGACCGTCGACCCGATCATGGGCGTGAAGTTCTGGGACCCGTCCGTCGCGATCGAGTCCGAGGACGTGTCGGTCACGTTCGAGGGCGGCCGTCCCGTCGCGATCAACGGCGTCGAGTTCGCCGACCCGGTGGCGCTCGTGATGGAGGCGAACGCGATCGGCGGACGTCACGGCCTGGGCATGAGCGACCAGATCGAGAACCGCATCATCGAGGCGAAGTCGCGCGGCATCTACGAGGCCCCGGCCATGGCGCTGCTCTTCATCGCGTACGAGCGCCTGGTCAACGGCATCCTCAACGAGGACACCCTCGCGACCTACCACGAGCAGGGCCGCCGCCTCGGCCGCCTCATGTACGAGGGCCGCTGGCTCGAGCCGCAGTCGCTCATGCTGCGCGAGTCCATCCAGCGCTGGGTCGGCTCGACGATCTCCGGCACGGTCACGATCCGCCTGCGCCGCGGCGACGACTGGACGATCCTCGACACGGTGTCGCCGAACCTGTCGTACGGCCCGGAGAAGCTGTCGATGGAGCGCGTCGGCGACGCCGCGTTCGGTCCGGTCGACCGCATCGGTCAGCTCACGATGCGCAACCTCGACATCGCCGACTCGCGCGCACGCCTCGAGCAGTACGCGGGACTCGGCCTCGTCGGCGGCGCCACGGGCGAGCTCGTCGGTCGCGTAACCGCGGGCGAGTCCGCCGAGATCACGGGCGCCGTCGAGGGTTCGGTCTCCGAGGCCGACGAGACGCTGGCCGACGCGGTGGACACGGCATCGGAGCGCGCGGCCTTCGACTCCGGCACCGACTGAGCACGGTCACGACGAAGGGGCGCTCCACGTGGAGCGCCCCTTCGTCGTGTCAGGCGTCGGCCGGCGGCACGTCCACGTGGCGGCTGCGCTCCTCGGCGCGGTCGATGACCGCAGGGAGCACGGTGTCGAACAGGGTGATGAGAGCGGCGCGCGTGCCGACCGCGTCGCGCTGCGTCATGGCGAGACCGATCCCGGCGGTGGCCGAGCGGAGTGCCGCGAAGTCGAAGTCGCCTCTCGCCTGCGCGCTGAAGCGACGGATCTGCGGGCCGAGGAACTCGATCACGTTCGAGCGCGTGGCGTTTCCCTCGATGCGCGCGTACGCCACCGCGATCGTGCGCAGGGCGGCGCTGAACGCGGCGACGTCGGACGCATCCACGGCAGACGTCATGTCCTCCAGCAGCTCCGACAGATAGGTCACGTCGTCGTCGCCCATGAGCGGGGTGGCGTGTCGCACCGAGCCGATCCAGACGTCGCCGAACAGGGCGATCGCGTCGCGCACGTCGTCGAGGTCGATCGGAGCGACCCGGGTGAAACGATTGCGCTGCATGTCCACGAGGCCCAGCTCGGCAAGGCGGTCGAGCGCATGCCGCACGGGCGTCTTCGAGGTCCCGAGAGCGTCGGCGAGCTCGTGATCCCGCAGCCGCTCCCCCGGTCGCAGCTCGCCCGTCACGATCGCTTCGCGCAATCGGTCGTACACGTCGTCGCTCATCGTCCGCCGCTCCAGCGGACTGTCCATCCCAGGCACACCGCACCCCTCTCCGTCATGGCGGTTCCCCCCGCCTCCTCGGACACCGCTGCCGTCGGATTCGCTCCGATCCACAGGGCCCCCCTGAATCCGCGCCCGAGCGCAACGCGTAACATAACACAGTTGAAATGGGAAGGACCGACATGTCAGCGCGGCCGTAGCGACCAGCATCCGAGAACTATCTTGCACAAGCTTGTGCATGAAAAGTATCCTGGATGCATGACCACCCGTGCCCCCCGCCGCGACGCCGTGGAGAACCGCGCCGGCATCCTCGCCGCCGCCCGCGCCGCCCTCGCCCTGGACCCGCACGCCTCGATCGACGCCATCGCCCGCAGCGCCGGCCTGTCGCGCCGCACGCTCTACGGCCACTTCGACGACCGCGAGGCACTGATCCGCGAACTCGTCTCCAGCGGCGCGCAGCGCTTCAACGCCATCGCCGCCTCGGTCGACGACGCCGACCCCCGCGTCGCCCTCGCCCGCCTCGCCTCCCTGCTGTGGCGGGAGGCCGTGCACGTGCAGGTCGCCGCGGCCCTCGCCCTCGACGAGGCGCACGTCACCCACACGGCCGCGGCGCTCTCCCCGCTTCGCGACACCCTGGCGGCCCTGGTGCGGTCGGGGCAGGACGCCGGCAGCTTCCGCACCGACCTGAGCGGACCGACGCTGGCGCGGCTCATCGAAGAGATCGCCCGCACCGTCGTCTCGCGCACCGAGGCCGCCGACCCCGCCACGGGCGACCTCGCCGTGCGCGCGGTCCTGAGCATCGCCGGGCTGTCGTGGCGTGAGGTCGACGAGCTGCTCTCCGACCACCCGGAGCTCGCCGCGACCGGGCAGGAGGTCCGCGCATGAGAATCGCCCTGCACGAGGTGAGCAAGGGCCGCAACGGCCAGGCGCTCCCGGTCACGAGTCTGGAGTTCCACACGGGGGCCGTGCGCTACGCCCTCGCCGAGACCGAGCAACGGCCCACCGTGCTCGGCCTCATCGCGAGCGGGCGCATGCGCCCCGACAGCGGGCGGGTGAGCATCGACGGGGCGAGCGACGCCAAAGACCTGCGCCACCGCGTCGCCCTCGTCGACGCCCCCGACGTCAGCGACCCCCACCCCGACATCACGCTCGCGGGGGTCGTGGGCGAGGAGCTGATGTTCGCCGGGGCCGGTGCCACCCCGCTGCACGCGCGGCGCTGGCTCGCGCGACTCGGGTTCGAGGAGCTCGCGTCGGTCCCCATCGGGAACATCGACCCCGCCGCGCGCGTGCGCCTGCTGTGCGAGCTCGCAGTCCTGCGGCGCGGTGTGGAGGGCATCGTGCTCGTCGCCCCCGACCGCCACGGCGGAAGCCCGGACGGCTGGTGGCGCATCGCGGGCGAGTTCGCCGACCGCGGCTACGCGATGCTCGTGATCGTCGGGGGCTCGGCCGCCGTGGCCCTCGAGCGCATGCACGAGCTCGACGCCGTCAACGCCTCCGGCCCCGTCGAGCCGCTGGTCCTCGCCGCACCCGAGCCCGCACCCGCACCCGAGCCAGCACCCGAGCCGGTACCCGCACCCGAGCCAGCACCCGAACCCGAACCCGAGCCGGCACCTGCACCCGAGCCAGCACCCGAACCCGAACCCGAACCCGAGGCCGAAGAGAGAGGAGACGCGCGATGAAGGTCCCGTCCATGATCGCCGCCGAGCTCCGGCGTCTCACCGCCAGCCGGATGGGCATCCTCGCCCTGGTCGCCCTGGTCTGCGTGCCCATCCTCTACGGCGGCCTGTACCTGTGGGCCAACCAGGACCCGTACGCCAAGTTCCCCGAGGTGCCCGTGGCCCTCGTGGTCGACGACGAGGGCGCCCCCGCCCCCACGACGGGCACGGAGTCCGCGACCGGCGAGACCGTGAACTACGGCGAGGAGGTGGCCGAGAACCTCCTCGACGGCAACGCGTTCGACTGGCAGCGGATGACCGCGGACGAGGCCGCCGACGCACTGCGCCACGGCACGGTCGACTTCACCGTCACCATCCCGTCGGACTTCTCCGCCGCCCTCACCTCGGCCGCGGGCACCGACCCGCACCAGGCGCGCATTGAGCTGGAGACCAACGACGCCAACAACTACCTCGCCTCCTCCATGGGCACGCAGGCGGTCGAGAAGATCCGCAGCTCCGTCGCCGAGATGGTCGGCAGCGAGGCCGCCGAACGGCTGCTCACCGGGCTGAGCGACATCCGCGACAGCCTCGTGTCGGCGACCGACGGCGCGAGCCAGCTCGCCGACGGCGCCGGAACCGCCGCGTCGGGGAGCTCCGCCCTCGCCGACGGCACCGCCCAGCTCGCCGACGGCACGGCGCAGCTCGCGAGCGGCGCCCAGACCCTCGCGAACGGCGCGCAGCAGGTCAGCGCGGGCAACCGCCAGCTCGCCGACGTGGCCGACCGTGCGGGCGCCGCCGTGCAGGAGGCCACCGCCGCCCTGCCGCAGGTGCGCTCCGACATCGCCACGGCCCTCGCCGACCAGGGCCTCACCCCCGAGGAGATCGACCGGGTGCTGGCGCGGCTCGACCCGCTCGGCACCCGCCTGGAGGAGGGCAATGCGCAGGTGCAGGCCGCGGTCGGCAAGGTCGACCAGCTCGCGGCCGGCGCCGCCGCCCTCGCCTCCGGCGCCACCGACCTCGCGAGCGGCGCGGGGACGGTCGCGACCGGCGCCGCCTCCGCGAACGCCGGCGCCGCCCAGCTGCGCGACGGTCTCGCCACCCTCTCGTCCGGCACCGTCGAACTCCGCGACGGCCTGGCCGACGGGGTGCAGCAGATCCCGGAGTCCACCCCGGAGCTTCGCAGCCAGCAGGCCGACACCATCGCCGACCCCGTGAAGGTGTCGAGCGACAAGGTGGCGTCCGCGGAGGACTACGGCGCCGGACTGGCCCCCTTCTTCGCGGCACTGTCGGCCTGGATCGGCATCTACGCGCTGTTCCTCATCGTGAAGCCCATCTCGCGCCGCGCCGTCACCGCCCTGCACTCCCCCGTGCGCATCACGCTCGCCGGCTGGCTCACACCCGCCATGCTCGGCGCCGTGCAGATGCTCGGGCTCATGGGCATCCTGGCGCTCACGCTCGGCTTCACGTTCGACCACCCCCTCGGCACGCTCGGGGTGTTGATGTTCGCTTCTGCCACGTTCGCGGCGATCATCCTGGCGCTGAACGTCTGGCTGGGCTCGGTCGGACAGTTCCTCGGCCTCGTGCTCATGGTGCTGCAGCTGGTCACCGCGGGCGGCACGTTCCCCTGGCAGACGCTGCCCACCCCGCTCGCCGCACTGCACCACGTGCTGCCGCTCGGCTACGTGGTCGACGCGATGCGGCAGCTGATGTACGGCGGCGACTACGCCCGCGCCGGGTGGGATCTGGCCGTGCTCGCGCTGTGGCTCGTCGGTGCCCTCGTGCTCGCGGCGATCGGGGTGACGCGCATGACGCACCGCCGCACGCTGCGCGATCTGCAGCCCAGCCTGATCGGCTGACGCGGTCGCTCGCCGCGGGACGTGCCGCGACGAGCGCGGGCGGGCTAGGATGCGAGAGCGCGGCCCTGAAACGCGCACCGGGGCTCGGTGGGACTGAGTCCCAACCGCGACCCGAAAGAGTTCTCGACGATGATGACCGTTTCGCCGGTGTCACCCGCACCCTCCCGCCCGTCGCTCGGTGTCCGCATCGGGCGCATCGCGTTCCTCGTCGTCGCCGCGATCGTGGTGATCGCGGTGGCCGCGGCGTTCTTCGTGACATGGACCATCCAGCGCTCGTTCCCGCAGACCTCGGGCACCCTGCGGCTGGACGGCCTCGCCGCCGAGGTGACCGTGCAGCGCGACGCGAGCGGGATCCCGACCATCACCGCCGACTCCTCGGAAGACCTGTTCTTCGCGCAGGGGTTCGTGCACGCGCAGGACCGCTTCTTCGAGATGGACTTCCGCCGGCACGTGACGTCGGGCCGCGTGGCCGAGCTGTTCGGCGCGTCCCAGGCCGGCACCGATGCGTTCCTGCGCACGCTCGGCTGGCGCACGGTCGCCGAGGCCGAGGTCGAGGCGATGGACGACACGACCCGCGGCTACTACGAGGCGTACGCCGACGGTGTGAACGCCTACCTGTCGTCCCGGTCCGGAGCGGAGCTGTCGCTCGAGTACGCGGTGCTGGGCCTGCAGAACCCCGACTACGAACCGGAGCCGTGGGAGCCGGCCGACTCCGTCGCGTGGCTCAAGGCCATGGCCTGGGACCTCCGCACCAACGTCGAGGATGAGACGGAGCGCGCGCTGCTCGCGGGCGCCCTCGCCGACGGCGGCGACCCGGAGGACACGCACGCCCTGCTCGCGAAGCTGTACCCCTCCTACCCGTTCGACCGGAACCCGGTGATCGTGCCGCAGATCTCCACGGTGGAGCCGCTCGACACCACCGCAGACGCCGCCGCGTTCACCCTGCCGTCGAAGGACGGCGAGGTGCAGCAGGCCGTCACCACGATCGAGTGGCAGGAGACGGCGAACGTGATCGAAGCCGCGAGCGTCCTGGTCGGAGACGCCGGCGAGGGCATCGGCTCCAACTCCTGGGTCGTCTCGGGAGAGCTGACCGCGTCGGGCATGCCGCTGCTGGCGAACGACCCGCACCTCGGCGCCTCCCTGCCCTCGGTCTGGTACCAGGTGCAGCTGAAGTGCTCGACGGTCGACGCCGACTGCCCGTTCGACGTGGGGGGCTTCTCGTTCTCCGGTCTCCCGGGCATCGTGATCGGCCACAACCAGCGCGTCGCATGGGGCTTCACCAACCTCACCACCGACGTGACCGACCTGTACGTCGAGCGCATCGAGGGCGACGCGTACTGGCGCGACGGCGCGCTCGTGCCGCTCGAGGAGACCACCGAGACCATCGCGGTCGCTGGTGGCGACGACATCGAGCTCACGATCCGCTCCACCGTGCACGGCCCCATCATCTCCGGCCTCACCGACGACTTCACCGCGATCGCCGACGCGCCGGACCCCGCGCTCCGGGCCGAGGGCACCGCCCCCGCTCCACCGGGAAGCGACGCCGCCGAATACGCCCTGAGCCTGCGCTGGACGGCCCTCGACCCCGGCACCACCGCGACCGCGATCTTCGCCCTCTCCACCGCGCAGGACTTCGACGACTTCCGCGCCGCCGCCGCCCTGTTCGACGTTCCGGCGCAGAACCTCATCTACGCCGACGTCGACGGCAACATCGGCTACCAGACGCCGGGGCGGCTCCCCATCCGCGGGGCCGGCGACGGCTGGATGCCGCAGCCCGGGTGGGACAGCGGCTACGACTGGACCGGCTACATCCCGTTCGAGGAGCTGCCCGTGGCGTACAACCCCGCGTCCGGCTACATCGTGACCGCGAACAACGCGATCGTCACCGACGACTACGAGTACTTCCTGTCGCGCGACTGGGACCAGGGGTACCGCGCTGCCCGCATCGCCCACCTGATCGAGCGCCGCGCGGCCGCCGCGCCGCTGACCGCGCAGGACCTGCGCGACATCCAGATGGACGGCGAGATGTGGATCGGCAAGCAGCTGGTCAGCGCCATGGGCGACGTCGAGGTGGACGGTACCGGACCGCGGACGGCCGTCGAGCTGCTCCGCACGTGGGACGCGCAGAACGACAAGACCTCCGCGGCCGCCGCGTACGCGAACGTGCTGTGGTCGCGCCTCGTGCAGAACCTCTTCGCCGAGCGCGCCGTGCCCCTGCCCACCGACGGCCAGGGACGGCTGTTCACGGTGGTCGGCGACCTGCTCGAAGACCCGTCCGACCCGCTGTGGCGCAACGACCGCATCGACGTCGACGGCATGCCCCAGATGCTGGCCCGGTCGGCCGAGGAGGCGTACGACGAGCTCGCCGCGCTGCAGGGCACCGACACGACGCGCTGGAACTGGGGCGACCTGCACGCCATCACGCTCCGCAGCGGCACGTTCGGCTCGTCCGGAATCGCCCCGATCGAGGCACTGTTCAACCGCGGACCCTACCCGGTCGGCGGCGGCGCATCGGTGGTGGACGCGACCGGCTGGACCATCGGCGAGTCGTACGCCACCACGACCGTGCCCTCCATGCGGATGGTGGTCGACCTCGACGACCTCGACGCCTCCACGTGGATCCATCTGACGGGTGCCTCCGGTCACGCCTACCACGAGCACTACGTCGACCAGACGGAGGACTGGGCCTCGGGCGTGCAGCGCCCCTGGGCGTTCACACCGGGCGCGGTCGACCGGTCCGCGCGCGACACCCTGATCCTGGCCCCCGCCGGCTGAGAGACCCGCAGAGGTTCCTCGGCTAGCGTGGACCGGTGCCCTCCAGTTATCTCGCCCCGAAGGGGACGACCGCGACGCTGCTGGAGTTCGAGCACGGCGGCGCGACCCTCATCGCGGAGAGCTTCGGCGAGGGGCCGCACACCTACCTGCTGCTGCACGGCATCGGCATGGGCCGCAGCGTGTACCTCGACCTCACCCAGCGGCTGAACGGACGCGTGATCGCGCTCGACCTCCCCGGGTTCGGCGAAGCGCCCGAGCCCACGCGCACCCTCACCATGCAGCGCCACGCCGACCTGGTCGCCGCGTATCTGCGCCACGTCGACGCGGAACCCGTGGTGGTGATCGGGCACTCGATGGGCAGCCAGATCGCGGCCGAGCTCGCCGCCCGGCACCCCGAGCTCGTGGCCGGGGTGGTGCTCGCGGGACCGACGGTCGACAAGGCCGCGCGCAACATCGGGGCCCAGGCGCGCTACCTGCTGCAGGACCTCGTGGGCGAGCGGCCGCTCGTCATCTGGCGCGGCGCGCGCGAGTACCTCCGCGGCGGTCCGCACCTGATCCGCAAGATGCGGGCGACCATCGTGCATCAGCCCGAGAAGGCCTTCCGCCGCATCCACTGCCCCGTGCTCGTGCTGCGCGGGGAAGACGACCCGCTGGCCCCGATGAGCTGGTGTCAGGTCATCCTCGACGCCATCCCCGGCGCGGAGCTCTCCGTGATCCCCGACCACGGGCACGGCACCCTCATCAGCGACTCCGAACCCGCCGCACGCCTGATCGAGGCGTTCGCCGACCGCACCTGACGCGCGGGCGAGGTCAGCCCGCGGCGGGCGGCGTCTGCTTGGACTCGGCGAGCTCGTCCACCACGAGCCCGCGCTGCTCGATCGTGCCGTTGCGATACGCCTGCCGTCCGACCATGTGCGCGGACAGGGGCGCCGTGGCGAACTGCATCAGCACCACCGGGGCGACCAGCACCAGTCCGAAGAGCACGCCGCCGATCGACCGCTGCGACAGCGCGATCGCCACGCAGATCACCAGCAGCCCGAGCACCTGCGGCTTGGTCGCGGCGTGCAACCGCGTCGGCACGTCGCGGAAGTGCAGCAGCCCCACCGCGGCGGAGAGGCACAGCAGCGCACCGATCAGGATCAGCACCAGCACCGCGACGTCGATCACGGCGTCGGGAATCATCAGGCCGAACACGTTCATGGCGTCGTGTTGTCCCTTCTCGCGACGAACCGGGCGACCGCGATCGACCCGAACACGCCGACGGCCGCGATGATCAGCAGCACCGGGATGTTGCGGGTGTGACCGTTGATCGCCATCTCCGCGCCCAGCACGCACATGACCTCGGTGAGCAGCACGTCGGCGGCGACCGCGCGGTCGAGGATCGACGGACCCCGCACGATGCGGATGACGGCGAGGATCGCGGCGACACCGAACACCGCCATGATCACCAGGAGCAGCACGTTCATCGGGCACCCCCCACCCTGGCCGGATCGATGCGACCCGCGCGCTCATCGGCCTTGAGGCGGCGGTACTGCGACGGGTCGCCCAGCGCGCGCACGACCCGCTTCTCCCAGCCGAGCACCCCCTGCCGCTGCTCCTCGACGTCTTCCTTGCTGCGCACGCCGATCACGTGCAGGTAGAGGATGCGCCGGTCACGGTCGGCCTCCACCACGAGCGAACCGGGGATCAGCGACGACACCACCGCGACGTGCGTCATGACGAGGTCGTCCGCGTACCGCAGCGGCACGGCGACGATCGCGGTGCCCGGCTGCCGGCGGAAGTCGAACACCTGCACCGTGACCGACAGGGCGCCGCGCAGCACTGCCCAGAGGAACTGCACGATGAACAGCGCGGCGTACCAGAGGTTCACGCGGCCGGACAGCTCGACCGTCGGCAGCCGGAACACGCGCGTCACGAAGATCGCGACCACGAGCCCGGTCAGGAACGAGAGCACGGTGAACTGCGCCCACAGCAGCATCCACAGCACGATCAGCCAGGCGAGGAACGGCAGCTGCATGCCGATGTCACGCCACAGGCGCCGCGTCTCCGGCCTCATCCCTCCACCTCGTCTTCCAGTTGGACGAGGTTGACCGGCTGCAGCAGGCCAGCCCCGATGCGATCGCACAGAGCGTACAGCGGACCGGCGAAGATCGTCAGGGCCACCGTGACGGTGACCATGCCCGCGGTGGCGACCGTCATGATCTTCGGGATGCGCCTGGTCTCCTGCTGCTCGTCGGCCGCGGGTGCGCCCGTCAGGTAGGAGATGCGTCCCTCGGTCTCGGTGGAGTCCTCCTCCTCGCGCCAGAACGCCAGGTTCCACGCCCGCATGAGCGCGTACAGCGTGAGCAGCGAGGTGATGATGCCGCCGAAGATCAGCACGATCATCAGGGGCGTGCCCACGGAGGCGGCGGCCTCGAACAGCGCGAACTTGCCGATGAACCCGGAGAAGGGGGGCAGGCCGCCGAGGTTGATGGCGGGGATGAAGTACAGCACCGCGATCACGGGCGCGATCTTGAGCAGCCCCTTCACCCGCAGGATCGAGGTGCTTCCCGCCCGACGCTCGATGAGTCCCACGGCGAGGAAGAGGGTGGTCTGCACGACGATGTGGTGCACGATGTAGTACACCGTGGCGCCGATCGCCGCGGGCGTCGCGATCGCCAGGCCGAAGATCATGTAGCCCACGTGGCTCACGAGGGTGAACGACAGGATCCGTTTCAGCTCGGCCTGCGCCACGGCACCCAGCACCCCGACGACCATGGTGGCCAGCGCGATGATGAGCAGCAGCGTGTCGATGCTGTTGGAGGCGAAGAGCTGCGTCTCGGTGCGGATCAGCGCGTACACGCCGACCTTCGTCAGCAGTCCGGCGAACACCGCCGTGACCGGGGCCGGCGCGGTCGGGTAGGAGTCGGGCAGCCAGAAGGAGACGGGGAAGATGGCGGCCTTGATGCCGAAGGCGACCACGAGCATCAGGTGCAGCACGAGCTGCGTGTCCTGCGGCAGCTCCGACATGCGCTCGGCGATCTGCGCCATGTTCACGGTGCCGAGGGCGCCGTAGATCATCGCGATCGAGGCGAGGAACAGGATCGACGACACGAGCGAGACCACGATGTACACCGCACCCGTGCGGATGCGCGACTCGGTGCTGCCCAGCGTGATCAGCACGTACGACGCGACGAGCAGGATCTCGAAGCCGACGTAGAGGTTGAACAGGTCGCCCGCGATGAAGGCGTTGAAGATGCCCGCCGCGAGGATCAGGTAGGAGGGGTTGAAGATCGAGATCGGGGTCTCGTCCGCGCCGTCGGCGACGCCCTGACCGATCGAGAAGAGGAGGACCGCGAGCAGCACGACGCTCGACACGAGCACGAGCAGCGCGGCGAGCCGGTCGACGTAGAGCACGATGCCGAACGGCACCGGCCACCCGCCGACCGAGACCGCGAGCGGGGATCCCGCATCGACCACGACCAGCAGCACCGCGGCGATGACCGAGACGATCGCGAGGGTGGCGACCGTGACGAGCACCTGGAGCCGGGCATTGCGCCCGAACACGAGGGTGACCGCGGCGCCCAGCAGCGGCAGGGCGACCAGGAGCGGGACGAGCGTGGTCATGACCTGCCCTCCCCGTCTGTCGTGTGGTCTGGATCCTCGTCGGCCTCGGGTTCGGGTTCGTCCTCCCGCTGCGCGCTGTACGGCGAGTCGTAGGGGGCGTCGTCGTGGATGTCGGGGTGGTCCCGCATGTGCAGCACCGTGATGGGCGCGGTCTGCACGCCGACGAAGTCGGTGGTCGCCTCGTCGTCGTCGGTCTCCGACTCGTCGTCCATGAGGTCTTCGTCGGCGTCGGTGCGCTCGCGCAGGGCGATGTCGGCCTCGTCGTCCTCGACCGTGTCGGCCTGGCCGAGCTGCCAGGAGCGGTAGATGAGGGCGAGCAGGAACGCCGACACCGCGAAGGTGATCACGATGGCGGTGAGGGTCAGCGCCTGCGGGAGCGGATCGCTGAGGTCGCCGTTCGTGCCGAAGAAGGGGGCGTTGCCCGGCACGCCCATCACGATCAGCAGCAGCAGGTTCGTGGCGTTGCCGAGCAGCAGGAAGCCGATCAGCACCCGGGTCAGGCTGCGCTCGAGCATCGCGTAGACGCCGCACGCGAAGAGCACCGCCATGATCGCGATGAGGGCCAGGGAGACGTCCATCAGCCGTTCCCCCCTGTCCGTGAGGTGAAGTCGATCGCGGTGCTCTGACCGGGGCGGAGCGCGGACTGCCGGTCCACCTCGGCGCCGAGGCTGCGCAGCACGTCGAGCACGAGCCCGATCACCACGAGGTACACACCCACGTCGAAGATCGTGGAGGTGACGAACTCCATGTGACCGATGCCCGGGATCTCCCACTCCCAGAAGGTGCTGGTGAGCGGGGCCATCCCGAAGAACAGCGGCACCACGGCCGTGCCGACCGCGAGGATGAGGCCCGCCCCGAGCAGGCGTCCGGCGTCGGTGGGTGCGGCGGCACCGAGCTCCCAGCGGCCGCCGGCGATGTAGCGCATCACGAGCGCCATGCCCGCGACGAGTCCGCCGGCGAAGCCGCCGCCCGGCAGGTTGTGACCCGCGAACAGCAGGAAGATCGACACCACGATGATGGTGTGGAACAGGATGCGCACGATGACCTCGAGCAGGATCGACCTGTTCTCCGGCTTCATCTTCTGTCCGCCGACCAGCCAGGCGCGCGGGGCGCTGCGGTTCTCGGACGTCTGGAAGCGCACGCCGTCGGTGGTCTCGACGAGCGGACGGCTGCGGGCGGCCTTGCGCACGGAGCGCGGCAGGGTCTTGGTCGCGGCGAGCAGATCGGCGCGGTGGGTCACGAAGACGAGGGAGGCGACACCGGTCGCCGCGAGCACGAGAACCGACAGCTCGCCCATCGTGTCCCAGCCGCGCAGGTCGACCAGGGCCACGTTCACCACGTTCTTGCCGTGGCCGATCTCGTAGGCGATCTGCGGGAAGATCTCCGAGATCGGGTCGGCGACGCGCGACTGGGTGGCCACGATCGCGACGAACGCCATGGTGAGGCCGACGCCGATGCCGAGCAGCGCCCGGGGGATGCGGCTGACCGAGGCGTTGTGCTCGCCCATCCGCGCGGGGAGCCGCCGCAGCACCAGGGCGAACGTGACCATGGTGACCGTCTCGACGAGGATCTGCGTGAGCGCGAGGTCGGGTGCGCCGCTGGTCGCGAAGAGCACGACCATGCCGAGACCCGTGACCGAGGCGAGCACGACGCCGGTGTACCGCTTCCTGGCGCGCACCGCCACCACGCCCGCGACGGCCATGATCGGCGCGACCGCGAGCTGTGCCGGGGTGTGCCAGAGCGACAGCTGGTAGCGGTCGATGTCGCTCGCGATGAGCGCGGTGACCTCGGCCGCGACGAACACCACGAAGATCGTGCCGACGTAGACGGGCAGCGAGCCGCGCTGCGTGAGGGTGGTGCTGAGCACGGACAGCCGGTCGATGCCGCGCATCACGAGGTAGTAGGCGTCGGCGGCGGTGAAGGGCAGCAGGCGCGGGCGACGGTCCCAGCCGCTGCGTCGCGTGAGCAGGAACAGCCCGATCCCCAGCAGGACCGTGAGGATCGAGATCCCGAGCGCTGGTTCGAACCCGTGCCAGAGCGCGAGGTGACCGGGGCCTTCGACGGCGGCGCCCTCGTGGTCGAGGCCGGGGTTCGCGGTGAGCGCGTAGGGCTGCAGGGCGATGTCGAGCGCGGGGGCGCCGATGCCCGCCGCGAGGGTGACCCCGGCGAGGATGATCGGCGCGGAGAGGAAGCCGACGGGCGGGTCGGGCCACGCGGTGTCGGGCAGCCGGTCGCCGCGGTCGTCGCGTTTGGTCCAGAACGCTCCCCACAGGAAGCGCACGCCATATGCCGCGGTGAGCATGGAACCGAGGACGACCCCGATCAGCGCCACGAGTCCCCAGATCGAGCCGCCTTGCGCGTCATCCAGGAGCGCCGTGAGCGTGGACTCCTTGGCGACGAAGCCGATGGTGGGCGCGATGCCCGCCATCGACGCGACCGAGATGAAGGCCGCGGTCGCCATGACCGGCGCCTGCCGTCCGACCCCGGAGAGCTCGGTGATGTCACGCGTGGAGAGCTGCCGGTCGATCACGCCGACGATCAGGAACAGCGCCGACTTGAACAGGGCGTGCCCGATCACGAGCGCGAGTCCGGCGAGGGCGGCGGCCTGCGTGCCGTAGCCGACCACGACGGCGAAGAACCCCAGCTGGCTGACGGTGCCGAAGGCGAGCACGCGCTTGAGGTCGGTCTCGCGCAGCGCCTGGATCCCGCCGAGCAGCATGGTGAGGATGCCGAGGCTGATGATGATCGGTCGCCAGGTGGCGCTCAGCGCGAAGATCGGGGCGAAGCGCGCGATGAGGTAGATGCCGGCCTTCACCATCGCGGCGGCGTGCAGGTAGGCGCTGACCGGCGTGGGGGCGGCCATCGCACCGGGGAGCCAGAAGTGGAACGGGAACAGCGCCGACTTGCTGATGGCGCCGATCAGCAGCATCACGATGGCGGCGTCGACCAGGGGCCCGGTGGGGGCGAGCGCGAGGATCTCGCGGATGCTCGACGTGCCGGCGTCTACGACGAGCAGCACGACGCCGACGAACATCACCAGGCCGCCGAGGGTCGTCACCAGCAGAGCCTGGAGCGCGGCTCGACGGCTGGCGGCGCGGCGGCGGTAGTGCCCGATCAGGAGGTACGAGAGGATGCTCGTCACCTCCCAGAACATCACGAGCATCACCAGATCGTCGGTGAGCACGAGGCCGTACATCGCGCCGGCGAAGCCGAGCAGCACCCCGGCGAACTGGCCGATGCCGGCCGCGTCGTCGTGGAAGTACCAGCGGCAGTAGAGCAGCACGAGCGCGCCGACGCCGGTCACGATCAGGGTGAGGACCCACCCGAGCACGTCCATGTTCATGGAGAGCGAGAGCCCGAGCTGCGGGATCCACGGCACGGACTCGAACGGCACGGGGCCGTCGAGCACCTGCGGCGTGAGCACCAGCGCGTGCACGAACGCGGCGGCGGGGACGAGCGCGGCGACGGCGAAAGCCTGTGCTCCCAGCCAGCGCACCAGAACGGGCAACAGCAGCGACCCGAGGAGGAACACGGCGAGGAGCATCAGCATATACGCGGCTCCTCGGGGCTCGTCGGCCTTGCGGCTCAGGCGGGCGGTGTCCGTCCAGTTTACCGGGATGATGGGGCCGGGCGGTTCGCGGGTCTGCGCGACGTGCCAGAGTGTTCGCATGCACGGGGGCGCACGGAGGGAGCTGGCGGGGTGGCTCACGGCCCTCGCGATCGCCCTCGTCGCGGCGGGTCAGCTCGCCGCATCGCCCCGCTCCTCGCTGCTCTTCCGTGACGGGGATTCCCTGGTCGTGGGACTGATCTCGCGCGCGATCCTCGACGGCGGCGGGGTCGGCGAGTGGGCGCTGTCGAGCGTGCTGTTCCTTCCGGAGTCCGCCGTGCACGTCGCCCTCGGCGCGCTGCTGCCGCTCGACGTCGATGGCCTGCTCGCGGTGAACGCGGTGGTCAACCTGCTCGGGTTCTACGGCGTGGCGCGGCTCGTCGCCGGTCGTCGCCGCGCGGGTGCCGCCCCGGTCGCGTGGTCGCTCGCGGCGCTCGGGGTGTTCGCGCTTCTCGTGTTCACCGAGGCGTCGCCGTCGCGCGATGCCCTCGAGCTCGCGTCGCTCTCGCTCACGACCACCTACTACGCCGCGACCACGATCGGAGCGGTCGCCGCGGTCGGTCTGGCCCGCCGCTTCCTCGACCGCCCGGGCGGCGGGGTCGTGCTGCTCTGGGCCCTCGGCGCGACGGCCGCGGTGTCCACGCTGACCAATCCGCTGTTCGCGGCCTGGGCCACGGTGCCGCTGCTGGCCGTGCTGGTCGTGCTCGGGTTCTCCGTCCGGAGCCGGCGGCCCGCGCTGCTGCTCGGCGCGGCCCTGCTCGGCGGCACGCTGCTCGGCTTCCTCTGTCGCATTCCGTTCTCGGCATGGATCGCGAACACGGGCGCCGGCTACGTGCAGCCGTGGCGGTGGCGGGAGTCCCTCGAGCTGTACGCCGGGCTGTTCGCGGGCCGGCTCTCGACGCCGCCGGGGGTGCTCGCGCTGGTCGTGGTCGCCGCCCTCCTCGCCCTCGCGGTGATGCGCATGCGGCGGGCATCGGCGCCCGGCGCGCGGCTCGTCGCCGCGGTCGCGTGGGTTGCTCCCGCCCTGGTGCTGCTCGGGGCGGTGGCGCTCGGCACCCAGGCCGCGCGATACCTCCAGCCGCTGGCGTTCGCGCCGGTCCTGGCCCTGGTCGCCGATCCGCGCGCCGTGCTGCCGTCGTCCCGGCTCGTGCGCGGTGCGGTCGCGGCGCTGGGTGCCCTGCTGCTCCTCGCCGCCGGACTGAGCGTGCCGCGACTGGCGGCCGCCGCGCAGGCACCCGACGCCGACCTGACCTGCGTCACCGACTGGGTCGACGCATCGGGACGCACGGGTGCCGGGCAGTTCTGGACCGTGCGGCTGCCCAAGCTGCACCTCGACGACCTGTCACGCCTGGTGCAGGTCGACCACGCGCTGAACGGCTACGCCTGGCTGGTCGACCGGCGGGACTTCACGGTGGGGGAGGTGTCGTTCCTGGTGGAGGACGCGCAGACCGTGCCGTGGCAGCTGCCCGCCGGGGTCGAACCGGTGGCGACGATCGAGTGCGGGCGGTACCGCATCCTGGACTTCGGCGAGACGGCGCTGCGCCTCGGTCCCGCGCATTCCTGAGGGCAGGCGGCTCAGCGCGCGGGGGGCGGCGCGGTCGTGGTGCCCGCGCGGAAGCGGCACGAGAGGTCCTGCGTCTCGCCCGGCTCCCCGCGGAGCATGCGCGCCACCTGCTCCCCCGCCGCGCGACCCTTCTCGACCGCGGGCTGCACGCTCGTGGTGAGCGTGAGGTCGCCCAGGCCGTCCAGCGCGATGCCGTCGAACCCCGCCACCGACAGGTCCTCCGGCACGCGCAGCCCGAGCTCCTCCGCCGCGCGGATCACGCCGACCGCGAGCAGGTCGCTCTGCGCGAGCACGGCCGTCGGACGCTTCTCCGGGTCGGACAGCAGCATGCGGCCCACCAGGATGCCCTCGTCGATCAGGCTGCCCGACGCGGAGATCGCCGGGGCGTCGGGGAAGATCTCGCGCATTCCCCGGAGCCGGTCGACCGTGACGTCGACGGTCGCGGTGGCGAGTCGCTCCGGCGTGATGAGGGTGCGCTCGCGGTCGGCGTCGAGCGCGAGCGTGACCAGTGCGACGTCGCGGTGCCCGAGTTCGCGGACGTGCCGGGCGACGTCGGCGGAGGCGGCCACGTTGTCGAGCGTGATGCGCGGCACGTCGAGCCCGGCGTCGCCCTCGATCACGACCACGGGGAGGCCGCGCCCCCGCACGATCTCGAGTGAGGCCCGCGTGCGCCCGGAGCACCCGATCAGCACGACCGCGTCGACCGGGGCGCTCGCGATCGCGGACCCGTCCTCGCCCGGCTCGTCGCGCATCAGCAGGATCCCGGCGCTGAGGTCGGCGAGTCCATCGGTGAGGCCGTCCATCATCGCGGTCGTCACCGGGTCGAGGAACGCGGCCCGCAGGTGGCCCTCCAGCACGACCGCGACGATGCCGCTGCGGCCGCGACGGAGCGAGGCGGCGCGGGGGTCGGGTCCGGTGTAGCCGAGCTCGGTCGCCGCGGCGAGAACGCGGTCGCGCGTGGCGGGGGCGACCTTGGCCTTGCCGCTGAAGACCACGGACGCGGTGGAGGTCGCGACCCCCGCCTCGCGCGCGACATCCGCGATCGTAGGTCGGCGCGGGGTCTCCCTGCTGCTCATACTCCGAGGATAGCCGGGATCTGCACTCCGGCGTCGAATCGATTCGATATAGGCTGTGGGTCATGGACACCGCCCTCACCCGCTCGCAGTTCGTGCGCTGGCGTACCGCGATCTTCGCCATCTTCCTGGCCAGCGGCCTCTCGATCGCGACCTGGGCATCGCGCGTGCCGGGTATCAAGGAGGCCCTCGGTCTCGACAACGCGCAGGTCGGACTGATCCTGCTCGGCATGGGCATCGCCTCCATCCTCGGCATCTCCACGAGCCCCGCGGTCATGGCGCGTACGGGTGCGCGTCGCGGCATGCTCCTGTCGATGCTCACGTTCGCCGCCGGCATCGCGCTCGTCGGACTCGGAGCCACCGTGTTCGCCTCGGTCCCCCTGGTGCTGGTCGGCATGGTGCTGTTCGGCTTCGGCAACGGCTGCGTCGACGTGATGATGAATGTCGAGGCCACCGCGATCGAACAGCAGATGGGCCGCACGATCCTCCCCGTCTTCCACGCGTTCTTCAGCTTCGGCACCGTCCTGGGCGCCGGTATCGGTGCGCTCGCGGCGCACCTTCGCATCGACGTCGGCACGCACGCGATCTCCGTCGGGGTCTTGATCGCCGTGATCGCGGTGATCTGCTTCTTCCAGGTGCCGGTGCGAGAGGCGGCCCTCGACCCGGAGGAGCACGAGAAGCCGCCGTTCCGCCAGCGCCTGCACACCGCGCTGGAGGCGTGGCGCGAACCGCGCACCTACCTGCTCGGCACCGTCATGCTCGGCATGTCGTTCGCCGAGGGCGGCGCGAACGACTGGATCGCCCTCGGCACCGAGCAGGGCCACGGTCTCGCCGAGGGTTCCGGTGCCGTCGCCCTCGCCGTGTTCTCGACCGGCATGACCGTCGTGCGCCTGTTCGGCGGCCCCCTGGTCGACCGCTTCGGCCGGGTGCTGGTGCTGCGCATCCTCGCCGCGACGGCCGCCAGCGGCATCCTGCTGTTCATCCTCGCGCCGACGCTGCCGCTCGTGCTGCTCGGCGCCGCGCTCTGGGGTGTCGGCGCCTCGCTCGGGTTCCCGCTCGGCATGTCGGCCGCGGCCGACGACCCGGCCAAGGCCGCCGCCCGCGTGAGCGCCGCAGCCACGATCGGCTACGTCGCGTTCCTCGGCGGCCCGCCCGTGCTCGGCGTGATCAGCGAGCACATCGGCCTGCTCAACACGCTGTTCATCCTGGTCGCGCTGGTCGTGGTCTCCGGGCTGTTCTCCGGGGCAGCCCGCCCGTTGCGCGACGACGAGAAGACCCCCGCCACGACCGCCGCCCGGAGCTGAGGCTCAGCCGCCGCGCGCCCGGACGAGTGCCGCCGCGTGCGAGCGGCTGCGCGCGCCCAGCTTCGCGAGCACGTTCGACACGTGCGTCTTCACCGTGGGCACCGAGATGCGCAGCCGGGCGGCGAGCTGCGCGTTCGACCAGCCCTGCAGGATCCCGTCGAGCACCTCCTGCTCCCGCGCGGTGAGCTCGCCCAGGGCGGGGGTGGCGGCGGCGGGCGGACCGTCGACCGCGGACTCCGCCACCGCGGCGAGCGCACGCCTGGTCACGCGCGGGTCGAGGGCGCCCTCGCCCGCCGCGACCCCGCGCACCGCCTGCACCAGCGTCGGCGCATCCACGGTCTTGAGCAGGAACCCCACGGCCCCGGCGCGGATCGCCGCGAGCACGAGCTCGTCCTCGTCGAAGCTGGTGAGCACCAGCACGTCCGCCAGACCCCGGTCGACGATCTCCCTCGTGGCCGAGACGCCGTCGCGCCCCGGCATGCGCAGATCCATCAGCACCACGTCGGGGCGCAGGGCGGCGGCGTTGCGCACGGCCACCTCGCCATCGGCCGCTTCGCCCGCCACCACGATGTCGTGCGTCTCGAGCATGATGCGCAGTCCCGCACGGATCGCGCCGTGGTCGTCCGCCAGCAGCACCGTCGGGGCGCTCACGACCGCGCTCCCGCCGGCAGCCGCGCCTCCACGGTCCAGCCGTCGCCGTCGGGCCCCGCCTGGAACGCGCCCCCCAGCGCCGCCACCCGCTCCCGCAGCATCTGCAACCCCCACCCCTCGCTGTCGTGTCGCATCGGGGCGACCGCTACCGTCCCGCCGAGCGACCGCACCCGCACCAGCGCCTCGTCACCGGAGCGTGCGATCCGCACCTCGACCTGCGCACCCCGCGCGTGCCGCACGCAGTTGCCGAGCGCCTCCCGCACCACCCGCACGACCGCCTGCTCGCCGCCCCCGCCGAGATCGCCGAGATCGCCGAGATCCGCCGCGTCGAGGCGGACCGCCAGCCCCGACCGCTGCGCCTCCTGCACGATGCCGTCGAGGTCGGCCCAGCTCGGCGTGGGCATGAGCGGGCCGCCGCCGCGGCGCAGCACCGAGATCATCGACCGCAACGCACCGTGCGCGTCGAGGCCCGCGTCGCGCACGGCCCGCAGCGCCGCCCGGTCGTCGGAGCGGTCCGGACGCGTCGCGAGCGCCGCCTCGGCCCGGATCGCCATCGCCAGCACGTGCCCGGCCACCACGTCGTGCAGCTCGCGCGCCATGGCCTCCCGCTCCCGCTGCACGGCCTCGGTGCGGTCGCGTTCCGCGGCGGCGGCGGCGTCCTCGGCGCGTTGACGGTGCAGCTCCGCCAGCTCGTGCGCCTGCGAGACCGCGACCGCCCACCAGTAGTCGGTTCCGAAGATGGCCCCGAACTGCACGCCGAACAGCACGGCCACCGGCACGTCGACGTCGGCGAACAGCAGTGCGGCGAAGAACAGCGCCGCGGTCGCCGTGCCCAGAGAGATCAGGAGTACGCGGCGGCCACGCGGTCCGGCGCGGAACGCCGCCATCCACAGCACGTCCAGCAGCACGACCAGGGTGCCGACGCCCCCCACGGTGAGCAGATCGGCGAGGAACAGCACCGCCACCAGCACCAGCACCGTCCACGGCCGTCGTGCCTTGCCGAGCGAGAGCACGCACGCCGGAACCGCGAGTACCAGCGCCCACCACGGCGACACGTCGTCCGACAGCAGCGAGAACGGGCCCCAGAGCCCGTGGAAGCCGAAGGCGGCCATGACCACGGAGAGCACCAGTGCACCGAGCGGATCCGCCCACCAGCGGTGGCGCCGATACCAGGCGCCGAGACCGCCCTCGCCCGGTTCGTGCATGACCTCATGCAACCACGGTGACCGCGGGGTCGCATCCGACGAAGGGATGAGGGTCGTGCGGCAGACGGTACTTTCGCCCGATCCGCCCGGCCGCGCCGGCCGCGACGGTGGAGGCATGGAACTCTTCGGCGGACTCCCCCTCCCCCTGTCGCTCGCGGTGCTGGCGCTCATCGACGGGCTCAGCGTGGGCACCCTGCTGATCCCCGTCTTCCTGCTGCTGCACCCGGGGCGCGTGCGAGCCGGTCGCATCGTGCTGTATCTGGTGACGATCGCGGGGTTTTACCTGGCGGTCGGGCTCCTGTTCCTGTGGGGACTGGTGAACCTGGCGGACGTCGCCTCCGACTTCCTCGCGTCCCCGGCGGGGATGATCACGCGGCTGCTGGTGGGCGTCGCGCTGCTGATCACCGCGTTCGCGATGCCCACCTCGAAGCCCGCAGCGGTCGGCGATGGGGAGCGGCAGCCGCCGCGGGTGTCGCCGTGGACCGGGAGGCCGTCCGCCTCCGGTCGCGCCTCCGCGGCGACACCCGACCCGGCCCCGCTGTTTCGAGCGGCCGCCTCCGACCCGGAGCCCGAACCGCGATGGACCGGCGCGTCGTCCGATTCGCCCGTCGCCGCCACGGGCTCCGCTCTCGAACGCCCCGAGTCCGCGACCACGGGGCACGCACCCCCACGCCCTGGCCGGCTCCTGCGGTGGCGCGAACGCCTGCTCGACCCGAACACGCGAGGGTTCGCGGTGATGGCGGTCGCGATCGCCGCGGGGCTCGTCGAGGTCGCCACGATGCTCCCCTACCTCGTGGCCATGGCGATGCTCGCCGACGCGGGTGTCGACACCCCGTTCCGCGTGCTCGCGCTGGTCGGCTATTGCGCGCTCATGATCGCGCCCGCCCTCGTCCTCCTGGTGCTGCGGCTCGTGGCGGCGCCGCTCGTGCAGCGCCCGCTGGAGCGCTTCGCGGCGTGGATGGAGCGCACGGGCGCCGAGAACACGGCATGGATCATCGGCATCATCGGGTTCCTGATCGCGCGGTCGGCCGCCACCGAGCTCGGGCTGTTCGACGCGCTCGGCTCGATCCTCTGAGCCGGTCGGCGCAGCGTCGGCGACGAAGTAGGCTCGTCGGGTGCGTCTCGTCATCGCCCGCTGCTCGGTGGACTACTCCGGCCGGCTCAACGCCCATCTCCCGCTCGCCACGCGCCTGCTCGTGCACAAGGGCGACGGGAGCCTGCTCGTGCACTCCGACGGGGGCAGCTACAAGCCCCTCAACTGGATGAGCCCGCCCTGCTCCCTCGCCACGGAGGTCCCGGGCGAGGAGGAGGCGACCGCCGGCGTCGTCGAGGTGTGGCGCGTCACGCACAAGAAGACGGGCGATGCGCTGCGCGTGCAGATCTACGAGATCATCCACGACTCGCAGCACGAACTGGGCATCGACCCCGGGCTGCAGAAGGACGGCGTCGAGGCCGACCTGCAGCGCCTGCTGGCCGAGCAGGTCGAGCTCATCGCCGAGGGCGCGACCCTGGTGCGCCGGGAGTATCCGACCGCCATCGGTCCGGTCGACCTGCTGGTGCGTGACGCGGAGGGCGCTGCGATCGCCGTGGAGGTCAAGCGCCGGGGCGACATCGACGGCGTGGAGCAGCTGACGCGCTACCTGGAGCTGCTGGGCCGCGACCCCCACCTCTCCCCCGTGCAGGGCGTCTTCGCCGCGCAGGAGATCAAGCCGCAAGCCCGCGTGCTCGCCGAAGACCGCGGCATCCGCTGCCTGGTGCTCGACTACGACGACATGAAGGGCATCGAGTCGGGCATCCCCCGACTGTTCTGACGCCGCTCGCCGCGGTCAGCGCACGGAGATCAGCCGTCGCGGTGGCCCTTCCAGCCGGGCGACCGCGATCCTGACCTCGGTCACCTCGTGCTCGATCCCCGTCAGCCGTTCCTCCAGGGCCCCGAAGCGCGCGTCCATGCCGGAGAATCGCTCCTCCACCATCGCGAACCGCGCATCCGACGCCGCGAACCGCGCATCCATCCGCTCTTCCATGCCCGAGAATCGCCCCTCGACCATCGCGAACCGCTCATCCATCCGCGCATCCGATGCCGCAAACCGCGAATCCATCCGCGTGACGAGCCAGCCGAAGCCGCTTGCCATCGCGACGATGATCGTCACCGTCGACCCCAGGATGGTGATCACTTCCATCGACACGAACATCTCCCCAGTCTCACTCGCGTTCCCGCCGCTGTCACGACCCTACGGTGCAGCATTCCGCCGTTCGCGCCGCGGCCACGCGATCCGGGGAGCACGCGTGAGACTGCACACCCGTGCAGCAGGACCGGGCGGGCGTCCGCGGACCCATAGGCTGGAGAGATGGCCCCCTCCCCTTACACCTGCGTGCTCTGGGACGTCGACGGCACGATCGTCGACGCCTCGGTCGGCATCCTCCGTCGGCTGCACGTCGCCCTCACGCACTTCGGCCGTCCCGCCCCGACGCGGGAGGAACTGGTGCACTGGATCGGGCCGCCCATGTTCCAGTCGTTCCAGGACCAGGCCGGCATGACGCCCGCGGAGTCCGCCGAGGCCGTGGCGTTCTACCGCACGCTGGGCAAGGCCGACGGTTACACCACGGACGTGCGCACGTATCCCGGTGTCGCCGAGCTCATCCACGACCTGCATGCCGCGGGAGTGCCGCAGGCGACCGCGAGCTCCAAGCCGGAGAACCAGGTCGATGCGCTGGTCGACCACTTCGGTCTCCGGCCCGCCTTCCTCACGACCGTCGGCGCGACTCCGGACGAGGCGACGCTCGCGTCGAAGACCGACATCGTCGCCGAAGCCCTGCGCCGCCTGGGCGCGCTCGGCGTCGACACGTCACGCCCCGTCCTCGTCGGCGACCGCCATCACGATGTCGAGGGCGGCAAGGCCAACGGCGTCCCCGTGATCTTCGTCGAGTGGGGCTTCAGCGACCCGCACGAGGGAGACGACGCGGCGTTCCGCGTCGCCTCGGTCGACGAACTGCGGGCCCGGCTGCTCGGCTGAGCCCGTCACCACTGACGCAGAAAACGGAACTCCCCGTCGAAAGGACGCTCGAGTGCGTTCTTCAGACGGGGAGTCCTGGTGTCGTCCGCGTCAGAGCGGGCGGATGTTCTCTGCCTGCAGGCCCTTCGGACCCTGCGCCACATCGAACTCGACTCGCTGGTTCTCGTCGAGAGACCGGTAGCCGGATGACTGGATGGCGGAGTAGTGCGCGAAGACGTCAGCGCCTCCGTCGTCGGGGGAGATGAAGCCGAAGCCCTTCTCCGAGTTGAACCACTTGACCGTGCCCTGGGTGCTCATGTACTGCCTGTTCTGCTGATCTAGAAGCCGACGCAGGGGTGCACCGACATCGCTAACGCTAGTGGAGGCGACCCCGGCGGCAATAGGAGAGGCAAGAAGGTAATCCAAATGTTGCATGAGCGTCATGCGACCAGCGCGGCGGGGCTCTCGATCCGCTCCCGGAAAATGGTGTGGCCCTCACCGCGGGGGGAGCGATGAGGGCCGAAGACGACCGGAGGGTGCGTCAGAGACAGCCTAACCCCTTGCGGACCTCCTTGTCCCCCTTTTGGGGGACAAATCCGAAAATCGGTGGGAGAATGAACGAGAGCGGCCCCCTCGAGTAGCCCATTGGGGACTGAACTACTCGAGAGGGCCCAATCGCATACACGGATCGTCGTGCCCCTGGGGTGGGCCGTCCGTCTCCTGGGGAGAGACGGAGACGATCAATCCCCTGTGCATGCACCTTCACCATAGGGGAGGACGACCGTTCCCGCCACGGATCCTCGCCGCCGGTAGCCTGAGGCGGTGACGATGCTGAACAAGGACATGACGCTGTGCATCTCGCTGTCCGCGCGACCCAGCAACAACGGAACCCGCTTCCACAACCACCTCTACGAGGCACTGGGGCTCAACTGGATCTACAAGGCCTTCGCGCCGACCGATCTGGCCCAGGCGATCGCCGGTGTCCGCGGACTCGGCATCCGCGGATGCGCGATCTCCATGCCCTATAAGGAGGATGTCATCGCCCTCGTCGATCGGATGGACGCCTCCGCGCGCGCGATCGACTCCGTCAACACCATCGTGAACGACGACGGGGTACTGACCGCCTACAACACCGACTACTCGGCGATCGCGACCCTGATCGCCCGCAACGGCATCGACCCGCGGTCGTCTGTGCTGCTGCGGGGTTCGGGCGGCATGGCGAAGGCGACCGCTGCGGCCTTCCGCGACGGGGGCTTCACCGACCTCACGATCGTCGCCCGCAACGAAGCCCGCGGGCGTGCCCTCGCGGACCAGTACGGATTCGACTGGCATCCGGATCCCGGCGAGGCGACAGCGGACGTGCTCGTCAACGTCACGCCGATCGGCATGGCGGGCGGGGGCGAGGAGCACGCGCTCTCGTTCAGCGAGCAGGCGATCGCGGCATCGACGGTGGTGTTCGATGTGGTCGCGCTGCCCGCGGAGACCCCCGTGGTGGCTGCGGGGCGTGCGGCGGGCGCCACGGTCATCACCGGCGCCGAGGTCGCGACCCTGCAGGCGCTCGAGCAGTTCGTGCTCTACACCGGTGTGCGCCCGACACCGGCCCAGGTCCAGGCCGCCGAAGACTATATGCGATCCGGGGCATGAATCCCCGCGCAACCGATCACCCGGCACGCCCTTCGGCCAGATAGGCCAGCCGATGCAGCGTCTCGGCGTTGCGCCACCGCAGGATCGGTGCGGTCAGGAAGCGGGGGAGCAGGGTCGCGGGGCCCTTCACGGGTTCCTCGTCGATACGCACCTGGCAGCCGGTCGCCGTCGACCTCGCCCGCAGGGTGACCTGCGCCTCGCCGACCGGCCAGCCGCGCGCACGCAGCACCGCCCGGTGCGGCGGATGCCACTGCAGCAGTTCGGTCGTGTCGTCGAGCAGCGCGGGCCACACGCCGACCGAATGGTGCAGCTGCGCGCCCGGAGCGGGCCAGGCCGCGTCGACATCGCGCATGCGCGACGCTCCGACGACCCAGGCGGGGTACAGCCAGCCGTCCGCCAGCACACGGAACACGTCCTCGGTGGTGCACGCCAGGTCTCGGGTGTTCGTCGCCATGGTTCCTCCGTTCCGCCGCCAGTGTGACGGGCGCGCACACCGCCTGCACAGGCGCTTGACAAGCGTCGTCCCCTCACCGCTAGCACAGTCCATCGCCGAACGCTCCCCCCTGGAGGACCGGTCCCAGCGCTGCGAGGGTCGGGTCATGCTCCACAGACTCACCGGCCGGATCTCGCACGGCGTCGAGACGATCGTGCGCGACGACTCCCCGTTCCTCCTGACCCGCGGTTACGACTTCGGAGCCCGCATCTGGCGGCGTGCACGACCGGGCGCCCGGTCTGCCCCGATGCGCCTGCTCGGCGACGAGGCCGCCCTCGTCCGCGGGGCCGAGGGCATCGACCTGTTCTACGACGAGAGTCGCATCGCCCGGCACGGCGCGATGCCCGCGATCGTGCAGGAGACGCTGTTCGGGCACGGCTCCGTCCACAGCCTCGACGGCGACGCCCACCGTCACCGCAAGGCGACGTTCGTCGCGGTCGCCTACGAGGACGAGCAGGTCGCGCGGCTCACGCCCTGGCTCGAGCGGGAGTGGGCGCGGGAGCGCGACGCCTGGCTCGACGGCGGCACCCGCAGCGCCTATGACGCGGCCGTCGGGGCGTTCGGACGCGCGATCATGGGCTGGGCGGGCCTTCCGGGGACGCCCGCCGCGAAGACGCGCTGGGCCGCTCGGCTGGCCCAGATCGTCGACGGGTTCGGCGCGCCGTACTCGCCCGCCTACCTCGCCGCGACCGCGAACCGGATGTGGTCCGACAGGCACGCTCAGCGCCTCATCGAGGCCGTCCGCGCCGGAACGCTCGCGGCTCCCGAGGGCACCGCGCTCGCGCTGTGGGCCGCGCACCGCAGCGCCGACGGCACCCTGCTTCCCGCCAGGACCGCGGGCATCGAACTGCAGAACAGCATCCGGCCGATGATCGCCGCCGCCCGGTTCGTGGCGTTCGCGGCGAAGCAGCTCCACGACCACCCGGACTGGCGCGCCCGCATCGCGGCCGAGACCGCGGAACGGCAGGCTCTCGTGGGCGGCGCTCTCGCCACCCGGTTCGCGCAGGAGGTGCGGCGCACGGGACTGTTCGTGCCGATGCTCCCGGGGCGTGCGCTCACCGACATCGAGATCGACGGCGTGCGCGTGCCGAAGGGCGGTCGCGTGGTGCTCGACATCCTCGGCACCGACACCGACGAGCAGTCGTGGGCGCACGCGCACCGCTTCGCCCCGGAGCGCTTCACCGACGTGACTGACCACGAAGAGGTGAAGACGTTCATCCCGCAGGGCGGAGCCGACGTCGCCTCGGGACACCGCTGCCCCGGCGAGAAGCTCGTGGTCGCGGGACTCACGGCTGCGATCGCGGTGCTCAGCGACCCGCGGCTGCGCGTGCTCGACGAGGGCCTCGCGGTGAACCGACGACGGCTGCCCACCAAGCCCGCGTCCGGCGGACGGGTGCGCGCGGCCGGCTCCGGCCGCGGCTGCCCCTTCCACTGAGCGCGGGATCGCATGCGCCACGGCACCTGTCAACCGGGTGTTCACACCGACCGGCGACGCGGAGGCTGGGACGACCACAGTCGACCGGAGCGGAGGACATCATGAAGGCACTGACCTGGCAGGGCAAGCGCACGGTGACGGTCGAGGAGGTCCCCGACCCGCAGATCCAGCAGCCAGAGGACGCGATCATCCGCATCACCTCATCGGCGATCTGCGGCTCCGACCTGCATCTGTACGAGCTGCTCGGTCCATTCCTGGATCGCGGCGACATCCTCGGGCACGAGCCCATGGGTGTGGTGGTCGACGTGGGCGCGAACGTCACCTCGCTGCAGCCCGGAGACCGGGTCGTCATCCCGTTCAACATCGCGTGCGGGGAGTGCTTCTTCTGCCGTCGCGGCCTGCAGTCGCAGTGCGAGACCACGCAGGTGCGCGAGTACGGCAGCGGAGCAGCCCTGTTCGGCTACACCAAGCTCTACGGCCAGGTGCCGGGCGGACAGGCGGAGTACCTGCGGGTACCGCTTGCGGACTACAACCACATCAAGGTCGCGCCCGACCTTCCCGACGAGCGCTACCTGTTCCTCAGCGACATCCTCCCCACCGCGTGGCAGGGCGTGGAGTACGCGCAGGTGCCGGAAGGCGGCACCCTCGCCGTGATGGGCCTCGGCCCGGTCGGGCAGTTCGTCGCCAGGGTGGGCCGTCACCGCGGGCACCGCGTCATCGCCGTCGACCCGGTGCCCGAGCGGCGGGCCATGGCCGAACGGCACGGCATCGAGACGCTCGACCTCACCGACACCGTCGTCGCCGAGATTCGCGACACCACCGAGGGCCGCGGGGCCGACTCCGTGGTCGACGCGGTGGGGCTCGAAGCCCACGGGAACAGCGGCATCGAGTTCGTGCAGAAGGCCGTGGGGCTGCTGCCCGATCCCGCCGCGCGACAGCTGCTCGACAAGGCGGGGATCGACCGCCTCGCCGCGGTCTACGCCTCGATCGACGCGGTGCGACGGGGCGGGACCGTGTCGCTGAGCGGCGTCTATGCGGGTGACGCCGACATCCTGCCGATGAAGACGATGTTCGACAAGCAGGTCACGCTGCGGATGGGGCAGTGCAACGTCAAGAACTGGATCGACGACCTGCTGCCGCTCGTGGAGGACGCCGCCGATCCGCTCGGCGTGATGGACCTCACCACGCATCACGCCCCGCTCGACGACGCACCCGACCTGTACCGCACGTTCCAGCAGAAGGAGGACGGCTGCATCAAGGTCGTGCTGCATCCGTCCACGGTGTGACCGTGGGGTGTTCAGTCCTCCGCGCGACGAGTGCCGATGCCGGGCTCGTCGTTGTGCTCAGACTCGTCCGGCACCGAGGCGTCGGATGACGGATCCACGCGGGCGGCCTGCCCGGCGCCCGCGTCGGCCCCCGCACCGCCCGCCGGCACGTTCTCGATGAGGTCGGTGTCGTCCCCGCCCCGCTCGGCGAGGTGCTCCGAGATCGGACCGGCACCGGGTCGGGTGGACCCGGCATCGGGGGACGGATCCGTGGGGTCGGTGGGCTCCGCGCCGGACTCGACGCGATCCTCCTCCTCCGGCTGCATGCGCTCCGGATCGTTCAGGTGGCCCTCGTCGTGCGCCATGGCGTGCTCCTCTCGTCGGATGAGACGTCCAGGGTGCGCCGGTTGCCGCACGAGGGGAGGGCCGTTGACAGCACCTCGTCGCGCGGGTATCCGGCGCACCTCTCGGACGCGCATCCGCAGCGTCCGCCGCGATGCCGCCGTCCGGGGAGTCCTCAGCCCTTCGCGCCCTTGCGGGGCTTGAGGAACTCGTCTGGAGCGTTCTTGGCCTTCTTGGCGGCCCGCTTCTCCTTGAGCGAGAGCTGGGGTGCCTTCTTGCTCGCTCGACCCTGGGTGGACTTTCCGGACATGTGCGCTTCCCCTTTTCGTGGCTGGCGTAACCCCTGACCATACCCGGAACGGCATAGAAGTCAAATTTCCTGCTGAGCGGCAAAAAAACCGTCGCCGCCGGCCGGTCGGGAACGGCGTCTCGCGAGGGAGCGGTCGGGGTGACGGCACGGCCGCCGGAAGCGATCGAGGCGCTAGCGTGTGCGCTCATGAGCGTCTACCGCGACCTGGGACTTCGACCGCTGATCAACGCGTGGGGCACGGTGACCGCAGTCGGCGGCTCGCTCCTGGCGCCCGAGGTGCTCGACGCGATGCGCGAGGCCGCCGGGGCCTTCGTCGACCTGCACGCCCTCCAAGCTCGGGCGGGGGAACGCATCGCCGCCGCGCTCGATGTGGAGGCCGCCTGTGTCACCGCGGGAGCGGCCGCGGGGCTCACGGTCGCCACGGCCGCCGCGATGACCCGCGACCACCCGGAGCTGCGCGCCCGGCTGCCGCGCGCCTCCGGACTGCCGGACGAGTGCCTGATGCTGCGCGGCCATCGCAACCGCTACGACACGGCGGTGGCGGTCGCGGGTGCCCGCGTGGTCGAGGTGGAGGATGCGACGGGGGCGAGCGTGGAGGAGCTGCGCCGTGCCCTCAGCGACCGGACCGCGCTCCTGCTGTGGATGGCGGAGGCCCGGTCGCTGCCCGGCTCGCCGCCGCTCGCGGAGGTCGCCGCGGTGCTGCACGAGCACGGCATCCCGCTGGTGGTTGACGCCGCCGCCGAGGTGCCGCCGCGGGCGCTGGTGCGGCAGATGCTCGACGAGGGTGCCGACCTCGTGGTGCTCAGCGGTGGCAAGGAGGTCCGTGGGCCGCAGTCGTCGGGGATGATCCTCGGTCGGCGCGAGCTGGTGGCCGCGTGCGCGGCCGTCGCCTATCCGCACCACGGTGTCGCCCGGGGGATGAAGACCGACAAGGAGACGATCGTGGGGCTGGTGGCGGCGGTCGAGCTGTTCGCTCGGCGGGATGAGGCCGCGGAGCAGGCAGCCCGGGAGCGGATGGTGTCGGAGCTGGTCGCGGGGCTCGCGGGGTGCGTGGATCTGCGCGTGCGGCGCCACGTGCTGGAGCGCCCCGGCATCCAGCCCGCCTCGATCCCGCGCGCCTCCGTACGGCCGCTGCACGCGACGGCAGCGGCGGTTGCGGAGCGTCTGCGCTCCGGTGATCCCGCGGTCGTGGTGGGCGTGGACGGCGACGAGATCGCACTGAATCCGCAGTGCCTCACGCCGGAGCAGGTGCCGGTGGTGGTGCAGGCGGTCATCCGGGCGTGCGCGCTGGTGTCATGAATTTTCATTGACGGTCGTGCGTTCGTAGTTTAGTTTCGTCGTGAACAGGCCGCCCTCGACCGAGAGATGCTCATGCCCGCGCTGCGCGACCCCGCCCTGAGCCGCCTCGCCCACAGCCTGCTGTGGCCCGGATTCGCCGGACGCACCGCCCCCGACTGGCTCCGGCGAGCGCTCGACCACGGTCTCGCCGGCGTCGTGTACTTCGCGCAGAACCTCGATCCCGCCGACCCGGATCAGCCGCGCGCGCTCTCGGCGGAGATCCACGGACGACACCCCGGAGCGCTGATCGGCGTGGACGAGGAGGGCGGCATCGTCACGCGCCTGGAAGCGGCCGCGGGCTCATCGACGCCCGGCAACGCGGTGCTCGGCCGCCTCGACGACATCGACCTCACCGAGCGCGTCGCCGCCTGGACCGGGCGGCTCGTGGCCTCCGCGGGCATCGACGTCGACCTGGCGCCGACCGTCGACGTCAACGCCGACCCTCGCAACCCCGTGATCGGCGTCCGCTCGTTCGGCGCCGACCCCGACGTCGTCGCCCGCCATGCCGCCGCGGCCGTCCGGGGGATCCAGTCCGCCGGGGTCGCCGCGTGCCCCAAGCACTTCCCCGGTCACGGCGACACCGTCACCGACTCGCACCTGGCGCCGGCGACCGCCGATGTGACGCTCGAACAGCTGCACGCCGTGCATCTGCCGCCGTTCCGCGCCGCGATCGAGGCGGGCGCGAAGACCCTCATGACGGCGCACATCCGCGTGCCCGCGCTCGGCGACACACCGGCGACCCTCAACCCGACGAGCCTGCGCCTGGCCCGCGACCTGGGCTTCGACGGGGTGCTCATCACCGACGCGGTCGACATGGCGGCGATCCGCGGCACGGTCGGCTCGGGGCCCGGCGCGGTCGGGGCCCTCGCCGCGGGCGCAGACCTCGTGTGCATCGGCAACCCCGCCCTCAACCCGCAGGTCGGCGGCGAGCGCACCGACCAGGTCGAGTTCGAGGAGGTGCTGCACGCCGTGTACGAGGCGCTGCGGTCGGGCGCGTTGCCTGTCGCGCGCGCGGAGGAGGCGGCGGCGCGGCTCGCCGAGCTCTCGGCCTGGCGCCGCGACCACGGGGACGACGCCGAGCGCCCGGCGGCCTTCGAGGGCGCAGACCTCGTCGCCCGCGCGGCCACGGTGGTCGGTGATGTGCACCTCGGCAGTGCGTCGGCCACGGTGGTCGACGCCCGCACGAAGCGCAGTGTCGCGGTGGGGGAGGCGTCGGACTTCTTCACCGTGGCGCTGCGGGAGCGGATGCCGGTGGAGCGCGTATCGCTCGCGGGACTCGATGCGACGGCGGCTGCCGCACGGGCGGCCGCGGTCGCCGCGGACCGGACGGAGGAGGTGGTGCTGCTGGTGAATCAGCCGCAGAGCAGTCCGTTCGAGGCGGCCGTGCACGATGCGGTGCTCGCCGTGCGCCCCGACGCCGTGGTCGTGTATGCGGGGTGGCCCGCAGAGGGTGATGTGCGCGCGGGTCGGGCGGTGCTGGCGCTCGGGGCGTCGCGTGCGTCGGCGGTGTACGTCGCTCGGGTGTTGTCCGGAAGCGCCTGAGACGACACACCGCTCGGTATCCGTTGTTTTGAATGACTCAAAACAACGTGCTACGGTCGGAGGGAACCGGACGGCCAGACCGAGGCTCCCGCGCCGCACTCGACGGTGATCAGGGGAGCACCGCGGGCCGCAGAACCGCACGACCGCACAGGGGGCGAGACCCCCGCTCCGGCGTGCGCGCCGCCAGGGGCCGCCGGCCCCTCCGCGCGAGCCTGCCCTCCGGACGAGAGAGGAACACGCATGAAAGAGTCACGACCCGCCGCCCGCCCCGGCATCCGCTTCACCTCGATGCCGCACGCCCTGGGACGCGGCGCCCGCGAGGACATCGTCTGGGAGGCGCTCGAGCGCATCGACGGCAAGCCGACCCCGGACGTCGGCACGATGCAGGCCGCGATGGGCAACGAGGCTGAGATCCGGCTCGTGCACGACACGGTGCGCGCCTACCTCGACGCCCGTGGCGTGCGGGACACGGCCGCATGGGCTGCGCGCATCGGGGCGGCGGAGTGAGGCCGCTGGGCCCGCGCGCCGCCGGCGCAGCGGTGCTGCAGGTGCGCGGCGAGTACGCACTGCCGGTGACCCCGATGGATCTGCACACGACACCTCCGCGACCGAACGACGGCGGGATCGTGGTGCAACTGCGGTCGTCGGGTCTCGGCGGCAGCTCCTACGTGGTGGCTCCCGCCGGTGCTGTGCCGAGCGCGATCGTGCTGGAGTACGGCGACGGCCGGGAGCGGCACTGGCGTCGTGGACGCGGGAGCTCCGCCGATGTGGTGCCGTATGTGCTGGTGGACGACTCGGGCTCGACCGGGTACGTGACCGAGAACAGTTGCCTCAAGCAACAAAAGGCGTAGACTGAGGGCATGGCGAACGCCCAGAGCATCGCCGACATCCACGTCGCCCTCGTGAACGTGGTGTCGGCGTGGAGCGAGAGCGACGTGCAGGCCCAGGTGGCCGAGAGCGTCGGCGTCGCCCTCGACCCCACCGCCATCCGCGCGGTGTACCTGCTCGGGCTCCACGGGGGAGCACTCGGGTTCGGTGACCTCGCCGAGCACGCCTCGATGTCGCGCCCGACCACGTCGAAGCTCGTCGCCCGCATGGCCGCGCAGGGCGTGGTCGACCCGATCCGCACCGGCCGCACGGTCGAGGTGCGCCTCGCACCCGCCGGCGAGCAGGCCTACGCACGCCTGGTCGACGCCGGTCACCGCCTGGTGGCAGACGCCCTCGCCGGCTGGGACGCCGACGAGATCTCCGCGTTCCGGCACCAGCTCACGCGCTTCGTCTTCGCCCTCGCCGGCACGCCGTCGGCACCGTCCATCCAGGAGGAATCATCATGACCCGCACCTACGTCGTCACCGGCTCGGCATCCGGAATCGGAGCCGCCACCACCTCGCTGCTGCGCACCCAGGGGCACACCGTCATCGGTGTGGACCTCGCCGGCGCCGAAGTGGCGGGCGACCTCTCCACGCACGACGGCCGCATCGCCGCCGCGGAAGCCGCGATCGAAGCCGCGGACGGCAGCATCGACGCCGTGATCGCGTGCGCCGGCATCGCCGCCCCCATCGCGAAGACCATGGCGATCAACTTCTTCGGCGTGACCGAGTTCCTGGAGACCCTGCGCCCCACGCTCAGCCTGGCCGATACTCCGCGTGCGGCCGTGGTGTCGTCGATGGCGTCGCTGCAGCCGGTGTCCGCTGAGCTCGTCGACGCCGCCCTGGCCGGTGACGAGGCCCGCGCGCTGGAGATCGGCGACCGGCTCGCCGCGACCCCCGAGGGCGGGTTCCTCAACTACTCGTCGAGCAAGCGCGCGGTGTCGCGGTGGGTGCGCCGCGAGTCGGTGACGCCCGCGTGGGCCGGAGCCGGCATCCCCCTCAACGCCGTCGCCCCCGGCACCGTGATCACCGCTATGACCGCCGGTCTGCTCGGGTCGCCCGAGGGCCTGGCGCAGGTGGACGCCGCCGTGCCGATGCCGCTCAACTACCACCAGCCGGCGTCGTCCATCGCAGAACTGCTGGTGTGGCTGACCAGCCCGGCGAACACGCACATGGCCGGTCAGACGATCTACTGCGACGGCGGGGCCGACGCGGTGCTGCGCGGCGACGACATCTGGTCCTGGAACGACGCCCCGCAGAGCTGACGCGACACCGCCGGCGGGAGCCGCGGCCTGACCTAGACTGACCGCATGGGGGAGTTGTGGCGCCGGATGTCGCCGCGCTCCTGGGGTCGTCTGTTCTTCGGAGCGCAGGCCCTCGCCGGCGCCGCGTGGTGGATCGCGGTGTTCGTGTCGCCCGGCATCCGCACCGCGACCCTCGGCTCTCTCGACGCGCCGCTCGTCGCGCTGCTCGACATCCCGCTGTTCGTGCTCGGGTCGGCCCTCGCTGCGGCGGGACTGCGCGCCGCGGTGTGGTCGGCCACCGGCTGGACGACCCTGGTCGCGGCCGGCATGGCGCTGTACGCCACCGTCACGGGCGCGGCCGGATGGGGCGCGCTGCTCATGGCGGCCGCGGCGCTGGGGTCGATCGGCGCTGCCGTGCTCGTGCTCACCGGCCGGGTTCCGTCCGAGTGGCTGCTGCGGGGGCCGTTCCGGTTCCGGCTCGCGGCGACCGCCCGGCCCGTGGCGCATCTGTCCCGCACGGCCGTGCAGATCCTCGTGTTCTCCGCCGTGTTCCTGGTGGCCCTGCCCGCCGTGATCGTCGTCGCCGAGCATCGGTGGGGGCTGCACGTGCCGTTCCCCGTGGCCGTGCGCATCGCCGGTGCGGTGCTGTTCGCGCTCGCGTTCGCGCTGTCGATGTGGTCGGCCGCCTCCATGTCGGTGCAGGGCGAGGGCACACCCCTGCCCTCGGCGATGCCCCGGCGGCTGGTGGTCGCCGGGCCCTACCGCTTCGTGCGCAACCCGATGGCGGTCGGCGGCATCGCGCAGGGCGTGGCGGTCGGCCTGATGGCGGGCTCGTGGCTCGTGGTGCTGTACGCCCTGTGCGGGTCGCTGGTGTGGAACGCGCTCGTGCGACCACTGGAGGAAGCCGACCTGGAGGCGCGGTTCGGTGCCGACTTCCGCGCCTACCGCGACCGCGTGGCCTGCTGGATCCCGCGGCGTCCGCGCATCACCGTCTGACCGTTCGACGGCCGCCGCGTCGGTGGGTCGCGCGTGCACAGGTGCTGTTGCGGTTCCGCCGCTACCCTGGGAGTGTCCCCGGTCACCGGGGCGGCGGACGAGGGAGCAGTACCCGCACACGACGACTGACTCATGAGGGAGTCGTCATGTCCAGGGAGAGGCCGACCGGCGAGGAGCCGACCATGAGCCGACCGTCGATCAGGCAGCTGGTCACCCCCGTCGATGTGGTCCGCGTGGTGCTCGGCTGGGGTGCGTTCGGTGCGCTGCTGCTCGCCCACCCGCTGCTCGCGCCGCCCGTGCCCGGGCCTCTCCTGGTGGTCGCGCTCGTCGGCATCGTCGCGGTGATCCTGGTGTGCGCGTTCGGCGTAGTGAAGCAGGCGGAGGCCCTCGCGCACCGGCTCGGCGACCCCTACGGCTCGCTCGTGCTCACCCTGTCGATCGTGCTGATCGAGGTGATCCTGATCTCCGCGGTCATGCTCGGTCCCGGCGAGCACGCCACGATCGCCCGCGACTCGGTGATGGCCGTGTCGATGATCATCCTGAACCTCGTGATCGGGCTCGCGCTGCTGCTGGGCGGGCTGCGTCACCGCGGGATGGCGCACAACCGCACCGGCACGTCGGCGTACCTGGCGATGCTGGTGGTGCTCGTGGCGCTCGGGATCGCCCTGCCCGGGCTCATCGGCGACGACGGCGCGTACACGGTGGGGCAGGAGATCCCGATCATCGTGCTGACGCTCGCGCTGTACGCGTTCTTCCTGTTCCGGCAGATGGGCGCGCAGGCGGAGGACTTCACGGAGGTCGACGAGCGACTGCGGACCGCGGCTCGTACGGAGGAGCCGCGCCCCGGCATCCGGGAGGTGCTCGCCGCGCATCGCACCGAGGTCGTGACGCGGCTGCTCCTGCTCGTGGTCACGGTGGTGCCGATCGTGCTGCTGTCGCACGACATGGCCGCGCTGCTCGACGACGGTCTCGCCAGGGTCGGGGCGCCCGTGGCCCTCGCGGGGCTCCTCATCGCGGGCATCGTGTTCCTGCCCGAGTCGATCACGGCCGTGCGGGCCGCCCTGAACGGTGAGGCGCAGCGCGTCACGAACCTCTGCCACGGCGCGCTCGTGTCGACCGTGGGGCTCACGATCCCCGCGGTGCTGGTGATCGGCATGCTCACGGGGCAGACGGTGGTGCTGGCCGAGTCGCCCGCGAACCTGCTGATGCTCGGCGTCACGCTGCTGCTGTCGGTCACGACCTTCTCCGCGAAGCGCGTGACGGCGATGCACGGCGCCGCACACCTCGCGACCTTCGCCGTGTACGTCCTCATCCTGTTCAGCTGACGGGGGGGTCGCGGCCGGAAAGAAGTGTGTAAGGAACTCCCCGGAGCGGCAAGGCGCGGTCGGCGGTCGACGGGGACGGCGGCGACACCCGAGATTGGAGGCACACCCCTTCCTCCACACCCGGACGGTCCGCATGAAGACGAAGCTCCTTGTCACCCTCGCCGCGACGGCGCTGCTCGTGGGGGGATCGCTCGCCCCCGCCCACGCCGACGAGAGTCTCCACCAGGATGTCGTCTACGCGCTCGAGCACGTCCCCGGGGGCGTCGCCGTGGACGCGTACACCGCGGAGTGGCCCGATCTCGGCATGCAACTCACCGTCCCGTCGCCATACCAGCGGGCCGTGGGCAGCTGTGCGACCGGACAGTACTGCGCCTACTCGGAGCCGAACCGCGGCGGAACGCGGTTGAGCTTCAGCGTCTGCTCGATCGTCAGCACCGCCGGCCTCAGCACCGTGCGCTCGATCGCCAACGCCCGCTCCTCCGGGACCGTCCAGGCCCGCAATGCCGCGAGCACGGTGCTGGCGTCGGCGGGCGCGGGGGTCACGGCGAACGTCGTCGGGGCGGTCACGAACCTCCGTTGCCTGTTCTGATCATGCCGCTACCCTGTTCACACCGGATCGCGGCGTGAGGGAGGGGCGCATGTTCCGCTTCACGTTCACGCACCCGCTCGCGCTCGCTGTCGCGGCGCCCGGTTCCGGCGACGCCGCCGGCTTCCTGCGCGTGGCGCCCGGCCGCGTTCGGCCGACGTCGCGCGCGGCCGAGCACGACGGCGCCGGCACGAAGGCGGTGGTGTACCGACAGCTGTTCGACCAGTACTGGCCCCGCATCCACCGCCACCTGGAGTGCTTCATCGACGACGCCGAGGAGGTCGAGGAGCTCACGGCCGAGGTGTTCCTGATCGCCTGGCGCAAACTCGACCCCGCGAGCCCCATGGGATTGCGGTGGTTCCTGCGCACCGCCGACAACAAGCTGCGCGATCGCAGCCGGCGTGCGCGGTCCCGCGACAGGGCCATCGACGCGCTCACGCGCGGGCTCAGCAACCCGGCCGAGCCGCTCGACCCGATGGAGGCACTGGCGCTGCGGCGCGCCCTCCGGTCGCTGAGCGCCAGGGAGCGGCAGGTCGTGGTGCTCACGTACTGGGACGAGCTCAGCGCCGGTGAGGTGGCCGAGGCGCTGCACACCAGCCCCGGAGCCGTGTGGACCACCCTGACGCGGTCACGCACCAAGCTGCGCGCCCAGCTCGAGACGGGACGGGCGCGATGAACATCTCCGACACCGAGCTCGACCGCCTGTTCCGTGCGGCGAACCCGGCGCCGCGGACGACCGACGACAGCGGCCTCACCGCGGCCGAGATCGCGATCCGCGAGGGCATCATCCGCGGCGACTACCGCCCGCAGAGGCGCCGCCGCCGCCCGGCCCTGGTGTGGGCCGGAGTGGTCACGGCGACAGCGGCCGTCGCGGCTGCCACGGTCGTCGCGGTGTCGGTGCTGGTGCCCACGCAACCCGCGGTGGCGCTCACCCCGCCCGCCCTGCACTACACGGCAGCCGGTACCGCGGCGGAGGTGTTCGCCGACGCGGAGCGCACCCTGATGGTCGACGCCGCGGTCGCGCAGGCCCCGGTCGTGCACTCGGTGTCGTGGAACTGGAGCGTCGACCTGGCGGACGAGCACGTCGAGGTCGTGCCCCAGGAGATCACCCTGGAGTGGGGTCCCGGTCAGCCGACCGTCTCGACCATCGTCGCGGGGGAGCCGTACTGGCCCGACGGCGAGCGTCCGGATGGCATCGCCGCGAGCCCGTACGCGCCCGGCGAGCTCATCGACACCGTGGCCCTGTCACCGGAGGAGTTCGCTCTGCCGACCGCGGTCGCCGGACTCTCCGGAAGCTCGCGCGCCGAGCTCGACGCGGCCCTCGGTGCATTCGGGGCCACGTCGGCGTCGTCGTCCGGGGAGCTGCTGGCCGCGATCACCGGCTTGCTGCAGTACTGGACGCTGACGGACGCCCAGCACGCGGCGCTGCTGGAGCTGCTCGACGAGGCAGGGGGCGTGACCGTGCGGGGCGAGACGACCGACCGCCTGGGGCGCGACGTGATCGGCGTGCAGGTGTCCTCGGTGGTGCCCGAGCGGGTGGAGACCGCGTTCATCTCCGTCGAGTCGGGCCGGATCGTCGGTGTGGAGAGCGAGCTCGTGGCGCCGCTGGAGGGTCTGCCGGCCGGCGTGGTGTCGTACACAATGTGGGATGCCGCGCGCTGAGAGGCGGCCGTCGCGACCCTCCGGAGAAGCCGTGTAAGGAACACGGCACTCGTGCAAAAGGGCTTCCCGTGCACGCCCCGATCCGCGCGCACACTGAAAGCTCGCGGTAAGGACATCGGCGTCAGGGCGACGGCAACATCGAGAACAACTCGGGCCTCGTGTACGGCGTCACGTGGGATCCCGCGTCGGCGAAGTTCATCTGACCCCTCACCCCTGGAGCGTTCACCCGTGTCGAAACACCTTCGTCTCGGCGGCGCGATGCTGGTGGCGGCTGCGACTCTCGCAGCCGCCACCGGCTGCGTCTCCGACACCCCCGCCGCCGAACAGACGCCGACGGGCAGCGTGGAGAAGAACATCTCCGCGTGGACGCTGCCGCTGGACCCCTACGTCCTGACCGACAAGATGCTCAAGAAGGCCGCCTACGCGGGTGCGCTCGTGATCGCCGAATGCCTGGAGGAGAAGGGCACGCCGCTGCCGGTGCCGTACGTCGACTTCGACAGCGCTTACGAGGGCCGCGAGACCACGCGTTCCGCGCTGACCGAGGAGGTCGCGAGCACGTACGGATACCACCTCCCGCAGGAGGCGCTGCCCCTCGAGGTGCTGCCGTGGGAGGCGTATCGCACCGCCGACCTCGATGCGGCGACCGCCGCGGTGAGCGACGAGTGCTCGGCCGAGCTGCAGGGGCGGATCCCCGGGTACTCCTCCGACATGATGAACTTCTCCTCCATGTTCGTCGGGTCGGCGTTCGAGGGCGCCCTGGCCGACCCGGCCGTGAGGGAAGCGGCCGATCGGTGGAACGAGTGCATGGTGCCCCTCGGTGTGGAGGATCTTCCCGCCCTTCCGATCGACATGCCGTCCGACTCGGTGCGGCAACGGTTCACCACGAGCCCCCTCAGCGGAGACGACCCGAGCACGGGCGACATCACGCGTGAGGAGGTGCGGCTCGCGCTGGAGGATGTGGATTGCCGGGAGTCGTCGGGCTTCCAGCAGGCGTTCTACGACGCGCTGTGGGAGCGGGAGGCCGCGTCGTACGAGCAGAACGCGGAGGCCTTCGAGTCGCTGCGGGCGAAGGTCGCCACGGTGTCGGCGGAGATCGACGCGACGATCGCCGAGCTCGCGACGGCGGAGTGACGGCCGGATGGTGAAGGAGGCCGCCGTCCCCCGCCGGTCACGTCGCGTCGTCCTGATCACGGCGTCCGTGCTGGTTGCCGGTGCCCTGTTCGCCGGCGGATGGGCGGCGGCGCTCGTCTTCCGGTCTCCCGCGCAGATCGACGCGGCCGCTCAGCCCCCCGATCCCTCCCTCATCACCGCGACGGTGGTCCGCGGTCAGCTCGCCGATGTGATCAACGCCCAGGGCACCGTCGCCAACGTCGATGAGATCTCCACCGCGGTGCCGACGCCGGACGGCGGCGGGAGCGTGACGCTGTCTCCCGTCACACCGGGGCAGCAGGCCTCGGCGGGGACGCTGCTGCTGGAGGTGAACAACCAACCCCTGTTCGCGATGCCCGGGTCGTTCCCCTTCTTCCGCGACATGAAGACGGGCGACACGGGGCGCGACGTCCTCCAGCTGCAGAACGGCCTGATCGCGGCGGGCTATGCGCTCACGGCGGACGGTGCGTTCGGACGCGCGACCGCGGAGGCGGTGGCCGGACTGTTCCGGGCGAACGGCTACGCGGTGCCCCTGGTCGACCCGGCGGCGGATGCCACGGACGGCGATGCCGCTCCGGTGGTCCCGGCGACGCCGGCTCCTCCGTCCACGAAGGTGGTGTCGGCGCCCGCTGCCGCGTTTCTGGTGGTGCCGCAGCTTCCAGCCGCGGTGCTGGCGATCCCGGCGACCGGCGCGCTGCCCGAGAAGGCGGCCGTGGTGACGTCGTCCGGAGAGACCGTGGTCAAGGCGACGGTCGTCCCGGCGGTCGCCGCTCAACTCGAGGAGGGGATGTCGGCCACGATGCTCGCGGGCTCGACCACGGTCGCGCTCACGCTGCTGCGCATCGTCGAGGTCGAGAACGAGGACGGCGAGAGCTCGTTCGACGTGCTGTTCGCGTACACCGACGCGAGCCAGCGCCCGCAGCAGGCCGGAGCAGAGGGGCTCGTCAGCATCACGCGGGAGATCGTGGCGGAGGAGTCGCTGCTCGTGCCGTCCCGCGCCGTCCTGTCGCGCGGGGAGAGCCGCTACGTGCTCGTCGCGAGGGAGGGCGGGTTCGTCGAGGTCGCGGTCTCTGAGCGGGGGGCTCTGGACGGCACGAGTGCGGTGACGGCGGTCGACGACGGCGAGCTCGACGCGGGCGACGAAGTGCGGGTGCAGTAGTGCCGACGCTGTCGCTCGACCGTGTCTCGCGGGTGTTCCCGACGACGCCGCCGGTCGTGGCGCTCGACGGGGTGGACGTCGTCTTCGCGCAGGGCGAGTACGTGGCCGTGGAGGGCGAGTCCGGCGGGGGGAAGTCGACGCTGCTGGGAATCGTCGGACTCCTGGACCGTCCGTCGTCCGGCCGCTACCTGATCGACGGGGACGATGTGGCGGGGCTCTCCGATCGTGCTGCTGCCGCGGCCCGATCGGACCTGCTCGGCTACATCTTCCAGAGCTTCCATCTGCTCGACCGGCGCACCGTGGTCGAGAACGTCGAGCTGCCGCTGCACTATCGGGCCGTGGACCGCGACGAGCGGCGTGGGCTCGCGCTGCGCGCGCTGCAGGATGTCGGGCTCGGGGAGTTCGCGCAGAGCCGTCCCGGCGTGCTGTCGGGCGGGCAGCGGCAGCGGGTGGCGATCGCGCGGGCGATGGCGGCGCGGACACCGATCCTCCTGGCGGACGAGCCGACGGGAAACCTGGACTCGGAGAACAGTGCCGCGGTGCTCGAGCTGTTCGACGAGGTGCGGCGGTCGGGCACGACCCTGATCGTGGTGACGCATTCCGCTGTGGTCGCCGAGCGGGCGGACCGGCGGGTGCGGGTGGCGGACGGGCGGGTGGTGTCCGATGGGTCGCGGCGTGCACCCGTGGGGGAGGACGGCGCACGCCGCCACCCGCCCGTCAGCGGACCGCATCCCCCGGGCCGCGCCTCGACCGTGCGGTTCGGCGACCTCGTTCGCGACGCCTGGCGCAACGTGACGAGTCGCCCTGGTCGCACCCTGGCCCTGGTCGCCGCCCTCGCGGTCCCCCTGGCACTCGCACTGACGACACTGGGGCTGGCGTCGTCCGCGAGCGTGCAGGTGTCGAGCGATTTCGACACCGTCGCCGCACGGGAGGTCGCGGTGCAGGCGCCGGGCGACGGGGTGTCGCCCACGCTGACGACGTCGCTCGACGCTGCGGCGACCGAGCTCACGGAGTTGAACGGGGTCACCTCGGCCGCTGTCGTGGAAGACTCCGGCACCCACGCGGTGCGGGTGGGTGCGCCGCGGCCTGAGGTCGAGACGGGGGTGTTCGCGGCGGCCGGTGA